>DASURV010000215.1:0-8631 GCA_036375455.1 Casimicrobiaceae bacterium | reverse complement strand
CTGCGGCACCTGAAGCTGCGCCGCGAAAGGCGCGCGCCGCGCGGGCGACGGCTCGATCTGCCCGGCACGATCCGCCGCAGCGTGGAGCGCGGCGGGACGCCCCTTACGCTCGCCTGGAAGGACCACCGTCGCGTCCGGCCGCGGCTCGTGCTGCTCCTCGACGTCAGCCGCTCGATGAGCCGCTACAGCTTCTTCTACCTGCGGCTCGCGCGGGCGCTGTCGGCGGAGCTCGCCGACGTCGCGAGCTACGTCTTCCACACGCGGATCACCGGCGTCTCGGAGGCGCTGCGCGATCCCGACCCGTGGCGCGCGCAGGAGAAGATGCACCTGCTCGCGGAAGGCTGGGGCGGCGGCACGCGCATCGGCGAGTGCCTGCGCGATTTCAACCGCAGCGAAGCGCCGCGGCGCGTGCATGCGCGCACCGCGGTGATCGTCGTCAGCGACGGCTACGACACCGGCGAGCCGGCAACGCTCGAGCGCGCGCTCGTCGAGCTGCGCCGGCGCGCGCGCCGCATCGTGTGGATCAATCCGCTCGCGAGCCGCCCCGGCTGGACGCCGGCGAGCCGCGCGATGCAGGCGGCGCTGCCGCACGTCGACCTGCTCGCGCCGGGCGCCGACCTGGCGACGCTCGAACGCGTGCTTCCCGAAATCGTCGAGGCATTGCGATGACGTCACAGGAGCTCCTGCAGCTTGCACAGGCGCTGAACGAGCGCGACGAGCCCTACGCGATGGTGACGGTCGTGCGCGTCGCGCCGCCCACGTCGGCCTATGTCGGCGCGCAGGCGATCGTGCGGCGCGACGGCTCGCTCGCCGGCTGGATCGGCGGCGGCTGCGCGCGGGACGTCGTGGTCGCGGCGGCGAAGGAGGCGATCGCGAGCGGCGAGCCGAAGCTCGTGCGGATCGCCAACGCGGGCGAGGCCGAACCCGGCATCGAGCAGCATGCGATGGCCTGCGCCAGCAACGGCACGATCGAGCTCTTCATCCAGCCGTACAGCGTGCGCATATCGCTGTGCGTCATCGGCGACACGCCGGCGGCCGACGATGCGCGGTTCTTCGCGCAGCGCCTCGGCATCCGCCTCGTCGAGGCGCCGGAGGAGGCGCGCGTCGTGCTGCTCGCGACGCAGGGTCAGGACGACACCGGCGCGCTGGAGCGTGCGCTCGCGAGTCCCGCGCGCCACGTGCTGATGATCGCGAGCCGGCGCAAGGCCGACCGGCTGCGCGACCTGATGCGCATGCGCGGCATCGACGATGCGCGCCTCGCGCGACTGCAGGCGCCCGCAGGACCCGACGCCGGCGCCAGGACGCCGAGCGAAATCGCGCTCGTCGCGATGACGGGCGTGCTCGCGTGCCTGCGCGGCAAGGGCAACGTGCGTAGGCCGAAGATGCTGGCCGCGCTCGCGATGGGCGAGGCGCCGGCGCCAGGCAGCGCGACGGGCCGGGAAACGGTCGCAACGTTCATCAACCCCGTGTGCGGCATCGCCGTGTCGACGCGCGAGCCGATGCACGTCGAGACGTACGAAGGCGAGCGTTACTACTTCTGCTGCAGCGGTTGCCTCGCGACGTTCCGCGAGAACCCGGCGAAATACGCGGCGATCCGGCGCGCTTCGTTGATGAAAGTCTGATCTTGGACGCGCTGCGGGAAGCCCGTTCGACGCGCTGGCACGAGGAGCGCGGATCGTGAGGTGGTCCGCCGTCGTCCTCGCCGCGGGCACCTCGTCGCGGATGGCGGGCCGGCACAAGATGCTGCTGCCGATCGGCGGGAAGCCGGTGATCCGCCATACGGTCGAGCGGATCCTCGAAGCGTCACCGCAGGAGCTCGTCGTCGTGACGGGCCACCGGGGCCGCGACGTCATGGCCGCGCTGGCGGACCTTCCGATCGCGCTGCAGCCGAATCCGCGCTACGAGGAGGGCCAGATGACGTCGGCGGCGATCGGCGCCGGCGCGCTCACAACGGCCACCGACGCGGTGATGATGTGCCTCGGCGACATGGTGCTCCTCGAGCCGCGCGACTACGCCGAGCTCGTGACCGCGTATCTCGAGAGGACCGACCGTTCGATCGTCATTCCCTATTTCGGGGGCGAGCGCGGCAACCCGATCCTGTTCGCCGCGAGCTACGTGCACGAGGTCGCGGTCGGCGAGCGGCGCATCGGCTGCCGCAAGCTCGCGAACCAGTATCCCGACGACGTCTTCCGCTACGAAGCGGCGCACGACCGCTTCACGACCGACATGGACACGCTCGACGACTATGCGCGCGCGCTCGATCGGCTCGGCGCAAGCGAGGCGACGTTGTCGAGCATGCGCTGAGAGCGAACGCATGCCACTCCGTTGCAACCCCTACTTCAGGCAACGCGTCCAGGCCATCCCGCTCGAGCGGTAGAAGTTCTGGCTTCGAGCCCCGGCCGTGCGTTCGTCGACACCGTGGGCGAGCCTTCGAAAGGCAGCGGCAACCGCCGCGCGGATGGACCTCGAAACCTTGCGAGCCCGGGTCGATGCAGAAACTGCTTTGCTGCTGCGAAACATCGTCGTCTCCTCGGCCGGCATGGCCGCGATGGCATGCAGTCTAGGGAGGCAACGCGTCGGGAGAATTTCACGGCGAAGCCATTCTTGTTTCATTCGTATTACACCCCCCTGACGTCGAGACGCCGCGCTCAGCGAGCATTCGCGCTCCGGCTGGGGTGAGGCGTACCACCTCGCCCGATCGACCGTCGTGATCGCGATCAGCCCGGCGCCTCACGCGGATCGAAATGCCGTCTCGGAACCGAGGGTCCCGTCTTCCGCAGGAATCGGCGGCGAACCGGAATCGGGATTGTCGATTTCGGCGGGGCTCGTTCGACCAGTGCTGAAGTCCCCAGCCACGTTCTTGATGAAAGGAGCAGCAAGCATGGCCCCTGCAGCAGTGAAACCGATTCCCGATCTGAACGGAGATCAGCATGACCACCTTTCCTCACACCGATGGAGATCAATCATGAATTACATCGACGGATTCGTTGCCGCCGTACCCACCGCCAATCGCGAGCGCTACCGGAAGCACGCGGAAGCGGCGGCGGTCGTTTTCAAGGAGCATGGCGCGCTGCACCTGGTCGAGTGCTGGGGCGACGACGTGCCGCAGGGCAAGCTCACGTCGTTTCCGTTGGCGGTGAAGTGCAAGGACGACGAGACCGTCGTCTTCTCGTGGGTCACGTGGCCGTCCCGGAAGGTGCGGGACGAGGGCATGAAGAAGGTAATGGCCGATCCGAGGCTCCAGGTGGACACGAACCCGATGCCCTTCGACGGCAAGCGGCTGATCTACGGAGGCTTCGAAACGCTGGTCGACGCCTGATGCGCCGGCGCCTCGCCCGCGGCGCCGCTCGCACCTCTGACTGACCCGGACCTGGCGGAGTGCTGGTCGACGCCTGATGCGCCGGCGCCTCACCCGCGGCGCCGCTCGCACTTCTGACTGACCCGGACCTGGGCGCCGATGTCGATTCGGCCCGCTTCCGATCGACCAATGGATGGGAACCTCGGTTCGCCACGCGGTCTCTCTTTCTGGAGACCCGCGCGAACGCGCGCACTTCGCATGTTCCGTCAATGACGTCCAACAGGAGAGCCCATGCAAAAGATCGTTCCGTTTCTCTGGTATTCGAAGGAGGCCGAGCAGGCCGCCGCCTTCTATGCGTCGATCTTTCCCGATTCGCGCGTCGTGCGCGTGACGTCGATGCCGAGCGAGTCGCCGAGCGGCCCGCCGGAGTCGGTGAAGGTCGTCGATTTCGTCCTCTGCGGCCAGCCGTTCGTCGCGATGACCGCGGGGAAGATGGACCCGTTCAACCACGCGGTGTCGTTCGTCGTGAACTGCGAGGATCAGACGGAAGTGGATCGCTACTGGAACGCGCTGCTCGAAGGTGGCGAGCCCGAGCAGTGCGGCTGGCTGAAGGATCGGTTCGGACTCTCGTGGCAGATCGTGCCGACGGTGATCTTCAGGATGATGGCCGATCCCGATCGCGCGGCCGCCAAGCGGGCAACGGATGCGATGCTGAAGATGGTGAAGCTCGACATCCCGACATTGCAGGCTGCATTCGACGGCAAGGCGACGGGGCAGAAGACCGCTCGCTGAAGCGCGCAGTGGCCTCCCCGCGAAAGCGCTGCCGGCTCGCGCCGACGCGCCGACACGGGGACGGCGCTCGCCATCGCGCCGTGGAGTCGCCGTTGGAAGCGATGCCGGCTCGCACCGAGTCGCCGACACGGGGAAGGCGCCCGCGATCGCGCCCGGTTGCGCGCGGACGTGGCATGATCTGCACGCTCGTGTCGCCCGGCGCATGGCCCGGGCACGGCTCGCCAACGGACGGTGCCGATGAAGGTCGTTCCATCGTCGATCGGGGTCACGCTGTTCGCGACCTTCGGCGCCGTCGCGCTGGCGGCGCCGCTCACCGTCGGCTCCAAGCGCTTCACCGAGTCGTACATCCTCGGCGAGATCGTCAAGCAGACGGCCGAGACGGCCGGTGAGACGACCGCCGTGCATCAGCAGGGACTCGGCAATACCGCGATCGTCCTGAACGCGCTCACGTCGGCCAGCATCGACGTCTATCCCGAATACACGGGAACGATCGCCAAGGAAATCCTCAAGCTCGACCAGGTGCCGTCGCTCGCCGACCTCAACGCGGCGCTCGCGCCGCAGCATCTCGCCGTCGGCGTGCCGCTCGGCTTCAACAACACGTACGCGCTGGCGGTTCGCGGCGACGATTCGCGCGCGAAGGGCATCACGCGCCTGTCCGACCTCAAGGCGCATCCCGAGCTGCGCCTGGGCCTGTCGCAGGAATTCATCGGCCGCGCCGACGGCTGGCCGGGCCTGAAGCGGACCTATGAGCTGCCGTTCGAAACGCCGCGCGGCCTCGATCACGGGCTCGCGTACGAGGCGATCGCGCAGCGTCAGGTCGACGTCATCGACATCTACTCGACCGACGCCAAGATCGACAAGGAGGGCCTCGTCGTCCTCGACGACGATCGTCACTACTTTCCGCGCTACGACGCGGTGCTGCTGTACCGCGCTGATCTGCCGCAGCGGCTGCCGAAGACCTGGCAGGCGCTGACACGGCTCGCAGGCACGATCGACGACGCCTCGATGCGCAAAATGAACGCGGCCGCCGAGCTCGAAGGCAAGAGCTTCGCGTCGATCGCCGCGAGCTTCCTCGAACGACGCGCGACCGGCGCGGCCGCGGCCGGCGCGCCGAGCGCCGCGAATGCATCTCGCACCGGCTTCTGGGAAAAGCTGTTCGGCGCCGACTTCGGGCGCCTCACGCTCGAGCACCTCAGCCTGGTGTTCGTGTCGCTGGCGGCGAGCATCGTCGTGGGGGTTCCGCTCGGCATTCTCGCGGCGCGGCGCCCCGCGCTGGAAGGATGGATCGTCGGCGCCACCGGCGTGATCCAGACGGTCCCGTCGCTCGCACTCCTCGCCGTGCTGATTCCGCTGACCGGACGCATCGGCGTCGTGCCCGCGTTCATCGCGCTCGCGCTGTACGCGCTGCTGCCGATCGTCCGCAACACGCACGCGGCGCTGGTGCAGATCTCGCATGGCATGAAGGATGCCGCGCGCTCGCTCGGCATGCGGGACGGCACCATCCTGCGCAAGATCGAACTGCCGCTCGCGGCGCGCACGATCATGGCGGGCGTCAAGACGTCGGCGGTGATCAACGTCGGCACGGCGACGATCGCCGCCTTCATCGGTGCGGGCGGTTACGGCGAGCGCATCGTCACGGGGCTCGCGCTGAACGACCACGCGATGCTTCTCGCCGGCGCCGTTCCCGCCGCCGCGCTTGCGCTGCTGATCGAAGGCGGCTTTCGCATCGCCGAGCGCTGGACAGTGCCCGAGGGACTGCGCTACGCATCCTGACCGGGCGCGATGGCGCGCTTCGCATCGGGATCGTCGGCGATCATTTCGATGACGCCATCGCCGTCGGACGTAACGGCCATCGGCGCCGCGCCCTGCGTCGCGCCATGCGGGCCCGCCGCGGCACGATGGGTTCTGACCGCGACGGTGCTCGCGTCGAGCATGGTGTTCATCGATGGCACCGTCGTGAACGTCGCGCTGCCGGCGCTGCAGCGAAGCCTCGGCGCGAGCCTCGCCGACGTGCAATGGGTCGTCGTGTCGTACGCGCTGTTCCTCGCGACGCTGCTGCTGGCGGGTGGCGCCGCCGGCGATCGCTTCGGCCGCCGTCGCGTCTTCGCGTGCGGCGTGACGGTGTTCGGAGCGGCATCGGTGTGGTGCGGCCTGGCCGGCAGCGTGCTCGAACTGATCGTCGCGCGCGGCGTGCAGGGCATCGGCGGCGCGCTGCTCGTCCCCGGCAGTCTCGCGATCATCAGCGCATCGTTCGAGGAGCGCGACCGGGGCAAGGCGATCGGCACGTGGTCGGCTGCGACGTCGCTCACGACAGCGCTCGGCCCCGTGCTCGGCGGCTGGCTGATCGATCACGCCACGTGGCGCGCCGCGTTCCTCATGAACGTCCCGCTGGCGATCGCGGTGCTCGCGCTCACGTGGCGCCACGTGCCCGAAAGCCGCAGCGGTGATGCACGCGGACCGATCGACTGGCCCGGCGCGTCACTCGTCACGCTCGGTCTCGGCGCAGCGGTGTTCGCGCTGATCGAGGTGCCGACGTGGGGCTGGCGCGACGCTCGCATCCTGATCGCGTTCGGCGTGGCGGCAGCGGCGCTGGCGAGCTTCTTCGCCGTCGAGCTGCGGCATCCGGCGCCGATGATCCCGCTCCGGTTGTTTCGCTCGCGCAATTTCAGCGGCGCCAACGCGCTCACGCTGCTGGTCTACGGCGCGCTCGGCGGCGCGCTGTTCTTCGTGCCGCTGAACCTGATTCAGGTGCAGCACTATTCGTCGACGGCGGCGGGTGCGGCGTTGCTGCCGATGGCGGTGCTGCTGGGATCGCTTTCGCGCTGGTCCGGTGGATTGGTCGAACGGCGTGGCGCGCGCTTGCCGCTGGCCGTCGGGCCGGCGCTCGCGGCGTGCGGCTTCGCGCTGCTCGCGGTTCCCGGCGTCGATGCGGGTTATTGGAGCGGGTTCTTTCCGGGCATCACCGTCCTGGGTCTGGGACTCGCGATCACCGTCGCGCCGCTGACGACGACGGTGATGAACTCGGTCGCGACCGGCAACGCGGGTGCCGCTTCGGGCATCAACAACGCGGCATCGCGGATCGCGGGGCTGCTCGCCGTCGCGGCGTTCGGCGCGATCATGGCGCCGATCTTCGATCGCAATCTCGACGCTCGCCTGCGGAGTGCGACGATCGCGCCGGCAGCGATAAGTGCGATCCAGGCGCAGCGCGGCAAGCTCGCCGCGATCGACGTGCCCGCGAATCTCGACGCGGCCGGCAGGACGGCGGCCGAGCGCGCGATCGGGCAGGCGTTCGTGACCGGCTTCCGCTGGATCATGGCCGCGTCGGCGCTGCTGGCGGTCGGCAGCGCGATCATCGGCTGGCGGGTGATCCGCGCTGGCGATCGGACGTAGCGACCGTTCGACGCTGCCGCGCTGCGTCTGCAGGAAGGCCGCCCACGCTCGCGATGGGCACGAGCGTCTCGTCGCCGATCTTCGGCCAGGTCATCGACGGAAACGGCTCGCCCGCGCCAAATCGACGCAGTTCCATGCCGCTCCGGACACGATGGTTGTCGAGTTCCGGCGGGGTGTCGCGGCCATGAAGCGGTACTGGGCCGTTCGTGCTCTTTCGCGCCGGATCGGAGGCAGGTATAGCGCCGAACGTTCGTTCGGTCACGGGAAATGCGGATTCACACCCTCAATGAAGCGCAGCAACGTGCCGCCCGACGACGACTACTTGACGCTTTCGACGATCCATTCGGCGAAAGGGCAGGAATGGAAGGTCGTGAGGTCCTGAATTGCGTCGACGGTTGCATACCGTCCGACATGGCGGCCGGAAGCTTGCAGGAGATCGAGGAAGAGCGGCGGCTTCTCTACGTGGCGATGACGCGCGCGAGGGATCACCTGTCGCTTTTACTGCCCCAACGCTTCTACGTGCGCCAGCAGAATGGGGCCGGCGATCGTCATGTCTATGCATCGCGCAGCCGGTTCATCACCGACGCGGTATGCGCGCATTTCGACGTGCGGGCATGGCCGACAGTGACGGTCGATCGAGCAAGCATCGGGTTGCAGAGGGTGTAACAGTCGATCTCGCGGCGAGGATGCGCACCGCCTGGAGCGGGCAGGCCAGTTGAACCAGGTCTTCGCGTAAAATTGCGAGTACGGAGAGGTGGATGAGCGGTTTAAGTCGCACGCCTGGAAAGCGTGTTTAGGGTAACTCCCTAACGCGGGTTCGAATCCCGCCCTCTCCGCCATTCCTCATTGCGGCCTCTGTTGAAATCTGACTGGGTAGACTCAGGACCTTGGTCGTAATTCGGGTTGATGGGGATGACCGAGAAACTGTTCGAAACGGCGCTGGGGATTGGCGCTCCGTGGTTTGTGGCCGGCGCCGATTTCAATGCACCAGCCCGGACGCTGACGATTCGCGTGGACTTCGCTCCCGGTACTCCTCCGCGATTGCGGGCGTGACCGGAGAGCATCCGGTCCACGACACAGTATCTGAATAAGCTAAGATTTGATCTGACACATCCTAAACCAGAGGATTAGGAAAGGAAGTCAGATGACTC
>DASURV010000214.1:0-12174 GCA_036375455.1 Casimicrobiaceae bacterium | reverse complement strand
GTGGCGACCATCGACAGCAGCGGCGTGATGCCGCTGCCGGCCGCGACCCCGAGATAGTGACGCGCCGACCGCGGCTCCGGGGCGACGTTGAAGTGGCCCATCGGCGGCATGACCTCGAGGCTCGCTCCCGCAGCGAGCGCGTCGTTGGCCCAGACGGAGAAGACGCCGCCGGGCGTGCGCTTGACGGCGATGCGCAGCGGCTCGCCCTGCGCCGCGCAGATCGAATACGAGCGGCGAACATCCTCGCCCGCGATGTCGGCACGCAGCGTCAGGTGCTGCCCGGCCTCGAAGCGAAACAGGTCGCGCAGCGCCTCGGGGACGTCGAACGTCACGGCGATCGCATCGCGCGTTTCGCGATCGACTTTCGCGATCGACAGCGGATGGAACTTGCTCATCGCTACCGCAGCGCTCGCGGGCTAGTGCGGCTTGAAGTGGTCGAACGGCTCGAGGCAGTCCGCGCAGCGCCATTGCGCCTTGCAGGCGGTGGACCCGAAGCGGGCGAGCTCCGACGTGCGCAGCGACCCGCAGTTCGGACAACGCACGGCGTCGCTGCGGCGCAATGCGATCGGCTGCGTCGCGTCCCGGCCGCCGACGATCTGCGGGGGCGCGATGCCGGCGCCGTGCAGCTTGCGCCGCGCCTCGGGCGCGATCCAGTCGCTGCTCCACGGCGGGGCCAGCGCCGTGACGATCCGTACGGTCCGGCCGGTGACCGACGCGACGGCGGCGCGAACATCGGTTTCGATGACGCGGGTGGCCGGGCATCCCGAATAGGTCGGCGTCAGCGTGATCACCCATTCGCCGCGCACCTGCTCGACGCCGCGCACGATGCCGAGCTCGACGATCGACACGAGCGGAATCTCGGGATCGACGACGCGACCCAGCGCGCGCCAGAGCGCGGCAGCCTCGCTCGACGCGCACCCGTCGGCCTTCGCGCCGCGCGCCTCGGGCGTCGACAGTGCGCTCGTCACCAGCGCGCCTCCGGCCACGTGCGCGGCAGCACCTGCATCTCGGCGAGCAGCCGCGAGAGGTGCTCGGTGTGCACGCCCTGCTTGCCCCCGCGCGAGCGTCCCCCCTGCATCCAGTCGTCGACCGGCACTGCGAGCGACGCCTCCGCGAACACCGACTCGACCGCCGACGTCCACGGCGCCCGCAGCGCGGCCGCGTCGGCGGCAATCCCCGCATCGATCAGCGCGCGCTCCGTGCCGTCGACGGCGAACATCTCGCCCGTGTACATCCACAGGTCGTCGACCGCCGCCTGCATTCGCGCGTGCGACTCCTGCGTGCCGTCGCCGAGGCGGATCACCCAGTCCGCCGAGCGCTCGACGTGGTAGCGCGCTTCCTTGGCCGCCTTGGCGGCGATGCCGGCGATGCGCTCGTCGCACGAGCGGGCGAGCGCGCCGAGAAGCAGCACGTGCCACTGGTCGAACAGGAACTGGCGCGCGATCGTGTCGCCGTAATGACCGTTCGGCTGCTCGACGAGCAGGAGGTTGCGGTATTCGGCGCTGTCGCGGAAATACGCGAGCTGGTCCTCGCTGCGGCCGGGCGGCGCGTCGCGACCCTCGATCTCGCCGGCGTACGCGAGCCACAGTCGCGCCTGGCCGAGGAGGTCGAGCCCGACGTTCGTCGACGCGATGTCCTCTTCGAGGGCGGGACCCTGGCCGACCCATT
Source organism: Casimicrobiaceae bacterium (assembly GCA_036375455.1). GTDB lineage: Bacteria > Pseudomonadota > Gammaproteobacteria > Burkholderiales > Casimicrobiaceae > VBCG01. The sequence continues at coordinate 10,506 of DASURV010000214.1, read as the reverse complement.
CGCCGAGCCGCTGCGCGAGCACGAGGCCGTTGTCGCCAAGGCGCAGCAGGTAGTCGAAGAGCAGGAGCGAGGCGCGGGACGAGGGAGCAGCATCGCCATGCGCACGATCAGCCGCTATCGTTGCGGATGGTTCCACGATCGTCATCTGCTCGTCATCCGGATTCGGTGCGCCGCTCCCTCGCCCCTCGCTCGTGATCCCCAGCCCCTACAGATGCTTCACTTCGTCGGGCATCGGAAAGAACGTCGGATGCCGGTACACCTTGTCGTTCGACGGCTCGAAGAGCGCCGCGCGATCGCCGGGCGACGATGCGTGGATGTCGGACGAGCGCGCGACCCAGATCGAGATGCCTTCGTTGCGGCGCGTGTAGACGTCGCGTGCATTCTTGATCGCCAGTTCCGCGTCCGGCGCGTGCAGGCTGCCGACGTGCTTGTGCGCAAGCCCGTGCTGCGAGCGGATGAACACTTCCCACAATGGCCATTCGGTGCCCACGTCCCCTCCTCCAGTGTGCCGAGTCAGAAATTCGCTCGATAGTTCGCGGCGAAATCGGCTCCCTTATCGTCGGAACTTCTGACTCGGCACACTCGCGTTACGCGGCCTGCCGCGCCCGCGCCGCGCGCTTTTCCGCATGCGCGAGCGCCGCCTCGCGCACCCATGCGCCGTCTTCCCAGGCCGTCACCCGCGTGCGCATCCGGTCGCGATTGCACGGGCCGTGGCCGCCGATCACCTCGTGGAATTCCTCCCAGTCGATCGCGCCGAAATCGTAGTGCCCGCGCGCCTCGTTCCAGGCGAGCTTGTCGTCGGGGATTCGCAGTCCGAGGTAGTCGGCCTGCGGCGCCGTCTGGTCGACGAAGCGCTGCCGCAGCTCGTCGTTCGACAGCAGCTTGATCTTCCAGCGCGCCGACTGCGCGCTGTGCACGCTCTGCGCATCGGAGGGTCCGAACATCATCAGCGAAGGCCACCACCAGCGGGCGAGCGCATCCTGCGCCATCGCCTTCTGCTCTGCGGTGCCGCGGCAGAGCGTCATCATGATGTCGAAGCCCTGCCGCTGGTGGAACGACTCCTCCTTGCAGACGCGGATCATCGCCCGCGCATAGGGGCCGAAGCTGCAGCGGCAGAGCGGAATCTGGTTCATGATCGCCGCGCCGTCGACGAGCCAGCCGATCGTGCCGATGTCGGCCCACGTGAGCGTCGGGTAGTTGAAGATCGACGAGTACTTGACCTTGCCGGCGTGCAGGTCGGCGACCATCTGATCGCGCGACACGCCGAGCGTCTCGGCCGCGCAGTACAGGTACAGGCCGTGCCCCGCCTCGTCCTGCACCTTCGCCATCAGGATCGCCTTGCGCTGCAACGACGGCGCGCGCGTGATCCAGTTGCCCTCCGGCAGCATGCCGACGACCTCGGAATGCGCGTGCTGCTGGATCTGGCGGATCAGCGTGCGCCGGTACGCCTCCGGCATCCAGTCCTTCGGCTCGATCTTGACGTCCGCGTCGATGCGCGCCTGGAACGCCCGCTCCTCGGGCGTCATGTCCGCGACGTCCTGGACCTGCTGCAGACCGGTCTCGACCATCTGCGCGTACATCCGACCCTCCTTCCGCGGTCCCGCCCGCGCGCGCGTCGGAACGACTCACCGCCATCATACCGCCGCGAACCGCCACGCCGGCGGAACGCTCGCCGCGCAGCCCCGGCGGCGCGCGCCGTCAGCGTCCCACCATCGCCAGCACGTCGGCCTTCAGGAAGCGCTCGACGACGAGCATGAACGCGATCGAGGGGACGAGGAGCAGCAGCGCCGTGATCGAGGCGATCTGGTAATTGCCGCCCATGCTCGCGTTGAACATCAGAAGCGGCAGCGTCGTCACGTCCGGGACGCCGACGAAGTAGGTCCCGGTGAACTCGTCGAGCGATTCGAGGAACACGAAGATCGCGCTCGCCACCAGCCCCGGCGCCGCGAGCGGCAGCGTGATCGTGCGAAAGCACGTCCACGCCGACGCGCCGATGTTGCGCGCCGCCTCCTCGAGCGAGCCGTCCACCGACGCGAACGCCGCCGAAGCGATCCACACGGCGAGCACCAGGCCGTGCGACGCGTGCACGAGCACGACGCCGGTGATCGTGCCGGCAAGTCCGATCTGATAGAACACCTGCGCGATGTTCACGTAGACCGGCAGGTTCGGAACCGCCTGCGGCAGCAGGAACGCGAGCAGGATCAGGCCGCGCCACGGCAGCTTGAGCCGCCCGAGCGCGTAGCCGGCCGGGATCGCGACGGCGAGGCTGAACGCGACGGTCAGGAGCGCGATCCAGACGCTCGTGCCGAGCGACGCGAGCGCATTGCCGCGCGGCGCGAATACACGCAGCCAGAACGTGAAGCCGTACGCCGACGGCAGCTTGTCCGGAAAGTACCAGCGCTCGGCGAACGCCCACAGCAGGAGGTTCGCGAGCGGCCCGAAGATCACGAACGCCAGCAGCGCGATCAGCAGGGCGCGGACCAGGTTCGGTCCGATGCGGCCGGTGCGGGTCATGCCGCGCCCGCCTCGACGCGCCGCACGGCATGGCGCAGGTAGAATGCCGCGCCCAGCGCGGCGAGCAGCAGCGACAGCAGGCAGAGCGCATTCGCGACCGCGTAGTCCGCGAACGTGTTGATCCGGTACGCGACGTCGACGGTGATCATCGTCGGCGAGTTCGGATTGATCATCAGCGGAACCGAAAGGACCGAGAGCATCGTGACGAACGACAGCACGAGCCCGACCAGCAGCGTGCCGCGCACCTGCGGCAGCACGATGTCGACGAGCACGCGCCAGCGCGGCGCGCCGAGGTTGCGCGCCGCCTCGATGTGCTGGCGCTCGAGCGCCGCCATCGCGCCCGCCAGCAGCAGCGTGACGAACGGCGCCTGCTTCCAGACGAAGGCGACGACGATCCCGCGCCAGTCGAGCCAGGATTGCGCGGACAGCGGCTCGAGCAGCCCCGTGCCGATCAGCACGTGGTTGAGCATCCCGTTCTTCGCGAGGAACGTGCGCATCACCTGCCCGGCGACGACGAACGGAATGAACAGCGGCCAGCGATAGAGCCAGCGCAGGATCGCGACCGCGCGCGGGTGCTCGCCGAGCGTCAGGTAGCCGGCGATCGCGATCGCGACGAGCGCGATCAGCAGCGTCGACAGCGCGACGATCGCGACGGTGAAGACCAGGTCGCGGCCGTAGAAGTCGAGCGACTTCGCGAAATGCGCCAGCGTGGGCGAGCCGTCGGCCGCGCGGAACGCGCTGACCGCGGACAGCAGAAGCGGCAGGACGAAGAAGATGGCGACGACGGCGAGCGCCGGAACGACGAGCGCGACCGCCGTCCAGCGGCTGGAAAGGTCCCCCCACGCTCGCGGCTTCGCCGCTGCGCTGCCCCCCGTGGGGGCGGGACGAGCAGCTCGGGGCGGCCCTTCGCTGCTCGTGCCGCCGCCGGGCGCAGCCTCGGTCATCGGCTATTTCAGCACGACGCGCTCGTAGCCTTCGACGATGTCGGTGAAGTACTGCGACAGCGGGAACGGCCGCCCGTTCTTCGCGAGGTCGGCGGGCGTGATGTCGGTGAAGAGCTTGTTCCACTCCGCCGGCGTCATCTTCGACTGCACGTACTGCGGGTCGATGCCCGGATACCAGTTGAACTGCTTGACGATGCCGTCCGCCTGCACCTCGGGGCTCTCGGCGAGGTCGATGAACTTCTTCGCGAGCGCCGCATTGGCGGCCTTCGCCGGAATCACGTAGTACATCGGCTGACCCGGCAGACCCGGCGCCGGCAGCTCGAGCTTCACCTTCGGGTTCATCTTGCCGTCGGCCATCCACGTGTAGAACATGTCGACCCACACCGGCCCCATCGCGATCTCGCCGCGATTGAGCATGTCGAGCGTGCCGGCGTTGCCCGGCGTCATCACGACGTACTGGTTGAAGTCCTTGAGGCTCGCGAGCGATTTGTCGATCGTCGCCTTCATCGCCGGATCGTACGGACCCTTCTCGAGCTTGTCGCCCATGCCGCTGTCCGCCGCGACCCAGCCCATGACGAAGCCGACGCCCGACATGCCGCCCTTCACGCCGTTGTAGCCGAACTGCTTCGGATTCTTCTTCACCCAGTCGTTGAGCTCGGCGAAGGACTTCGGCGCGCGCTTCACGAGGTCGGGGTTGTACGCGAACGCGATCTGGCTGTGGAACATCGGCAGCACGTAGCCGTCGACGTTCGCCCCGAGCGCGTTCTTCGCCGTGTCGCGCGATACGAGCTTGCCGGCGGCGACGTCGTTGCGGTACGGCATCAGCAGCTTCTCGTTGACCATCGTCGCGGCGCCGCGCTGGTGCACGACGGCGACGTCGACGTCCCACGCCGCCGCGCCGGCCTTGTTCTGCGCCTCGAGCTTCTCGTAGATCTTCTGCGAGCCCGCGTCGCCCGGGCCGGTACCGACCGCACGCACCTTGACGCCCGGATTTAGCTTCTCGAACCTCGGGCCGAGATAGTTGTTGACGTAGTCGACCATGTTCTGGTCGCCCGCGGTGACGACGTTGAGCGTCGTCTGCGCAGCGGCGGGTGCGGCGGCGGCGAGGCCCAACGCCGCGATGGACAGCAGGATGCGCAGTTTCATGGATCTCTCCCGAGTCGTGTAATCGCTGATCGCGTCGAGCGCCGCGCGTTCCCCGATCAGCCCTGTGAAGCCGCGCGCGGAAACAGCAACAATGCATCACGGGGGACGACGACGGCAACCGGTGCCCCCTCGTCGATGCGGTGCGGGGCGTGCGCCCAGATGTCGGCGCCGTCGGTGCGCACGCGATAGCGATAGCCCTGCCCGACGTAAAGCGTCTGGACGACGCGGCCCGGCAGTCGCAGGTCCGATCCGCCCGGCGCCTGTCCGGCGGCGTCGATCCGCGCGGCGTCGCTGCGGAAATGCGCGGTGACGGGCTCGCCCGTGCTCCCGCCTTCCCCAGCGGCGCTCAGGCGGCCGTCGTCCGCGCGGCGCAACTCGATCGCGTTGTCGGCCCCCATGAACCCGGCGACGAACGCCGACGCCGGCCGGTGGAAGATCTGTTCCGGCGATCCGTACTGGACGACGCGGCCGGCGTCGATCACCGCGATGCGATCGGCGAGCGTCAGCGCCTCCTCGCGATCGTGCGTCACGTAGACCGCCGTGATGCCGATGCGCTTCTGCAACGCGCGCAGCTCGTGGCGCAGCTCGATGCGCACCTTGTAGTCGAGGTTGGACATCGGCTCGTCGAGCAGCAGGAGCTGCGGGTCCACGGCGAGCGCGCGCCCGAGCGCCACCCGCTGCCGCTGGCCGCCCGAAAGCTGCGTCACGGGCCTGGGCGCGAAGCCCTGCATCTGCAGCAGCGCCAGCATTTCGTCGACGCGCCGGGCGATCGCTTCCTTCGATGCGCCGCGCATCTTGAGGCCGTAGCCGATGTTCCCGGCCACGCTCATGTGCGGCCACAGCGCGTACGACTGGAACATCATCGCCGTGCCGCGCTTCTCGGGCGGCAGCGGTATGATGTCGCGCCCGCCGACGCGGATGTGCCCCGCCTGCGGCGTCACGAAGCCGGCGATCGAGCGCAGCAGCGTCGTCTTGCCGCATCCGGAGCTGCCGAGCAGCGCGACGAGTTCGCCGCGGCCGACATCGAGCGTGACGTCGGACAGTACGCGCGTGCCATCGTAGGCGACCGACACGTTCTCGATGGCGAGGTAGGTTTCAGGTATCAGAGGTCAGGTATCGGGTGTCGGAGGACGGGCATCGGCGAGGCCGGGCGGCGTCGCGGCGATCGACGCTCGTCACCCGCCGCGCACGCTCGAGGGCGCCATTGTGCCGCGATGGCGAGGCGATGGCGATGCTGCGGCGCAATAGGCGGTCGCCTGCAGCGGTTCCTCGTCGTCCTCTTCATCTTCTTCGTCTTCTTCGTCGTCGTCCCAATCGCCGCCCTCGTCGTCGGGCGGGTCTCCGATCGGCACCTCGTCGTCGTCATCGCCGGGGCCGGCGCGCTTCGACGCGGTCATGGCGGCGCGCGCCCGAAGCCCTTCGCGGAGCATGTCCAGCGTCATTGCGGCGGTATGCGCAGCTTCTGTCCGGGGTAGATCTTGTCGGGCGAGGTGAGCATCGGCTTGTTCGCGTCGAAGATCTTCATGTACTGGTTCGCGTCGCCGTAGTACTGCTTCGAAATCCTCGACAGCGTGTCGCCCGACACGACCGTGTACCACCGGCCTTCGGGCTCGCTCCGGTCGACGCTCATCATGTCCTTGACGGCGACGACACCGGCGACGTTGCCGCAGCAGAGCACGATCTTCTCGCGCGTCGCCTGGTCGGGCGCCACGCCGAAGACGCTGACCGTCGACGTCGCCCCGTCGTAGGTGACCGTGAGCCCCGTTGCCGAAAGCTTCTGCGACTTGATGTACTCGAGGATCGCGTCGCCGGCCGCGGCGTTCGCCGCCTGGACCTTCTCCTGGTTCGAGGGTTCCGCCGCCGCCTCCTTGATCGCCGCCTGCGCCTGTCCTCGTCCGAACAGCTTCTCGCCGGCATCCCTTACGAAGTCGATCAAACCCATCATTCGCTCCTGTCGGTTGACGATTGGTTCCGCAAACGCGTTGTCCGATCCGGCGTGGCACCTGCGCGGCGCGCCGGCCCGTCCAGCATACACCGCAAATGCGTCGGCGATGCCGCACGGCGACGCCGCGCGCGATTGCAAAATCTACAATCGCGGAGAACCCCGCGCAAAGTCGCGACGTGGCCGCCTCAGTGCAGCTTCACGTGCGGCTCGGTGCGCCGCGTGATCATCCGCGCCGCCGTGTCGAGCGCCATCTTCCAGAAGCCGTGCAACGCGAGCTCGTGCATCTTGTACAGCGATAGGTACATCATCCGCGCGAACCAGCCCTCGAGCCAGAGATTGCCGCCGGTCAGCGTGCCCATCAGGTTGCCAACGGTCGAGAATTCCCCGAGCGAGACCAGCGAGCCGAAATCCCGATAGCGCCATGGCGAAAGCGGCTCGCCGCGCAGCCGGTGACGGATCTGTCGAGCCATGTGCGACGCCTGCTGGTGCGCCGCCTGCGCCCGCGGCGGCACGCTGGCGTCGCCCTTGCCGAGCCACGGGCACGCCGCGCAATCGCCGATCGCGAAGATGTCATCGTCGCGCGTCGTCTGCAGCGTCGCCTGCACGACGAGCTGGTTGATGCGGTTGGTCTCGAGCCCGTCGAGGTCGCGCAGGAACTCGGGAGCCTTGACGCCGGCCGCCCACACGACGAGCTCCGCGGCGATGACTTCGCCGCTCGCGAGCCGTACGCCGCCCGGCATCACCTCCGCCACGCGCGCCGAGGTCCGCACGCCGATGCGCATGTTCTCGAGCAGCCGCATCGCAGCGGTCGACAGCCGACCCGGCAGCGCCGGGAGAATGCGCTCCGCGGCCTCGATGACGATGAGGTGCATGTCCTTCTCCGGGTCGATGCGGTCGAGACCGTACGACACCAGCGTGCGCGTCGTGTTGTGCAATTCGGCGGCCAGCTCGACGCCGGTGGCGCCCGCGCCGATGATCGCGACGTGCAACTGCTCGGGACGCAGCGGCTCCGCCTGCGTATGGGCGCGAATATAGGCGTTGACGAGGCGGCGGTGGAACCGCTCGGCGGCGTCGGGGTCGTCGAGCGATATCGCATGCTCGTTCGCGCCCGGGGTGCCGAAATCGTTCGTGCGGCTGCCGACGGCGATCACCAGCGTGTCGTATTCGAAGGTCCGCGCCGGGGCGACCTCGTCGCCGTCCTCGTCGATGAACGGCGCGACGTGGACGCGACGCCGCGCGCGCTCGAGCCCGGTCATCTCGCCGATGCGGTAACGGAAGCCGTGCCAGTGCGACTGCGCGAGGTAGTCGGTGTCGTAGCTGTCGAGATCCATGCTGCCGGCGGCGATCTCGTGCAGGTGCGGCTTCCAGAAATGGGTCCGCCTGCGCTCGATCAGCGTGATCTCGGCCGTGCCCCGCCGACCCAGCCGGTCGCCGAGCTTCGTCGCGAGCTCGAGGCCCCCGGCGCCGCCGCCGACGATGACGACGCGATGCGGGCCGCCCGCGGAAGAGGCGTCCGCCACGACGTTCGCTACGCGCCGGCCGGCATGTGCGCCTCCGGGCCCGCCGCCCGTGGTCAACCGCCGGCCGCCGCGCCCTGCGCTCCCGCCTCCGCGACCGCCACCGCGGTCATGTTGAGGATCCGGCGCACGGTCGCCGACGGCGTCAGGATGTGGATCGGCTTCGCGGCGCCCAGCAGGATGCCGCCGACGGTGATGCCCTCGCCCGCCGTGACGCGCAACGCGTTGTACGTGATGTTCGCCGCATCGATGTTCGGCATGATCAGCACGTTCGCGTCGGCGGGCAGGCGCGAGTCGGGGAACACCCGATCGCGTATTTCCCGGGACAGCGCGGCGTCCGCCTGCATCTCGCCCTCGACGACGAGATCGGGCGCCTTCCGCAGGACGATGTCGAGCGCGTCGCGCATCTTCTGCGCCGACGGCGCATCGGAGCTGCCGAAGCTCGAGTGCGACAGCAGCGCGACGCGCGGCTCCTGTCCGAAGCGGCGCACCTGCTCGGCGGCGAGCAGCGTCATCTCGGCGATCTCGTCGGCATTCGGGTCGCGATTGACATGCGTGTCGCAGATGAAGACCTGCCGGCCGGGCAGCATGATCATCTGCATCGCCGCGAGCGTGTGGACCCCCTCGCGCATCCCGATCACCGCGCGCACGTAGCGCAGGTGCCCGATGACGTTGCCGGAGGTCCCGCACAGCATCGCGTCGGCGTCGCCGCGGCGCACGAGCATCGCACCGACCAGCGTCGCACGCGTGCGCATGTCCTCCAGCGCCTGCGCGCGCGTGACGCCCTGGCGCCGCGCCAGCATGTAGTAGTCCTGCGTGTAGTCCTTGTAGCGCGGGTCGTCGAGGATGTTGACGATCGCGCAGTCGCGGCCGGGCGCGAGGCGCAGGCCGAGGCGCTTGATCCGCGTTGCGATGACGTCGGTGCGCCCGATCAGCACCGGATGCACGATGCCCTCGTCGATCCCGGCCTGCGCCGCCCGCAGCACGCGCTCGTCCTCGCCCTCGGCGAACGCGACGCGCTTCGGCGCGCGCTTCGCGGCCACGAATACCGGCGCCATCGGCGTGCCCGAATGGTAGACGAAGCGCGTCAGCCGATCGCGGTATTCGCCGAAATCGGCGATCGGGCGCGTCGCGACGCCGCTTTCCATCGCCGCCTTCGCGACCGCCGGCGCGATGTTGACGATCAGGCGCGGATCGAAGGCGCGCGGAATCAGGTAATCCGGTCCGAACGCCGGCGTCGCCTCGCCGTACGCGAGCGCGACGATCTCCGACGGCTCGGCCTGCGCGAGCGCGGCGAGCGCGCGCGTCGCGGCGAGCTTCATCGGCTCGTTGATCGTGCTCGCGCCGCAATCGAGCGCGCCGCGGAAGATGAACGGGAAGCACAGCGAGTTGTTCACCTGGTTCGGGTAGTCGGAGCGACCGGTGCCGATCAGGCAGTCCGGGCGCGCGGCCTTGGCGATCTCGGGCCGGATTTCCGGTTCCGGATTGGCCATCGCCAGGATGATCGGCTGGTCAGCCATCCGCTTCACCATGTCCGCGGTGAGCACGCCGCCGGTGGAAAGTCCGAGGAAGATGTCAGCGCCCTCGATCGCGTCCGCGAGCGTGCGCGCCCGCGTCTCCTGGGCGTAGCGCGCCTTGTCCGCATCCACCGCTTCGCGCCGCCCCTTGGAGATGACGCCCTTGCTGTCGACGACGAGCACGTTGCCCGGATCGAGGCCCAGGCTCACCTGCAGGTCGAGGCAGGCGAGCGCGGCCGCGCCCGCCCCCGAGCAGACGAGCTTCACCTTGCCGATGTCCTTGCCCACGATCGTGAGCCCGTTCAGCACCGCGGCCGCCGCCACGATCGCCGTGCCGTGCTGGTCGTCGTGGAACACGGGAATCTTCATCCGCTCGCGGAGCTTGCGCTCGATGTAGAAGCATTCCGGCGCCTTGATGTCCTCGAGGTTGATGCCGCCGAACGTCGGCTCGAGGCCCGCGATCACCTCGACGACCTTGTCGGGATCCGTCTCGCCGACCTCGATGTCGAAGACGTCGATCCCCGCGAATTTCTTGAACAGGCACGCCTTGCCCTCCATCACCGGCTTGCCGGCGAGCGCGCCGATGTTGCCGAGCCCGAGCACCGCCGTGCCGTTCGTGATGACCGCGACCAGGTTCGCGCGCCCCGTGTAGCGCGCGGCTTCGGCGGGGTTCTGCTGGATCGCCGTGCACGCGTAGGCGACGCCCGGCGAATAGGCGAGCGAAAGGTCGCGCTGGTTGGCGAGCGGCTTGGTCGGCGCGATCGATACCTTGCCCGGCCGCGGGAACTCGTGATACTCGAGCGCGGCCGCACGCAGTTGCGCTTCACTCATGTTGGCCTCCTTGCGATGTCGGGTCCGGCGCCAGGCGCGGGCACGCCGCGCGATCGACGCAATTTCGCCTCCGCCGCGCTATTTCTTCCTGG
>DASURV010000213.1:0-14369 GCA_036375455.1 Casimicrobiaceae bacterium | reverse complement strand
CGAGAACGGCAGCGAGGCCATGATCGCGACGGGCTGCGTGAAGCTCGCGAATTGCGACGCGAGGATCAGGTAGATGAAGATGATCGCGAGCCCGAGCGCCGCCACCGCCGCCCGGAAGGATTCCTGCATGTCCTGCTGCTGACCGGCCGCCTTCAGCGCGTAGCCGGGCGGCAGCGGCATCCGGTCCGCGATCTTCTGGACATCGCTCCCGACGTCGCCGGCGGGCCGGCCTTCCGCGTTGGCGTAGATGCCGACGCGCCGCTGCAGGTCCTGCCGCTTGATGATCTGCGGGCTCGTCGAGTCGACGAGTTCGGCGACCTGGCGCAGCGGCACCATCCGCATCTGCCCGTCGGGGCCGCGCCTGTTCGTCGTCAGGTACAGGTTGCCGAGGTCGGACGCGAGCTGGCGCCGGTCCTTCGAGAGCTGCACGTTGACCTCGTAGTTCTGGCCATCGGGGCCGAGCCAGTAGCTGATCGTGTCGCCGGCGAGGAGCGGCCGGATCGTCGCGCCGACCTGCTGCACGGTGATGCCGAGATCGGCGGCGGCGGCGTCGTTGAGCCGGATCGACAGCGCCGGGTTGGCCATCTTGTCCGACGTCTCGAGGTCGGCGATGCCGGGGACGTTCGCCACCTGCGCCGCGAATTCGCGCGCGAGCCGCGACAACGTGTCGGGATCCGGGCCGAGCAGGTTGAACCAGATCGGCCGGTCGTAGCCGAGCGCGAGCTCGATGCCCGGGATGGGCTTCAGCGCGGCGCGGATCGCGCGCTCGAGGTCCTTCTGCGAGCGGCGGCGGGCAGTCGCATCGACGAGCTTGAGGTTGACGCGCGCGTAGTTGCGCCCGTCCTCGGTGCCCACCGTCGTCATCGCGAGCTCGACCTCGGGAAACTGCCGCAGCGTCTGCTCGGCCTCGAGCACCTTGCCGTTCGCATACTCGAGGCTCGATCCGACCGGCGTGTTGAGCCGCAGCGAAATGAAGCCCCGGTCCGTCTCGGGAATGAACTCGGTGCCGACGAGCGGCACGATCGCGAAGCTCGCGGCGAACGTCGCGAGCGCGATCGCGAGCACCGACCTGCGATGCGAAAGCGCCCACGCGAGGAGGCCGCCGTAGAAGCGGTGCATCCACTCGATCGCGCGCTCGACGCGCGCCATGAGCCGGCCGAGCCACGGCACCCGCGCGAAGCGCGATCCGGGCGGATCGGCCCATACCGACGAGAGCATCGGGTCGAGCGTGAAGCTCACGAACAGCGACACCAGCACCGCAACGGCGACGGTGACGCCGAACTGGAAGAAGAAGCGCCCGATGATCCCGCTCATGAAGGCGATCGGCACGAACACGGCGACGATCGCGAACGTCGTCGCCATCACGGCGAGGCCGATCTCGTCGGTCCCCTCGCGCGCCGCGGTGACGTGGTCCTTGCCCATGCCGAGGTGGCGCACGATGTTCTCGCGCACGACGATCGCGTCGTCGATCAGAAGCCCGATCGTCAGCGACAGCGCCATCAGCGTCAGGAAGTTGAGCGTGAACCCGAACGCGTAGAGCGCGATGAACGTCGCCACGACCGCGAGCGGCAGCGTGAGCCCGGTGATCACCGTGCTGCGCCAGCTATGCAGGAAGAAGAACACGATCAGCACGGTCAGCAGCGCCCCCTCGACGATCGTGCTCTTCACCCGGTCGACTTCGCGCTGCACCCGCTCGGAGCGCGAGTAGGTCACGCGCACCTCGATGTCGGTGGGCAGCCGCGCCTTCAGCGCGTCGACGGCCGCCTGCACGTTGCGCCCGGTCTCGACGATGTTCGCGTCCTGCGCCTTCTGGATGTCGAGCGTGATCGCCGGATGCCCGTTGATCCGCGAGATCGACTCCTGCTCCTTCTCGCCGTCGATGACATCCGCCACCTGCGTCAGGTACACCGGGCCGCCGCGCTGCTGCGCGACGATGATGCGGCCGAACTGCGGCGGGTCCTTGATCTTGCCCTCGATGCGCACGACCGAATCGCTCGGCCCGTGGGTGATGCGGCCCGCGGGCACGTCCTGGTTCGCCTCGCGGATCGCGTTGACGACCTGGTCGACGCCGAGGCCCAGCGCGGTCAGCGCGTTCGGCTTGACCTGGATCAGGATCTGGCGCGTCACGCGGCCGTTGACGTCGATGCGTGCGACGCCGGGCAGGTTTTCCAGCGTCTTGACGATCGTCTGGTCGGTGAGCGACGTCAGCTCGCGCAGCCCGGTCGTGTGCGACATCACGGCGAGCATGACGACCGGCTCGCTGTTCTCGTTCTCGACCCGGAACACCTGCGGGTCCTTGACGTCCTTCGGGAAGCTCGCGCGGATCGCCGCGATCCGGTCGCGCACGTCCTGCACCGCCTGCGCGACGTTCGTCGCCAGCCGGAATTCCACGAAGACGTCGCTGCGACCCTCGCGCGAATTGGAGATGATCCGCTTGACGCCGGAGACCTGGTTGACCGCGTATTCGATCGGCTTCGTGACGTCGGCCTCGACCGCCTCGGGCGCGGCGCCCGGATACGTCGTCTGGACGTAGACGAACGGCAGGCTGACGTCGGGCATCTGCTCGACGTCGAGCCGCGCATACGAGAAGCAGCCGAGCACGGTGATCGCGATCATCACCATCGTCGCGAAGACCGGGTTGGCGATCGAGGTGCGCGTGATCCACATATGCGGCGTGCCGGCTCAGCCCGCGCCGCCGGCCTTGCCGCGGGTCGCGTTCTGCGACGACGTCGGCGCCTTGACCAGCGCCGGCGCGCCGTCCTTCAGATTGTCGAAGCGCGCGGCCAGCACCGGCATCTGCGGGGGCAGCGTCGTCTTGATCTCGATGCGGCCGTTCGTCTCGTCGCGCCGGCCGGTGATCACGATGCGCCGGGCGAGCCTGCCGCCGTCGATCGTCCACACGTAGGACTGTCCCGCCTCGGCGCGCACGGCGGCGAGCGGCAGCGTCGGCGCGGGCACGCTCGCCGCGAGCGCGATGCGCCCGGTCGCGAACATGCCGCCGCGCAGCGCCGCGTCGCGATTGGGCAGGCCGACGTAGACGACGATCGCGCGCGTGCCGGGCTCGGTCGCCGGGTTGATCCGCTCGATGCGCCCGCTGAAGCGGCGCTCCCCGAAGCCGTCCACGGCGAGGTCGACCGGCATGCCGAGCCGCAGCTCGGGAACGTCGATCGCCGGCACGAGCGCCTGCACCTCGAGGTCCGCGAGGTCGACGATCGTCACGATCGGCGCCTCGATCGCGACCTTCTCGCCGGACTGCACGTGACGCTTCGCCACGACACCGGGCAGCGGCGCGACGACGTCCGCGTCGGCGAGCGCGTTCTTCGCGAGCTGCACCTGGGCCTCCGCCGACTTGACGTTGCCGCGCGCGACGTTGAACGACGATTCCGTGCTGTCGAACGCGTTCTGCGAGATGAACTTGTCGTTGAGCAGCCGCACGTTCATCGCCCGAGTCTTCTCGGCGAGCGCGAGCTGCGCCCGGGCGCTCTCGACGGCGCCGATGCGATCGACGAGCCGCGATTGCAGGTCGGCCGATTCGATGCGCGCGATCTTCTGGCCGGCGCGCACCGCCTCGCCCTCGCGCACCGTCAGGCCGGCGATGTCGCCGGCGACCTTGGCCTTGACGATCGCCTGGCGAACCGGCTGCAGCGTGCCCGAAACGGGCAGCCAGCGCGCGAGCGGCGTGTACTCGACGCGCGTCAGGTCGGCGGGGACGAACTGCAGCGTGACCGCCGCCCGGTCGGCGGCCGCGGCCGCGCTGCGCTTCACCGCGCGCAGCGCTGCGGTGCCGGCTGCGCCCGCCACGATCGCAACGGCGACGGCCGCGATGGCGACACGCCGGCGCGTGATGCCGATTCTCATCCGTTCACTCCCTCGCGTCCTGGTGGGACGCGTTGCAAGACAACGCCGGGCACTGCGCGGTTGGCGCGGCGCGAAGCCGGCGCACCCGCGTTGGATGCGCCTGCGACCGGGGACGGATTCACGAAAAGCGCCGGACGACAGGACGAGTCCCCGTCCGCCGGCAAGCCGGGTGCGATGGAACGCGCCCGGTCCCGACGGGATGCGCGCCCGGACGGGCTCCGGCCCCCCCTGTGCGCTCCCGGCGCTTGCGCTCGTTGACACCCGAATTGCCGTCGAATGATAATGTTTCGTTACCCTTTTTTCACTCCCCCCGTCCGGAGAAGCCCAATGCGTGTCACGGAAAAGATAGGCCTGATGCTCGCCGCCGTCGCGGTGATTGGCGTCTATGGTTGCAGCAAGGAAGAGCCCAAGCAGGCGGCCGCGCCGGCCGCCGCGCCCGCCGCGGCCCCGGCACCCCCCGCCGAGCAGACGATCACCGTCACGATCGGCCACGCCGGCCCGCTGACGGGCGGCATCGCGCATCTCGGCAAGGACGACGAGAACGGCGTTCACCTCGCCGTCGACGAAGCGAACGCGAAGAAGATCAAGCTCGGCGGCAAGGCGGTCAATTTCGTGATGATGAGCGAGGACGACCAGGCCGACCCGAAGCTCGGGCCGACGATCGCCCAGAAGTTCGTCGACGCGAAGGTGGCGGGCGTGGTCGGCCACCTGAATTCCGGCGTGACGATTCCCGCCTCCGCCGTCTACAACCAGGCCGGCATCCCGATGATCTCCGGGTCGGCGACCAACCCCAAGCTCACCGAGCAGGGGTTCAAGACGATCTTCCGCACCGTGGCGCGCGACGACCAGCAGGGTCCGGCCGTCGCCGCCTACATCGCGAACGAGCTGAAGATCAAGAAGGTCGCGATCGCCGACGACGCCACCGCGTACGGCGAAGGGCTCGCGAACGAGGTCGAGAAGACGCTGAAGGCGGCCGGCGTGCAGATCGTCGCGCGCGAGAAGACCAACGACAAGGCGACCGACTTCAAGGCGATCCTCACCAAGATGAAGGGCAAGAACCCCGACGCCGTGTTCTACGGCGGCATGGATGCGACCGGCGGCCCGATGCTCAAGCAGGCGCGCGAGCTCGGCATCAAGGCGAAGTTCGCGTTCGGCGACGGCGCCTGCACGACGGAGATGAACAAGCTCGCCGGCGACAAGGCCGCCGACGGGATGATCTGCTCGCAGGCGGGCATCCCGACGCAGATGGCGTCGAAGGCGTTCGTCGACGCGTTCAACGCGAAGTACGGTGAGATCAAGCAATACGCACCCTACTACTACGACGGGGCGATGCTGCTGATCACGGCGATGCAGAAGGCCGATTCGCCGGATCCCGCGAAGTACCTGCCCGAGTTGCACAAGATCAGCTACGACGGCGCCACCGGCCACGTCGAATTCGACGACAAGGGCGATCGCAAGGACGCCGAGATCACGATCTTCCAGATGAAGGGCGGCAAGGTCGAGCCGGTCGCGATCGTCAAGTCGGGCAAGACCACCAAGATCGGCGGTGAAGCGGCGGCGGCCGCGCCGGCGGCCCCGGCCGCGCCGGCGATGGCACCGGCGATGGCGCCGAAGAAGTAGGCGGCCCCGGGCACGGCGACGGCGCCCCGCGGGGCGCCGTTTTCATATCCGGAGGCACCGCAGGAGCGCGCTCGCCCGCGGGCATTGCCGGAACTCGCCGCCTGCCCTCACAATCCGTCACGTTCGACCCGAACGGCCACCGCCGGTCCTCGTGGACATCTTCCTGCAACAGCTCGTGAACGGGCTGACCCTCGGCAGCGTGTACGCGATCGTCGCGCTCGGCTACACGATGGTCTACGGGATCATCCAGCTCATCAACTTCGCGCACGGCGAGATCGTGATGATCGGCGCGATGGTCTCGCTGACGGTCATCAACGCCCTCGCCGGGGCGCAGCTCGGCCTGCCGCCGATCGTCATCCTGCTCGCCGCCGTGCTGGTCGCCGTTCCCGCGTGCATGGGGGTCGGATACGCGCTCGAGCGCGTCGCCTACCGGCCGCTGCGCAACGCGCCGCGCCTCGCCCCGCTCATCACGGCGATCGGCCTGTCGATCATCCTGCAGCATCTCGCGCTGATCGTCTGGAGCCGCAATCCGCTCTCCTATCCGCAGATCGTCGAGGTCGTCTCGTACCACGTGACCGGCAACCCGGACGGGGCGCGCATCACCAACGTGCAGATCGCGATCATCGGCACGTCGATCGCGATGATGGCCGGGCTGCTCGCGCTCATCTACCGCACGAAGCTCGGCATCGCGATGCGCGCGACGTCGCAGAGCCCGCAGATCGCGGGCCTGATGGGCATCGACATCAACCAGGTGATCGCGCTGACGTTCGTCATCGGCGCGGGCCTCGCCGCGGTCGCCGGCGTCATGGTCGGCACGTACTACGGCATCGCGCAATACCAGATGGGATTCCTGCTCGGGCTGAAGGCGTTCTCCGCCGCGGTGCTCGGCGGCATCGGCAACATCGGCGGGGCGATGCTGGGCGGCCTGCTGCTCGGCGTGATCGAGGCGCTCGGCGCCGGATACGTCGGCGACCTGACGAACCTGTGCCAGCTCTCGGACTGGTCGACGGCGATCGCCGAGCGCTGCGCGGGCGACCCGAACCTCACGCTCTTCGGCAGCAACTACCAGGACGTGTTCGCGTTCTTCGTGCTGATCGCGGTGCTCGTCTTCCGGCCCTCGGGCCTTCTCGGCGAACGGGTGTCGGATCGTGCGTGATCCGCGAAAAGTTTCGGCTGCCGCATGCACGCACTGATCCAGACCCGCCATCCGGCGGTCGCGAGGATCGGCGTCGTGCTGATCGCCGCGACGCTCGCGGTGCTGCCGTTCGCGCTCGCCGGCATCGGCACCGCGTGGGTGCGCATCACGAACCTCGCGATCCTGTACATCCTGCTGTCGCTCGGGCTCAACATCGTCGTCGGCTTCGCCGGCCTGCTCGATCTCGGCTACATCGCGTTCTACGCGGTGGGCGCCTATACGTACGCGCTGCTCGCAAGCCCGCACTTCGGGCTGCACCTGCCGTTCTGGGTGATCCTGCCGATCGGGGCGCTGGTCGCCGGCTGCTTCGGCGTGCTGCTCGGCACGCCGACGCTCAAGCTGCGCGGCGACTACCTCGCGATCGTGACGCTCGGCTTCGGCGAGATCATCCGGATCTTCCTGAACAACCTGTCGCAGCCGGTCAACATCACGAACGGCGCGCAGGGCATCGCGGGCATCGATCCGTTCCGCTTCGGGACGTTCTCGTTCGCGCGGACCGAGTCGATCGACGGCATCACGTTCAGCGGCCCGATCAAGTACTACTACCTGCTGCTCGTCGTGCTGCTCCTGATCATCGTGCTCAACCTGCGGCTGCAGAATTCGCGGATAGGCCGCGCCTGGGAGGCGATCCGCGAGGACGAGACGGCCGCCCGTGCGATGGGGATCAACACGCGCAACATCAAGCTGCTGGCCTTCGCGATGGGCGCCATGTTCGGCGGCATCGCCGGCGGGATGTTCTCGGCGATCCAGGGCTTCATCAGCCCGGAAAGCTTCGTCCTCGTCGAGTCGATCAACATCGTCGCGATGGTCGTGCTCGGCGGGATGGGCAACATCTGGGGTGTGATCCTCGGCGCTCTGCTGCTGTCGTTCGTGCCCGAGGTGCTGCGCTACACGGTTGGGCCGGTGCAGCAGGCGCTGTTCGGCCGGATGCTGATCGACCCCGAGGTGATCCGGATGCTGCTGTTCGGCGTGACACTGGTGCTGATGATGCTGTTCCGGCCCGCCGGCATCCTGCCCTCGGCGACGCGCAAGCGCGAGCTGGAAACGGCAAGAGCATGAGCGTCCCGGACACGAGCGACCGCGACCTCCTGGTGGCCGCCGGGATCACCAAGCGCTTCGGCGGCGTGCAGGCGCTCGCCGACGTGAGTTTCACGATCCGGCGCGGCGAGATCTACGGCCTGATCGGGCCGAACGGCGCCGGCAAGACGTCGCTCTTCAACGTGCTGACCGGGATCTACCCGGCCGATGGCGGCAGCTTCACGTTCGAGGGCCAGCCGCTCGCGGGGCTCAAGCCGCACGAGGTCGCCGGGCGCGGCATCGCGCGCACGTTCCAGAACATCCGGCTGTTCGCCAACCTCTCGGCGCTCGAGAACGTGATGATCGGCCGCCACGTGCGCACGCACGCGACGGTGCTCGGCGCGATCTTCCGCAACGCCGGGACGCGCGCCGAGGAGCGCGACATCGAGAAGCGGGCGTACGCGCTGCTCCAGTACGTGGGCGTGCACCGCCGCGCCAACGACCTCGCGAAGCACCTCGCCTACGGCGACCAGAGGCGGCTCGAGATCGCGCGCGCGCTCGCGACGGAGCCGCGCCTCCTTGCGCTCGACGAGCCGGCGGCGGGCATGAACGCGACCGAGACCACGGCGCTGCGCGAGCTGCTCGAGAGCATCCGCCGCGACGGCACGACGATCCTGCTGATCGAGCACGACATGAAGCTCGTGATGAGCGTCTGCGATCGCGTGCTGGTCCTCGACTACGGCAAGAAGATCGCCGAGGGCGTCGCGGCCGACGTGCAGAAGGACGAGAAGGTGATCGCCGCCTACCTCGGCGGCGACGTCCAGCTCGGGCTCAAGCGTGCCTGACGCGACCGCAGGCTCCCAGCCGCTGCTGGCGCTCGAGCGGCTCGCCGTCAGCTACGGCGGGATCCAGGCGGTCAAGGGCATCGACGTCGTCGTCGGCACCGGCGAGCTCGTGTGCCTGATCGGCGCGAACGGCGCCGGCAAGACGACGACGCTGAAGGGCGTTTGCGGGCTGCTGCCCGTGAAGAGCGGAAGGATCCGCTACGCGGGCGAGGACATCACGGGCCGGCGGCCCTTCACGCTGGTGCGCCGCGGCCTCGCCATGGTGCCGGAGGGCCGCGGGATGTTCGGCGCGCTGACGATCGAGGAGAACCTGATGATGGGCGCGTACGCGCGCGACGACCGCGACGCGGTCCGGCGCGACACCGAGCGCGTCTTCACGCTGTTCCCGAGGCTCAAGGAGCGGCGCCGGCAGACCGCGGGCACGCTGTCCGGAGGCGAGCAGCAGATGCTCGCGATCGGCCGCGCGATGATGTCGCGGCCGCGGCTGCTCCTGCTCGACGAGCCGTCGATGGGTCTCGCGCCCCTGATGGTGCAGAAGGTGTTCGAGACGGTCCTCGCGGTCTCGCAGGAGGGCGTCACGATCCTTCTCGTCGAGCAGAACGCCAAGCTCGCGCTCGAGGTGAGCGACCGCGGCTATGTGATGGAGTCGGGCGAGATTACACTCGCGGGGAAGGCCGCGGATCTGCTCTACGACCCGAAGGTGCGCGCCGCCTACCTCGGGGAGGCGGCCTGAGGCAGGCGCGCGCCGTGCCGGCGCGGCGCGCGCTCGACTGGTACGCGGACGCGATGCGCCTGTGGCGGCGCGGTCCGGCGACGTTCAGCGGCATCGCGCTCGTCATCCTCGCCGGCAACATCGCGCTCGCGTTCGTGCCGCTCGCCGGGATCCTGCTTGCGCAGGTGCTGCTGCCGCTGCTCGAATGCGGGCTGCTCTACGCGAGCCTGGCGGCGGACCGCGGTGAGCGGCCGCGGCTGCGCCATCTGATCGCCGTCGCCGGTGCGCCGCCGCGCGCGCTCGCCGCAGTCGTCGTCGCGGGTGTCATCGTGTTCGCGACGGAGGCGCTGGTCGCGCAGGCGGTGGGCGGGTTCAACATGCTCGCGCCCGGCAGCAATGCGGAGTCGGTCTCCCCCGCTACCCTCGTCGCGACCTACGCCGCCGGCATCGCCGTGTCGCTGCCGCTCACGTTCGTTCCGTTCGCGGCGCTCTTCGACGGAACCGGCTTTCGCGACACCTTCGGGCAAAGCGGCGCGGCATTCGCCCGCAACGCGGCGCCACTGCTGCTGTACGGCGCGCTGTCGTTCGCGCTGCTGATGCTGGGCCTCGCGACGAGCGGCATCGGACTGGTGCTCGCATTGCCATGGTCGGCCGCCGCGTCCTACATCGCCTGGAAGGACATCTTCGGCCTGGCATGAGCGGCGTAGGGCCGCCCCGAGACGCGAATCATCCCCCTCGGGGGGCAGCGCAGCGGCGCGAGCCGCAAGCGTGGGGCGATCGTACGAGCGAGCCGGGCTGTCGGCGCAGTCCTACACGAATGTGATGGTCCGTCCTCTACGGCGGCGCTCGCCGCGTCGATACGATGCGCGTGAACCCGTGTTCCATGCACAACGGCGAGGATCCCGGCCATGCCCCTCGATCACGCTTTCGGCTCCCTTGCAACCGATGCCTCGTCCCCACGCGCGGAGCGCCGGCGCGGCGACGACACGCGTGGCCGCCTGCTCGACGCGGTCGAGGCGCTGATCGCCGATCACGGCTTCAAGCCGCTCACCCACCGCACGATCGCGTCGCGCGCGGAGGCGCACGTCGCGCTGCTCAACTACCACTTCGGCAGCAAGGAGCAGCTGATCGAGGAAGCGCTCGCCCGGCGCGCGGCCGAGCTCCTGGCGATGCAGCACGACGCGCTGCTGGCGCTGCGCGCGCGCGGCGACTGGACCGTCGAGGACGTGTTGTGGGGGTACGGCCGGGCGTTCGTCACGCTGGAACAGGCGACGCTGCCGACGTGGCGCAACTACCTCTGCCTGGTCGCGCGCCTCGCGGGACACGATCCCTCCGACGCCATCATGCTGCGCCACTTCGGCAGCGTGTACCGCGAGTGCCTGGTGGCGCTGCGTCACGCGTTGCCGGGTGTCGCCGAAGACGTCGTCGCCGCGGGCTTCCGCAACTGCCGGTTGCTGCTCGAGCACGACGCCCTCGCGCGCTGCAGAGCGGGCGGCAGCGTCCCGTCGGTCACGATGCCGGCGGAGGACCTGATCGCGTTTCTGGCTGGCGGGCTGCGCGCGCTCGCACCGCGCGCGCCGGCGGAGGCGCCCGCTAGCTAGCAGCTAGAGGGAGCCTCGGCTCCGCTATGCCGAGGGCAGCAGCTCGAAGCCGGACAACGCGGCGTCGAAGGCGCTGCGCGTGATCTCGATCCGTTCCACCCGCGCGGCGCGCGGGCCGCGGGCGCATCCGTCGGCGAACCGATCGACCGCCGCACGATCTCCCTGGACCTGCGCCTCGACCGAGCCGTCGCGGCGATTGCGCACCCAGCCGGCGATTCGCGCCGCAGACGCCGTGCGGAGCACCCAATCGCGGTAGCCGACACCCTGCACGACGCCCTCGATGCGCAGGCGGACGCTGCGCCGTGGCGCGCGGGCCCAGCGCGTGAGCAGCACCAGCGCGGCGATGGTCTTCGCGTCGGTCAGCAGTCCCTCGTCGATCGCGGCGTACAGCTCGTCCTCCGTGCATTCGACGATTTCGAGGAATTCGCCGGGATCGAGGCGCGCTCCGACATGGACGAGCCCGCGGGCCGCGTACAGCTCGATCGTCTCCGTCGAATAGGAGATCACCGGATGGATGACCCCGAGGCGGGTCCAGATCGCCGCGCGGTATCCGGCCTCCTCCGCGAGCTCGCGCACGCCGGTCGCGAGCGGCGTTTCGCCCGGATCGAGCTTGCCGGCCGGAAATTCGAGGAAGATGCGGTTGTGCGGGTAGCGGAACTGCCGCTCGACGATCAGTCGTCCATCGTCGCGGACGGGAACCACCAGCACGGCGCCCGGATGCACGATGTATTCGCGCACCGCTTCGCCACCGTCGGGTAGCTGCGCCCGGTCGCGGCGCACGTCGAGGAGCTTGCCCGCGTACACCTGCTCGCCGGCGACGCGCCGCTCGTGCAGCGCATCCTCCGCGTGCAGCGGCGCGGACCGCGGATCGGGCGTAGCGGCGCTCATGCGAGCCAGTCGCGCGGCGGCAGGAAATCGGTGTAGAGCGCCGCTTCCGGGGTTCCCGGTGCCGGCGCCCAATCGTAGCGCCAGCGCGCAAGCGGCGGCATCGACAGCAGGATCGCCTCGGTGCGTCCGTGCGATTGCAGCCCGAACAGCGTGCCGCGGTCCCAGACGAGGTTGAACTCGACGTAGCGGCCGCGCCGATACGCCTGGAAGTCGCGCTCGCGCTCGCCGTACGGCATGTCGCGGCGCCGCTGCAGGATCGGCACATACGCGTCGATGAAGCGATCGCCGACGCTCCGGGTCAGTGCGAACGCACGCGCGAACCCACCCTCGTTCCAGTCGTCGTAGAAGATGCCGCCGATCCCGCGCGCCTCGTTGCGATGCCTCAGGAAGAAATAGGCGTCGCAGGCCCGCTTGAAGCGCGGATAGAGGTCGGGGCCGTGCGGCGCCAGCGCATCGCGGCATGTGGCGTGGAAATGCCGCGCGTCCTCGGCGAAGCCGTAGACCGGCGTGAGGTCCATCCCGCCGCCGAACCACCAAACCGGCCGCGCGTCGCCGCTCCCTTCGCCCTGCGCGAACGCGCAGAAGTGCCGGACGTTCAGGTGCACGGTGGGCGCATACGGGTTGCGCGGATGCACGACGAGCGACACGCCGCTCGCCTCCCAGCGGCGGCCCGCGAGTTGCGGCCGATGCACGGTCGCCGACGCCGGCAGCGCGCCGCCGCGAACGTGCGAGTAGAGCACGCCGGCGCGCTCGAGCACCGGTCCGTCCTCGTGCGACATCGAGATGCCGCCGCCCCCTTCCGGCCGGCGCCATTCGTCGCGGCGAAACGCTGCCTCCCCGCACGCTTCGAGCGCGGCGACGATGCGCCCCTGCAGCGCGATCAGGTAATCGCGAACCGGCGCGCTGTCCGGCGCGTCGTCGCCGGCCTGCGCCGCCGTCATGTCGACTGCGCCCGGCGCGCGAGCGCGCGATGGCCGATGTCGGTGCGGTACTGCATGCCGTCGAAGCGGATCGCCGCGATCGTCGCATAGGCGGCGCGCTGCGCCTGCCGCAGCGATTCGCCGAGGGCGGTGACGCCCAGCACCCGCCCGCCGCTCACCCTCACCCGGTCGCCATCGGAAACGGTCCCGGCGTGGAAGACGGTCACGTCCTCATGCGCCTGCTGCGTGAGCTGGTCGAGACCGGCGATCACGTCGCCGCGCCGCGGCTCGCCGGGGTAGCCGGCCGCGGCGAGAACCACGGTAAGCGCGGGACGCCGATCCCATTCGGCCTCGACGCGATCGAGCGTCCCGGCCACCGCGTGCTCGATCAGCACGACGAGATCCGACCGCAGGCGCGCCATGATCGGTTGCGTTTCCGGATCGCCGAGGCGGCAATTGAACTCGAGCACGCGCGGCGCGCCGCTCGCGTCGATCATCACGCCGGCATAGAGAAAGCCCGTGTACGGCGTGCCTTCGGCCGCCATGCCGTCCACCGCGGGCACGATGATGTCGCGCATGATCCGCGCATGGACGGTCGGCGTGACCACCGGTGCCGGCGAATAGGCACCCATGCCGCCGGTGTTCGGTCCGCGATCGCCGTCCGCGAGACGCTTGTGGTCCTGGCTCGACGCGAGCGGCAGCACGTGGACGCCATCGGCCATCACGATGAAGCTCGCCTCCTCGCCCTCGAGGAACTCCTCGATCACCACCCGCGCACCGGCCTCGCCCAGCGCGCTGCCGGTCAGCATCGCGTCGATGGCGGCATGCGCGTCGGCCTCTTCCATCGCGACGACCACGCCCTTGCCCGCCGCGAGCCCGTCCGCCTTGACGACGATCGGCGCGCCGTGGGCGGCGACGTGCGCGTGCGCCGCGTCCGCGTCGGTGAACGTGCGGTATCGCGCCGTCGCAATCCGATGGCGCGCCATGAACGCCTTCGCGAAGTCCTTCGAGCTCTCGAGCCTGGCCGCGGCCCGCGTCGGACCGAAGACACGCAGACCCTCCGCACGAAAGACGTCGACGATCCCGGCGGCGAGCGGCGCCTCGGGCCCGACGATCGTCAGGCCGATCGACTCGCGCCGCGCGAAGGCGGCGAGCGTCGCAATGGCGTCGATCGGCACGTTGACGATCCGGGGATCGGCCGCCGTGCCGGCGTTGCCGGGCGCGACGAACACCCGGGTGACGCGCGGCGACTGCGCGACCTTCCAGGCGAGCGCGTGCTCGCGGCCGCCGCCGCCGACGACGAGGACGTTCACGGCCTCTTCCCGCTCACTTGAACAGGACGCGCCCGAACACGTACAGCGTGCTGCCGTGGTTGATGCCGCCGTTCAGCGTCGGGATGTACGTCGCGAACAGCGTGGCCTCGCGGTAGCGCAGCGACGCGAGCGGCAGCAGCACCGGAAACGGGAATCCGCTCGCGATGTCCGGCCGCTGGACGATCGCCGCCGTATACCCGAGGCCGGGCTGCACACCGCTGCGCGGGCCCCAGTACGTCGAGTGCTCGTAGCCGATGTTCCATTCGGCGTGGCTGTGCGAATCCTTGAACACCAGGATGAAGACCGAGCGCGAGTCGCCCTTCTCGTCCTCGGTCGTCCGAATGAGGCCGCCGCCCCACGCGTTCGAATTGAGCTCGGCGCGCCGCTCCGCGGTCCACGT
>DASURV010000212.1:0-12337 GCA_036375455.1 Casimicrobiaceae bacterium | reverse complement strand
TCCGGCGGTTCGGTCGCGGGAACGCCAATGCGACGCTCGAGCGAACGATTCTACTCTCGCGAGACCGCACGGGCGGCGCGGTTCCGCAACGGGGATTCAGTGCAGTTGCGCGTAGATCCGCACGGCGAGCGCGTGCGAAATACCCGGCACGCGCGCGAGGTCCTCGACGCTCGCCGACTGCATGCCCTTCAGCCCTCCGAAGTGCGCGAGCAGCGCCTGCCGACGCTTCGCGCCGATGCCGCTGATCTGCTGCAGCGACGACGTGGTCCGCGCCTTGCCGCGCCGCGCGCGATGGCCCTGGATCGCGAAGCGATGCGCTTCGTCGCGAATCTGCTGCAGCAGATGCAGCCCCGGATGATCGGCAGGCAGATTCAGCACGTCCTCGCGCCCGGGAAAGACGATGTCCTCGAGCCCCGGCTTGCGCTCGGGCCCCTTCGCGATGCCGATCAGCGGCGTCTGGTGCAATCCCTGCTCGGCGAGGACCTCCGCGGCGACGCCGACCTGCCCGCGCCCGCCATCGATGACCAGCAGATCGGGGGCAGGATACTCGCCGGCGACGATGCGCGCGCAGCGCCGCGCCAACGCTTCGCGCATGGCGGCGTAGTCGTCACCGCCATGCGGCGGCGTCACGTTGAAGCGGCGGTATTCCGACGTCTGCATCGCGAGGCGGTCGAAGATCACGCACGACGCGACCGCGGCCTCGCCCATCGTGTGCGAGACGTCGAAGCACTCGATGCGCTGCGCCGACGGCGACAGGTGCAGCGCCTCCTGCAGCGCCGCCAGCCGGTCCTCCTGCGTCGCCTTCTGCGCGAGGCGCTGGCGGATCGCGAGCGTCGCATTCTGCGTCGCCATCGTGACCCACATGCGCCGCTCGCCGCCGGGATTGCTCACGATGTCGACGTTGCGTCCCGACTGCGTCGTCAGCACGTCGGCAAGCACCTCGGCGTCGCGCGCCTGCGGTGCGACGAGCGTCGGCGGCACCGGACGCTCGACGTAATGCTGCGCGAGGAACGCCGTGACGACGTCGCCCTCGTCGCCCGCGTCCGCATGCTGTGGGAAGAACGTGCGATCCCCGACGTGGCGCCCGCCGCGGATCATCACCACGTTGACCGCGAACACCCCCTGCTCGCGCGCCGCGGCGATCACGTCGATGTCGCCGGCGGTCGCGCTCTCGACGAACTGGCGCGATTGCAGTTGCTGCAGGCGTGCGATCTTGTCGCGCACGCGCGCCGCGCGCTCGAACGCGAGCGCCGCGGACGCCTCGTCCATCTGCCGCTTGAGCTGCGCGAGCACCTCGTCGGTCTTGCCCTGCAGGAACAGCATCGCCGCCTGCACGTCCTGGTGGTAGTCGGCCTCCGAAATGAGGCCGACGCACGGCGCCGTGCAGCGCTCGATCTGGTGCAGCATGCAGGGGCGCGAGCGGTTCGCGAATACCGTGTTCTCGCAGGTGCGCAACTGGAAGACCTTCTGCAGCAGCGCGATGCCTTCGCGCACCGCGCCGGCGCTGGGGAACGGCCCGAAGTACTTGTGGCGCCGGTCGAGCGCGCCGCGGTGGAAGCGTAGCTGCGGATACGCGTCGCCGGACAGGCAGACGTACGGATAGCTCTTGTCGTCGCGGTACAGGATGTTGTAGCGCGGCTCGAGCGCCTTGATGTGGTTGTTCTCGAGCAGCAGCGCCTCGCCCTCCGAGCGCACGGCGGTCGTTTCCACGCGGGCCACCTGGGCGATCATCGCGGCGATGCGCGGCTCGTGGTCGCTCTTCTGGAAATAGCTCGCCACGCGTTTCTTCAGGTCGCGCGCCTTGCCGACGTAGAGCGCGCCGCCCTCGGCGTCGAACATCCGGTAGACGCCGGGCAGGTGCGGCAGCGACGCGATCAGCTCGCGCGTGTCGAACTGCGCCGACCTCGCTTCGGCGTCGACGGTGCGGCGATTGAGGCGGGAAACCTTGGTCATGCGCGCGGCCGGCCGAGGTGCACGGCGATCGCGTCGAACACCGCCCGGAACATCGCCGGGGTGAGCCGGCCGGTATTCGTGTTGTAGCGACTGCAATGGTAGCTGTCGAAGAGTGCCGTTCCGTTCGCGAGCCCGTGCCGCAGGCCGTGTCCGAACGCGAAGCCGTTGCGCCGCAGGCGTAACGCGGCGAGCGCGGCATCGTGGGCGATGCGGCCGAGCGCGAGCACCGCGCCGCCCGGCGGCAGCGTCGCGAGGTCGGCCGCCAGGTAAGCGTTGCAATTACGCACCTCGGCCGGCAGCGGCTTGTTGCCCGGCGGCAGGCACTTGACGGCGTTGGTGATCCGGCAGTCGGTCAGCGTCAGGGGGTCGTCGCGGGTGCGCGAGACCGGCGACGACGCGTAGCCGTAGGCGTGCAGCGTCTCGTAGAGCAGGATGCCCGCGAAATCGCCGGTAAACGGCCGGCCGGTCGCATTCGCCCCGTGGAGACCGGGCGCGAGGCCGACGATGACCAGCCGTGCCGCCGGATCGCCGAACGGGGGCACCGGCAGGCACCGATACCCCGGATGCTCGCGGCGCACCTCGTCGAGGAAATGGGCGAGGCGATCGCAGCGCCGGCACGTCTCGTCGTACATGGGCGCGAGAATTGCTGTGTCTGGCACAATGCCGGGCTTTTTCAGGGCGTGAAACACCTCTCGTTGCTCCTGCGCGATGCTACCGCTTGAGGCGAACCTCGAAGTCCGCAAGCGGCTGCCCGCCAACGGCTCGAAAAAGCCGCCGCTGCTCTTCGTCCATGGCGGGTATTGCGACGCGTGGTTCTGGGAGCCGTATTTTCTCCCGTGGTTCGCCGCGCGCGGCTACCCCGCTTACGCGCTGAGCCTGCGCGGCCACGGCGCGAGCGGCGGCGCCGAAACGCTGTTCGTCACCGGCCTCGACGACTACGAGGCGGACGTCGAGCACGTCGCCGGCACGCTGCGGGCACCGCCGGTCCTGATCGGCCACTCGATGGGGGCTGCGATCGTGGAGCGGATCGTCGCCAAGCGCCCGGTGCGCGGCGCCGCGCTGCTCGCCCCGGTGCCGCCGTCGGGGCTGCTGCCGATCGCGACGCGGCTCGCCGCCTCGCATCCCGACTACCTGGTCCAGATGGGCCGCGTCGATCCGTCGCGGCTGTCGGCCGACGTCCTGGACGCGCTGCGGCCGTTCTATTTCACCGACGACGTTCCGGCGCCGATCCTCGCGGAAGCCGCGCGCCACATAGGACCCGAATCGCCCCGCGCGCTGTTCGACCTGTCGCTGCGCCTGCACTGGGCGCTGCCGCCGAAGGATCACCGGCCGATGTTCGTGCTTGGCGCCGAGGCCGACCTGATCTGCACGCCCCAGGATGTGAGGGCGACGGCGTGGCATCACAACGTCGAGGCCGTGATCCTGCCCGGGCTCGCGCACCTGCTGATGCTCGAGCCGCAATGGCGGGAGGCGGCCGAGGCGCTGGAGAGCTGGGTGCGGACGCTCGACTGACCGGGGCGCCCTCGCCCGCGCGGACGTCGCCCGACACACCCTCACCGCGCCGGCGAAGGGTCAGTGCGGGCGCTTTTTCACGAAATCGACGAACTCGCCGGCGGGCAGCGGCTGGCTGACCCAGTAGCCCTGGAAGCAATGGCAGCCGCGCACGTCGAGGAAATCGAGCTGCGCACGGGTGCCCACCCCCTCGGCGACGACCTTGAGGCCGAGCCCCCGGGCAAGGCCGATGATCGCCTCGGTGATCGCCGCGTCGCCGGGATCGGTCTCGAGGTCGGCGATGAACGAGATGTCGATCTTCAGCGTGTCGATCGGGAAATGCTTGAGGTGGGTGAGCGATGAATAGCCGGTGCCGAAGTCGTCGATCGCGACGGTGAAGCCCTCCCCGCGCAACTGGTGGAGCACCTTGCGGATCGCGTCGAGGTCGTGCATCAGGCTGGTCTCGGTGACCTCCAGCTCGAGCCACGACGGCTCGCAGCCCTCGCCGCGCACGATGTCGGTGATCCGGTGCGCCAGGTCCTCGCGATAGAACTGCTTGGCCGACAGGTTGACGGAGATCGTGAGCGGCATGCCCGCCTTGCGCCACGCGACGCACTGCGCCGCCGCCGTCTTCAGCACCCAGTCGCCGAGCGCGTGGATCAGCCCGGACTCCTCGGCGAGGGGGATGAACACCTGCGGCGCCACGACGCCGTGGTCGGGATCGCTCCAGCGCAGCAGCGCCTCGGCCCCGACGATCGCGCGGTCGTTGATGCGCACGACCGGCTGGTAGTGGAGCCTCAGCGCGTTGTCCTTGAGCGCGCCGCGCAGCGCCGTCTCGAGCGTGTGCTGGCGCAGCCGCCGCTCGGCGAGGTCCGCGTCCAGGAACTGGTACGTGTTGCGGCCGAGCTCCTTCGAGCGGTACATCGCGACGTCGGCGTGCTTCATCAGCTCTTCCGGATCGTCGGAGTCGTCCGGGAACACCGAGATGCCGATCGACGACGTCACGTAGATGTCGTGGTCCTCGATGCGGAACGGCTGCGCGATCGCGTCGAGCAGCTTCTGCGCGATGCGGCCGAGCACGACGGGCTCGTCGAAATCCTCGACGACGACCATGAACTCGTCGCCGCCGAGGCGCGCCAGGAGGTCGGTTTCGCGCAGCGCCTCGGCGAGCGCGCGCGTCACGTGCTTCAGAAGCTCGTCGCCGATCCGGTGGCCCAGCGTGTCATTGACGTTCTTGAAGCGGTCGAGGTCGATGAACAGCACGCCGACGCGGTGGCCGCTGCGGCGCGCGAGCGCGATCGCCTGCGTCAGCCGCTCGTGCAGCATCAGCCGGTTCGGCAGCCCCGTCAGCGCGTCGCGCGTCGCCATGTACTGCAGGCGCTCCTCGGCCTGGATCCGCGAGCTCACGTCCTGCACGAACGAGAGGATCGACACGACCTTGCCGTCCTCGCCGAGCAGCGCCGAGTGGTACCACTCGCACCAGATCGTGTTGCCGTCCTTGCGGTAGTTGCAGGTGAGCGCCGTCTCGCGCGGCTCGTGGCCCGACAGCAGCCGGTCGACGAGCCCCACCATCGCCTCGCCGCCGTCCTCGTGCAGCAGCGGGTTGTGCGTGATCGGCATGCCGAGCACCTCGTCGCTCGCCCAGCCGAAGATCACCTCGGCCTGCGGCGACCAGCGGACGAGCTTCAGCTCGCGATCCCACTCCAGCACCGCGAGCGGCGTGTTGCCGATGTGCGACGACAGCATCCAGTTGGCGCGCCGCAGCGCATCCTCGTTCTTCTTCTGGTCGTCGATGTCGGTGTGCACCGCGTAGATGCCGAGCACGTTGCCGTCGTTGTCGCGGTGCGGCGCGTAGTGGATCGCCTCCCATTGCAGCTCGCCGGAGGGCTGCGGCAGCTTGAGCTCGGTCGACACGACCTCGCCGGCGAGCACGCGGTCGAGCAGCGGCTGCAGCATCCGGAAGCGCGCCTCGCCGGAGACTTCCGCGATCGGCCGCCCCGTCATGTCGTTGCGGCTCGCGCCGAGCCAGTTCTCGTTGTGGCCGTTCAGGAAGCGGTAGCGATAGTCGCGATCGATGTAGGAGACGCGCGCCGGCACGTTGTCCATGATGAGCCGCAGCTCGCCCTCGGAGGCGCGCAACGCTTCCTGCGCCTGCTTCAGGCCATGGATGTCGTTCATCAGCACGAACGCGCCGTGGACCTCGCCCGAGGGACCGGCATCGGGCACGACGCGGATCGTCATCCAGCGGCGCGCGCCGTTCGCGCCCGGCACGAGGCGGTCGAACGCCGTCGATTCGCCGTCGAGCGCGCGGGAGATCATCGCCTGCGCGCTCTGGTAGATGCCGTGCCCCACGACCTCGCGCAGCCGCAGGTGGCCCACCTGGTCGGCGGTCAGGCCGAAGTACTGGAGGAACGTGCGGTTGACGTAGTGGCAGCGCTCGTCGCGGTCGATGTAGGCGACCGGGGCGGGCACGCCGTCCATGATCGCGCGCAACTGCGACTCGCGCGCCGCCAGCGTGTCCTGCGCGATCTTGAGGTCGGTGATGTCGTGGCCGACGACGTACTCGCCGCGCACCGAGCCGTCGAGGTTGCAGTCCGGCACGCAGCGCGCACGGATCCAGCGCGTGCGCCCGACGGCGTCGATCACCGCGCGCTCGTACGTCTGCGCCTCGCCACCCATGTCCCGGTCGCGATCGGGGGTGAGCGCCTGCGAGCCCTCGACGCCCAGCACCTCCTCCGGCTTCTTGCCCAGCACCTCGTCGCGGCGCAGGCCATAGAGGTCGAGAAAGGCCTCGTTGACGAACACGTAGCGGCGCTCGGCGTCGAGATACACGACCGGCTCGGGAATGTTGTCGGTGAACAGGCGAAGCTGCTTCTCGCGCGCCGCGAGCTCCTGCTCCGTCTGCTTGAGGTCGTGGATGTCGTACTCGGTGCAGTACAGGCCCCGCACCTTGCCGGTGGAGTCGAGGTCGGGCGCCATCCGGCCGTGCATCCAGCGGCGCTGGCCGTTCGCGTTCTGCCCGATGCGCTCGTACTCGACGTGCTCGCCCGCCTGCGCGCGCCTCAGGATCGGACGCAGGAACGCGGCGACGTCGGGGGCCATCACCTCGAACGGCGTCCTGCCGTAGATCTCGTCCTGCGGCTTGCACACCCAGTTCGCGAACGCCTGGTTGACGAACGTGTAGTGCAGGCTCTTGTCGAGGTACGCGATCGGTCCCGGGATGTTGTCGGCGAACAGGCGGAGCTGCTGCTGCTGCGACTTGAGCGCATCGCGGACGCGCACGTCGTCCTCGATGTCGTTCCAGACGACGAACGCGCCGCCGACGCGCCCGCCCACCTCGCGATCGGGAAACAGCGTCACGCGCACCCAGCGCAACTCGCCGGAAGCGCGCCGCTCGCGCCGCTCGTAGGACACCGTCGCCCCCGCGAACGCGCGCTCGATGTACCCCTGCATCTCGATCAGCGCGTCCGATCCCAGGAAGTCGCCGAGCGCGCGCCCGAGCATGTCCTCCGCAGGCACGCCGATCCAGTCGGCGAACGGCCGGTTCGCGAAGCGCAGCCGAAGCTGCCGGTCGAGGTGCAGGATCGGCAGGCCGACGCTGTCGGTCACGAGCCGCAGCCGGTGCTCGCGCTGGCCGGCCTCCAGCTCGAGCCGCTTCAGGTGATCGACGTCGCTGAACGTCGCGAGGAAGCCGCGGATGTGCCCCTGCTGACTGCGGTCCGGGTAGTAATCGACGCGAATCCAGATCGGCTGGCGGCCGGGCAGGGCGAGCTGCCATTCGTAGCCGGTGCGCTCGCCTCGCAGCGCGGCTTCGATGTAGGCGCGATAGAGCTGGTAGCTGTCGCGGCCGAGGACCTCGATGACCTCCCGGTCGAGGACCTCGTCGACCCGCTTGCCGAACCAGTCGAGCAGCGCCTTGTTGGCGAAGCGAAAGCGCTGGCTGCGGTCGATGTACGCGAGGGGCGTGCCGAGCGCATTGAGCTTGCGCTGGGACAGGGCGAGGAGCGGCCCGCGTTCGATCGGCTCGCCGACCGTCGGCGGGAGAGGGGCCAGGTCCAGCCGGCCGATCGATCGGGTCAATGCCATTGCGGGCTGTCGGTGGGTCCTGCGGTCCGGCACCGGAGACGGCCCGTCCGGCGCGAAGGGGACGCTCCCTGCGCCGGCGCTCGTGTGCCATCCAGGCCCAATGCCTCGCGTGGCGTCCAAAAAAGCAAGGATCGGGCCCGTCCTCGCGGGGAAGCCGGGGCGCTCCCCCGGGGGCGGGCTCCGGTCATGCGGTTACAATCCGCGTCACCAAGAAACGCCGGACGGCAGGCCGGGCCGGCGGCCCCGAGGGCGACGGCTAAACGAACGACACACCGCGTCGCCCGCGGGCGCACCCCGATTCACCCTGGATCCCACGAGTTGCCGATGCAGCCCACGCCGACCGCGCGCCGCCTCCCCGCGCTCATGCTCACCGTGCTGTCGCTCGCCGCGGCACTCGCACCGGGCGCTGCCTGGGCCGCGGCCGGGAATCTGCCGGAGCCGCCGGCCATCGGCGCGATTCCGATCGACTTCGTCCTGTTCGCGCTGACGCTGATCGGCGTCGCACTGTTCCATCACCACACGCTGGGGGTCGCGGTCACCGGGCTCGTCGTCATCACGCTCTTCAAGGTGCTGTTCTCGCCCTTCCGGGAAGGCCCGGGCGTGGGCGGCTTCATCCTCCATCTCGGGCACGAATGGGTGCTGCTCGCGAACCTGCTCGGGCTCCTCCTCGGGTTCGCGCTGCTGTCCAAGCACTTCGAGGAGAGCAAGGTCCCCGCGCGGCTGCCGCATTTCCTGCCCGACGACTGGAAAGGCGGCTTCGTATTGCTCTTGATGATCTTCGTGCTGTCGTCGTTCCTCGACAACATCGCGGCGGCGCTGATCGGCGGGACGATCGCGGGCGTCGTGTTCCGCCACAAGGTGCACATCGGCTATCTCGCCGCCATCGTCGCGGCATCGAACGCGGGCGGCTCCGGCAGCGTCGTCGGCGACACGACGACGACGATGATGTGGATCGACGGAATCTCGCCGCTCGCGGTGCTGGAAGCCTATATCGCCGCGTCGGTCGCGATGGTGATCTTCGGCGTCCCCGCGTCGATCCAGCAGCAGCGCTACTCGCCGATCGTCAAGGACAGCTCGGCGAACATCCGCATCGACTGGGCGCGCGTCTTCGTCGTCGGCTTCATCCTCGTCACGGCGATCGTCGTCAACGTCGTCGTGAATGTGAAGTTCAACGCGTGGTCGGACCGCTTCCCGTTCATCGGCCTCGCGGTGTGGGTGGCGCTGCTGCTGTGCGCGCCGCTGCGCGTCCCGGAGTGGCGCGAGTTGCCCGGCGCGTTCAAGGGCTCGATGTTCCTGCTCTCGCTCGTGCTCGCGGCGTCGATGATGCCGGTGCAGAAGCTCCCCGAAGCATCCTGGCACGTCGCGCTCGGGCTCGGCTTCGTGTCCGCGGTCTTCGACAACATTCCGCTGACGGCGCTGGCGCTGAAGCAAGGCGGCTACGACTGGGGATTCGTCGCATTCGCCGTCGGCTTCGGCGGCTCGATGATCTGGTTCGGATCCTCCGCGGGGGTCGCGCTGACCAATCTCTTTCCGGAGGGCAAGTCGGTGTTCGCGTGGCTGCGCGCCGGCTGGCACGTCGCGCTCGCCTATGTCATCGGATTCGCGCTGATGCTCACCGTGCATGGATGGGCGCCCGATGCGCCGCACCGCACGCCCGCAACGGGGGCCGCCCCGGCCAGCGGGGTGAAGTCAACGTAGGACGGCGCCGACGCGTTGAAGCGTCGCGGTCCGGCGGCTGCAAGGCCGCGATCGAACTACGATGAGCCGTGCTCGATCCGCGACGAGCCAAGTCGCGATGCACGGCCTGGAGGTCGAAGCATGAGGCGTGGGTGGACAATTGCCGCGACGGCGCTGCTGCTGGTGACGGGCGCCGCCGCGCAGGACGCGACGTTCTACGAATACCGCGACTTCGGGGGCCGCTCGTTCACCGTGAGCGGGCTCGTGCCGGACCTCGCCAACACCGGCTACAACGACCGCGCGTCCTCGATCGTCATTCGCGCCGGCGCGTGGCAGATGTGCACCGATGCGGGCTTTCGCGGCCGCTGCATCACGCTCGAGCCGGGCGAGTACCGCGACCTCGCGACGCTCGGCTTCTCCAGCAACATCTCGTCGGCGCGGCCGGTCGGATCGCCGCCAACCGCACCCGCCCCGCCGCCGGCCGGTCCGCATGTCGTTCTCTTCGAGGACTACCAGCTTTCGGGCGCGCAATTCGCCGTCGACAGGACGCTCGACAATCTCGATCGTACCGGCTTCAACGACCGTGCGCGCTCGGCCGTTGTGAACGCCGGCCGCTGGGAAGTGTGTCGCGACGCTTACTTCGGAGGAGGCTGCATGACGCTCGAGCCGGGGCGCTACGACGACCTCGGCGAGCTCTCCGGCCGCGTGAGCTCGCTGCGGCTCGTCGGCGGTGGCGGCCCCTATCCGCCGGCCGGGGGGCGCGAGGTGCGCGCGATCCTCTACAGCAATCCGAACTTCGCCGGACGCGAGTTCGTGATCACCCGCGATGTCGCGCGCGATCTCGCCAACACCGGCTTCAACGACCGCGCGCAGTCGCTGCGCATCGAGCGCGGGTTCTGGATCTTCTGCAGCGACGCCCATTTCGGCGGGACCTGCCGCACGTTCGGCCCGGGCGACTATCCGAACCTGCCGTGGGGACTCGACAACTCGGTCTCGTCGGGGCGGCGCATCAGCGACGACTACCCGTACAGCGGCGCGCCGAACTGGGGACGCTAGGGCCTGTTAACGCTATGGACGCGAACGCGAACGGGTGGCCAGGGGCGCCAATCAAGGCGGCCGACGAAGCGAAGACCGGGCGTCTTCGCGAGGAGAACAACGCAGAGTGGCGCCCCTGGCCGCCCGTTCCCTTCGGGTTGCTGCCGAAAACGCCCATCGCTGCGTTGCAAAGTCTCGCCGGGCGCCCGGCCCGCCTTCGCCTTCGCGCCTTGCGCCGGGCGTTTTCGGCCCTGCAACGCGTTCGCGTCCATAGCGTTGACAGGCCCTAGGTGGCTCTGCTAGACGACATCGCCGGCCTGCGGCGCATTCTCGCGCAATCGCGCACGCTGGCGGTCGTCGGCCTGTCGGCGCAGTGGTATCGGCCGAGCTACTTCGCCGCGAAGTACATGCAGGATCACGGCTACCGGATCATTCCGGTGAATCCGCGCTACACCGAGGTGCTCGGCGAGCGTTGCTACCCGGATCTGCGGTCGATCCCCGGGAAGGTCGATCTCGTCGACTGCTTCCGCAAGGCGCCCGAGATCCCGCCGATCGCCGACGACGCGATCGCGATCGGCGCGAAGGTGCTGTGGATGCAGCTCGGCATCGAGAACGCCGAGGCGGCGCGGCGCGCCGTCGCGGCAGGTCTCGACGTCGTGATGAATCGGTGCGTGAAGATCGAGCATGCGCGGCTGCTGGGCGGGCTCAACTGGGCCGGCGTCAACACCGGCGTGATCTCTTCGCGGCGGCCGCTGCTGCCCGACGCGCCGGCGCAGGCGCCGCGCGTCCCCGACGTGCCGTAAGGAGTTCGGCGTTCAATCCGTTCCGGGCGCAAGACCCCGGTTCTTTCATAATGCGCGCTGCGCAACCCGTTGCCGTGGCGCCTTTCCCGGATCACCCGCATGCCCGACCATAAGTACGGCTTCGACACGCTGTGCCTGCATGCCGGGCAGATCCCGGATGCGCAGACCGGCTCGCGCGCGCTGCCGATCTACCAGACGACCTCGTTCGTCTTCGACAGCGCCGACCACGCCGCGTCGCTGTTCAACCTGCAGACGTTCGGCAACGTCTATTCGCGGATCTCGAATCCGACGGTGGCCGCGCTCGAGGAGCGCGTGGCCGCGCTCGAGGGCGGGCGCGCGGCGCTCGCCGCCGCGACGGGAATGGCGGCGCAGATGCTCGCGTTCCTCACGCTCGCGCGGGCGGGCGACCACATCGTCGCGGCCCGCACGCTCTACGGGGGCTCGTATTCGCAGCTCGCGGTGACGTTCGCGCAGCTCGGCATCGACGCGACGTTCGTCGACGGCGACGAGCCGCAGAGTTTCCGCCGGGCATTGAAGCCCTCGACGAAGTGCCTCTACGCCGAGACGATCGGCAACCCGCAGCTCAACGTTCCGGACCTCCGGGCGCTCGCCGACATCGCCCACGAGGCCGGCGTGCCGCTCGTCATCGACAACACGCTCGCCTCGCCGTATCTGTGCAGGCCGTTCGAGCACGGCGCCGACCTCGTCGTCCATTCGCTGACCAAGTACCTCGGCGGCCACGGCACGACGATGGGCGGGATCCTCGTCGAGTCGGGGAAATTCCCCTGGGGCAACGGCAAGTTTCCGCAGATGACCGAGCCTTCGCGCGGTTACCACGGCGTGATCTTCCACGAGACGTTCGGCGACTTCGGCTTCACGATGAAGGCGCGGATGGAGACGATGCGCACGCTCGGACCGACGCTCTCGCCGCTGTCGGCGTTCCTGCTGCTGCAGGGCATCGAGACGCTGCACCTGCGCATGCCGCGCCACTGCGAGTCGGCGCTCGCCGTCGCCGAATGGCTGTCGAAGCATCCCGCGGTGGAATGGGTCAACTATCCGCTGCTGCCGGGCAGCCCCGGACTTGCGACGGCGAGGCGCTACCTGCCGCGCGGCGCAGGCGGCATCCTCACGTTCGGCGTCAAGGGCGGCGCGGCCGCGGGCGTGCGCTGCATCGAGGCCGTGCAGTTCCTGTCGCATCTCGCCAACGTCGGCGACGCGAAGACGCTGATCATTCATCCCGCGTCGACCACCCACCGCCAGCTCGACGAGAACGAGCAGCGCGCCGCCGGCGT
>DASURV010000211.1:0-29255 GCA_036375455.1 Casimicrobiaceae bacterium | reverse complement strand
CGGATGCAGCGCCTCGATCTCGTCGAGCGTGATCGCGTCGTTGCGCACGACCCTCACCGTCGCACCCAGCTCGCCCAGGTACTGGACAAGATTCCAGGTGAAGCTGTCGTAGTTGTCGAGCATCAGCAGCATGAGCACGGGTCCCGCTGGCATCGCGCACGGGCAACCGCCGCGCGCGAATATGCGAATTCTAGCCCGGTGCCGACACGGCGATCGCGCGCCGTTGACCAAGCCGGGTTGACACATGCGCCAAGGCACGGACATGATCCGCCCGCCGCTGCGAATCGCCTGGCCGCGTGCCGGCGCGCAAGAAATCGATCGGCAATTCGAAGGCGCAACAGGCGCAGGCTGGGGAGGCCCGGTGAAGCTTGCTCGAGCACCTGACCAAGTGCGGCAAAGCGGGCTGCCGTTGCGCCTTGCGCCAGCGATCCGGCGGCCAGCCATGGGCCGTACTACGACTGGGGACACATAGAGTTCGGTATCACGCACAGTGGCGCAATACTCGCCTCGCGATGCCGTCTATGGCAAGCCACCCACAAATTCCGCTGACGACCCAATAAAAAGACCCCCCGGCTCGCCGCTCGGGGGGCTTCGAGGTAAACGGTCGCGCCGGTGGCGCTACATCGTCTTGCCGTTTATCGAGAT
This sequence comes from Casimicrobiaceae bacterium, assembly GCA_036375455.1. GTDB lineage: Bacteria > Pseudomonadota > Gammaproteobacteria > Burkholderiales > Casimicrobiaceae > VBCG01. Next base: position 28,610 of record DASURV010000211.1, on the reverse strand, counting down.
GCGGTCGTCGGGCCTACGGCGAGCGCCGGAACATGCCGACGAGCAGCGAGATCACGAACAGCACGAGGAAGATGAAGAACAGGACCTTGGCGATTTCCGCGGCTCCCACGGCGATGCCGGTGAAGCCGAATACTGCCGCGATCAGGGCAATGACGAAGAACACCGCAGCGTATTGCAGCATCGAAGACCTCCGCTTCAGGATGGAATCGTTGAACGCGAACGTGCCGGGCGAACGGACATCGCGGCTCTATTCGTCGACCGCCGCGGACAGGCGGAAGCGGCCGTAGCGGTCGAGATCCGGCTCGAACTCGCCGGTCGCGCCCGAATACGCGCTGAGCGATTCCAGCAGCGCCCAGTCCTCGGCCGACGGGAGCGAGCTCGCGTCGAGCAGCGGGATCGAGTGCGCCGGCGTGGCGATAGGAGCGTTGGCACGGGCAGCCATGGATCATTCCTCCTCGTCGCCGGGTCGGGGCTGGCGCGATTCGGGCGGTTGCTGCTCGGATGCCTTGCGAAGCAGCGCCGGATCCTCGCCCTTGGCGCGCCGCTTCCCCTCTGCCTCCGCGGCCTGCATCTGCATCGCTTCGGCATCCGACCGTGGCGCGGCGGCCTGCGCCGCCGATTCGACCCGTCCGGAGTGCGCGAAGTCCTTTGCGGCTTCGTCGTACTGGCGCGACGCCGCGTAGTTGCCCTCGCCGTGCTCGTTCTGCTGGCTCTGCTGCCGCCCCTCGTTCTGCTGGTTCTGCTGACGGCCCGCGCGATCCTGCTTGTCGGTCATTTGCCTGCGGCCTCCCTGCCGGCCTTGCTGCTTACCCATGGAGCCTCCTCGATCCGGTCGCTGCCTCGGGCGTGACTTCGGATCACACGGCGGATCACACGAAGCCGGATTTCGCCTGCCAGGCGGCGTCAACGTGGGGGCATTGTGTCGCGGGCGTTTCGCTTCGGCAGTCGGCGCACTTCGGTTTTTCGGCGTCGGCGGGAAGGCGAACCCGTGTCGCTCTCAGTCCTACGCGGGAAGCACGCGTCGCCGCGGCCTCTCGCCGTCAGAGTGCCGCCGTCGAGACGGCCAACTGCGTAGGCCGCGGCCGGGCAATGCCGGAGGACGGATCGTCGGCCGCCGCGAAGGCGACCTTCGGTGCGCCACCGCGCACGTTGCCGAACATCGTCGCGAATGCGACATCGGCGGCGTCGCGTCCCGTCCCGATGCGGATCAGGCCGGTGAGCGGCGATATGCCGGTCGGGTCGAACAGCCACCAGCGCTCGCCGATGCAGGCCTCGACGTACGAATGGAAGTCGGGTGGCCCGAGCGCCTCGTCCGCACCGTAATCGACTCCGGTCACGAAGCGTGCCGGATAGTTGAGCGCCCGCAGCAGCGCGATCGTGACGTGGACGAAGTCGCGGCACACGCCGGTACCCTCCTCGAGGGTCTCGAGCGCCGATGTGGCGATCGTCGACGCGCCGGGTCGGAACTGGATGCGCGAGCGCACCCAGCGGCAGACCGCATCGACCTGCCCGTGGCCGGGCGGGAGGTTGCCGAATTCGCGCCACGCGAGCTGCTGCAGCCGATCGGCCTGGCAGTAGCGGCTCGGCCACAGGAAGCGGATCGCTTGCGTCGGCAACTCGGCGATCGGCCGCGCCACCACGCGCGCCGGCTCCGCCATGTGGTGACGAACCTCGACGGTGCCGACGTAGCGGACGTCGAGGGGACCGGGCTCCGCATGCAAGCGCAGCAGCCGGTTGCCGAGCGAGGACACCGTATCGACGCGCCACGCAACCGGCGGACCGACGACGACCGCCTCGCTCAGCACCCGCTGCTGGCGCGAGCGCGATGCGTGGATGTTGAAGATGAAGTCGGCGGGCCCGAGTACCTCGTAATGCAGATCGATCGTGTAGCCGATGCGGATCCGGCTAGCCCCGGTCCCGGCCGACGATTCGCGCATGACGCAAGGCGGTGCGCACGCGCGCTCAACCGGCGGGCAGGTCGAAATAGGGGTTGAACCCTTGCGGCATCGGCGAGCTGTCCTCGGCGCTCACCGCGGGATCGAAATCGACCAGCGCGACCGGGCGCATCACCTCGGCGTCGACGAGCACCTTGCAGCCCGGCATGAGCTCGAACCCCGCGGCGGCGTAATGCGCCGACATGGCGAGATCGGGATCGACGACGTACCAGGTGCGCCGGCGCTTGCGTGCGTCGACCGTGACGACGATCGAATGCAGCGTCCCCATCGGCGCGCAGGCCTGGCGCGCGCGCGCCTTGTCGAGCGGAGGAGGCATGCGCTCACGCGACGTGCGCGGCAGCCCGCGGTCGGGCGACGGCATGGGCTGCGACGCGCGCAGGACGGCGCGCGCCGCGGCGCGAAGTTCAATCTTGTCCATGGGTGTCGGTGATGTCGATGATCCGTTTCGATCCCGCAGCGTGCGTGCCGGTTCCGTCGTCGGGAAATCGCGCGCCAAATCAATACGCGCACGGCACGCCGCTGCACCACCTTGCGGCAAGAATTACCACGTATGTGTAAAACCTGCGGCCGGAGAAGAATTATGCGCGCATTTCGCGCGTTCAGGCTTCCGCGTCGAGCCCGAGCTGGACGAGCTCCGCGGCGCGCAGCACGGCACGGGCCTTGTTCAGCGTTTCCTGCCACTCCGTTTCCGGGACCGAATCATGGACGATGCCCGCGCCGGCCTGCACGTACAGGATGCCGTCGCGCAGGATCCCGGTGCGAATGGCGATCGCGAGATCCATGTCGTCCTGGAAGCTGATGTAACCGACCGCGCCCGCATACACGCCGCGTCGCGAGGGCTCGAGCTCGTCGATGATCTCCATCGCCCGCACTTTCGGCGCCCCGCTCACGGTGCCGGCCGGAAAGCTGGCCGCGAGGACATCGAAGCTGGTGGTGCCCGGCGACAGCGTGCCCTCGACGTTCGAGACGATGTGCATCACGTGCGAATAGCGCTCGATCGCCATCTGCTCGGTGACGCGAACGCTGCCGATCGACGCGACGTGACCGACGTCGTTGCGCCCCAGATCGAGCAGCATCACGTGCTCGGCGAGCTCCTTGGGGTCGCTCGAAAGCTCGTGCGCGAGCCGTTCGTCCTCCTCCCGCGTCGCGCCGCGCGGACGCGTTCCGGCGATCGGCCGCAGCGTCACCGTCGCGCCTTCCTTGCGCACGAGGATCTCCGGCGACGCCCCGACGACGTGGAAGTCGCCGAAGTCGTAATAGAACATGTACGGTGACGGATTGAGCGAGCGCAGCGCACGGTACAGCGACAGCGGCGATGCGGCGAACGGCATCTGCATTCGCTGCGACAGCACGACCTGCATGACGTCGCCCGCGGCGATATAGTCCTTCGCCCGCCTGACCGCCGCTTCGAACGCCTCCGCGCCGGTCTCGCTCTCCGCGCGCGTCGCGCCGGTGGCCGTCTGAAAGGGTATCGACACCGGAGCGCGCGACGCGCGGCGCAGTTGCTGCAACCGCTCCTGCGCGCGGTCGTAGGCATCGTCCTCGCCGGGATCGGCGTAGACGATCAGGTAGATCCTGCCCGCGAGGTTGTCGATCACCGCGAGCTCGTCGGTCAGCAGCAGCAGCATGTCGGGCAGGTCGTCGAGCGTGCCCGAGCGTGCGGATCTGCGCACGGCGAGCTTGCGCTCGATGTGCCGCACGGTGTCGTAGCCGAAGTACCCGGCCAGCCCGCCACAGAAGCGCGGCAACCCCGGCTGCGGCGCGGCGCGGAAGCGCCCGAGGAATTCGCGCAGGAACGCGAGCGGCTCGCCCTCGTGGCGCTCGATGACCCCGCCCGCGTCCTCGACCTCGGTGAGCGACCCGCTCACGCGCAGCCGCACCTTGGCCGGCAAGCCGATGAACGAATAGCGGCCGAAGCGCTCGCCGCCGACGACCGATTCGAGCAGGAACGTGTAGCGCTGCTGCGCGAGCTTCAGGTACAGCGACAGCGGCGTGTCGAGGTCGGCGAACGATTCGAGGACGAGCGGGATCCGGTTGTAGCCCTGCGCCGCGAGCGCACGAAACTCCGCTTCGGTGATCAATGGGTCCCCCCACGCTTGCGGCCTGCGCCACTGCGCTGCCCCCCGGGGGGCGGATTCGCCTCGGCCTCGTTGCGCCGGCCTGCCGAGTGCAGCGGTTGCGTGTCGGCCTCGCGCCCGCGCTCGCGGACGCGTCCTTCGGGCCTGACTTCGCCCCGCTCGCGCAGGCGTCCGCGGGACGGCCCGGCGCCGCTCATGTCCCCAGCGCGGCGCGCATCGCCGCGATCGTCGCCGCGTAATCGGGCTTGCCGAAGATCGCGCTGCCGGCGACGAACGTGTCGGCGCCCGCCGCCGCGATGGACGCGATGTTGTCGACCTTGACCCCGCCGTCGACCTCGAGCAGGATCTCGCGCTCCGTTCGCTCGATCGCCGCATCGACGAGCCTGCGCGCCGCCTTGAGCTTGTCGAGCGCGTGCGCGATGAACGCCTGGCCGCCGAATCCGGGGTTCACCGACATGATCAGGACGAGATCGAGCTGATCGAGCGTGTGCATCAGCCAGTCGAGCGGCGTCGCCGGGTTGAACACGAGGCCGGCCTTGCAGCCGTGGTCGTGGATGAGCCCGATCGTGCGATCGACGTGCTCGGACGCCTCGGGATGGAAGCTCACGTAAGCCGCGCCGGCCGCGGCGAAGTCCGGCACGATGCGATCGACCGGCTTCACCATCAGGTGCACGTCGATCGGCACCGTCGCGTGCGGCCTGATCGCGGCGCACACCAGCGGCCCGAGCGTGAGGTTCGGCACGTAATGATTGTCCATCACGTCGACGTGAATCATGTCGGCGCCAGCGGCGACGACGGCGCGCACTTCGTCGCCGAGGCGCGCGAAGTCGGCCGAGAGCAGCGAGGGGGCGATCCGGTAGGCGCGTGTCATCGGGGACTATAATCGCAGAAAAGATTGCGCGGCGCTCGATCGAGCGCTTCGGAATTCGTCATGCCGGAGAACAAACGCTACGAAATCACCGTATCGCCGAAGGTCACGTTCCTTCCGGAGCAGTCGGATCCGGACAAGAACCATTTCGTCTTCGCGTACACGATCAAGGTGACGAACACGGGCAGCGTCACCGCGCAACTGGTGAGCCGCCACTGGATCATCACCGATGCGGACCATCGGATCCAGGAGGTGAAGGGCCAGGGCGTGGTCGGCAAGCAGCCGGTGCTGCGGCCCGGCGAGAGCTTCGAATATACCAGCGGAGCGAGCATTCCCACGTCGGTCGGCACGATGCGCGGCTCGTACCGGATGGTCGCCGAGGACGGTCTCGCGTTCGACGTGCCGATCCCGCCGTTCACGCTGTCGATACCGCGCACGCTGCATTGACGCGCTCGCGCGCGATCCACCCGGCGCTGGCGCCCGGGCGGTCAATCCTCCTCTCCCGGCCGGCCCCGGCGGCGCCTGCGTAGCGGTGCCATCGTCCACGCGACGATCGCCACGAGAATCACCAATGCAACGGCGGATTCGAGCAACAACCATCCCATCGACGACACCCCCCGGTGCGCGCCATCGGCTGCGCGCGCTGAATGCGATGCGCGCGGCACTCGTCGCCGCAGCGATCGCGCTCGCCGGATGCCAGATCGCGCCGCCGACCGTTGCGCCGCCGCGCGCGGTGTTCGTCGCGGCGACCTATGGCGAGCTGCCCGGTTGGCGCGACGATCGACAACACGCGGTGTGGCCGGCGTTTCGCGTCGGCTGCAAGGCGCTCGTCGCACGGGCGCGCACGCAATCGCTCTGGCAGGCGCCGTGCGCGGCGGCGGATGCGATCGACGTGCGCGACGCGAACGCGGTGCGGCTTTTCTTCGAGCACAATTTTACGCCGTACCGCGTGCTCGCCAGCGACGGCGGCGGCAGCGGGCTCGTCACCGGCTATTACGAGCCGCTGCTCGCCGGCTCGTACACGCCGTCTGCCGCGTATCCGGTTCCGTTGTACGCGCCCCCCGACGACCTGCTGATCGTGGAGCTGGCAGACCTCTATCCCGAGCTCAAAGGCAAGCGCGTGCGCGGCCGCCTCGACGGGCGCCGTGTCGTTCCGTACTGGGCGCGCGCCGACATCGATGCGGGCAGGGCGCACGTCGCAGGCAAGGCGCTCGTCTACGTGAGCGATCCCGTCGACGCGTTCTTTCTCCAGATCCAGGGCTCGGGCCGCGTGCAACTTGTCGAGGGCGGCGTCATGCGCGTCGGCTACGCGGATCAGAATGGCCAGCCGTACCGCTCGATCGCGCGCGTTCTGATCGACCGCGGCGAGCTGACGCTCGACGAGGCATCGATGCAGGGCATCCGCGCGTGGGGCCGGCAGCATCCCGGGCAGCTTCCGGCGCTTCTCGACGAGAATCCGAGCTACGTATTCTTTCGCGAAGTGCCGCCCGCGGCGCCCGGCTCCCTCGAGGCAACGATCGACGGCCCGATCGGCAGTCTCGGCGTCCCGCTGCTCGCCGAACGCGCGATCGCGGTCGATCCCCGCGCGATACCGCTCGGCGCGCCGGTGTTCCTCGCCACGACCGAGCCGCTTTCGGACACGCCGCTGCGCCGCCTCGTGATGGCGCAGGACACCGGCGGGGCCATTCGCGGCCCGATCCGCGCGGATTTCTTCTGGGGCTACGGCGCGGAGGCGGGCGCGCAGGCAGGGCGGATGCGGCAGCAGGGGCAGATGTGGATCCTTTGGCCCAACGGTGCGCCGCCGCCCGCTCCATGAACCGAAACCGCGATCAGCCCGGCGGCTTCATCTGGGACTGCTGGTAGTTCTCGAGACCGACCTTGGCGATCAGGTCGCGCTGCGTCTCGAGCCAGTCGATGTGCTCCTCCTCGGACTCGAGAATCCGTCGGAACAGATCGCGGCTGACGTAATCGGCGGCCGCCTCGCTGTCGGCAATCGCCGTCTTCAGCACCGGATGCGCGGCGAGCTCGAGCCTGAGGTCGCATTCGAGCGCTTCCTGCACGCTCTCCCCGATCAGGAGCTTGTGCGGTCCTGCAGGTTCGGAAGCCCTTCGAGGAACAGGATGCGCTCCATCAGCGCCTCGGCATGGCGCATCTCGTCGAGCGATTCCATGCGCACGCGCTCGGCGAGGCGCTCGAACCCCCAGTGATCGAACATCTTCGCATGCAGGAAGTACTGGTCGATCGCCGTCAGCTCGTTCGTCAGCACCGCGTTCAGGTGCGCGACGATTTTCGGATCGCCTTGCATCGCGTACATGATCTTGCGGGAGAATGGGAATCATTCTCGTTTTCACATGAAATCCGGGAAACGGCAAGGGGCCGGACGGGAGGTCAATCCGCGGCGAGGACGTCCTCGGCCTGGCGATCCGCGTGATACGACGAGCGCACCAGCGCACCGACCGCGGCGTGGCGGAATCCCATCGCATACGCCTCGCGCTCGAAGCGCGCGAACGTGTCCGGATGGACATAGCGCAGGACGGGCAGGTGCTGCGCGGACGGCTGCAGGTATTGCCCGATCGTCAGCATGTCGATGCGGTGCGCGCGCATGTCGCGCATCGTCGCGAGGATCTCGTCGTCCGTCTCGCCGAGACCGACCATCAGGCCGGACTTGGTCGGCAGCGCCGGGAAGCGCTCCTTGAACGCCGCGAGCAGCCGCAGCGAATGCGCGTAATCCGAGCCGGGGCGCGCCTGCCGGTAGAGGCGCGGCACCGTCTCGAGGTTGTGGTTCATCACGTCCGGGGGCGCGGCGCAGAGGATGTCGAGCGCGCGCTCGAGCCGGCCGCGGAAATCCGGCACCAGCACTTCGATCTGCGTCGCCGGCGACCGCTCCCGCACCGCGCGAATGCAGTCGACGAAATGCTGCGCGCCGCCGTCGCGCAGGTCGTCGCGGTCGACGCTCGTGATGACGACGTAGCGCAGCGCGAGTGCGGCGATCGTCGCCGCGAGGTTGACCGGCTCCTCGGCATCGAGCGGAAGCGGCCGGCCGTGCCCCACGTCGCAGAACGGGCAGCGCCGCGTGCAGATATCGCCCATGATCATGAACGTCGCCGTGCCCTTGCCGAAGCATTCGCCGATGTTCGGGCACGAGGCTTCCTCGCAGACGGTATGCAGCCGGTGCTCGCGCAGGATCCGCTTGATCTCGTGGAAGCGCGGCGACGACGGAGCGCGCACGCGTATCCATTCGGGCTTGCGCAGCCGTTCCGCGCCGACGACCTTGATCGGAATGCGCGCGGTCTTCGCGCCGCCCTTGTGCTTCACGCCGGCCGCGTTGTCCGGCGTAGCGGTGCCTGCCGGAAGCGCGGGTGCCGGGGACGCCGCGGCCGCGCTCACGAAGCCTCCCCCGCGCCGCATCCATGCATGTGCGCGATCAGGACCGGCGCCAGCGCGCGGCCGGCGTCATCGACAGAGCGCACGACCTCGCAGTCGGCAAGCTGCGTGACGGCGAGGCCCGGGTAACCGCAGGGGTCGATGTCGGAAAACGGCGCAAGGTCCATGTCGATGTTCACCGCGACGCCATGATAGGTGCAGCCGTTGCGCACCCGCAGTCCGAGCGAGCCGATCTTCGATTCCACTCCGGCGCGCAGCACATAGATGCCAGGCGCGGACGGCTTGCCGTACGCGGATACTCCGCACGATGCGAGCCATGTTATCACCGCGGCCTCGATGCGCCGGACCATCTCGCGCACGCCGAGCTTCGCGCGGCGAAGATCGAACAGCAGGTAGGCGACGAGCTGTCCCGGCCCGTGATAGGTCACCTGTCCGCCACGATCGACCTTCACGACCGGAACGCCGTTTTCCCGCAGCACGTGCTCGCGCCGTCCGGCGAGGCCGAGCGTGTAGACCGGCGGATGCTCGGTCAGCCAGATCTCGTCGGCCGTCGCGGCCGTTCGCGCGTCCGTGAATGCCTGCATCGCACGCCAGGTCGCCTGGTAGTCGGTGCGCCCGAGCGCGCGTACGACGACGTCGCCAGCCGGATCACGCCACCATTGCGGCATGCGCCGCTCCGCGGCTCCCCGCGGGGCGGGATTCGCGGACGGCCCGTCGGCGCTCAAAGCACCATCGCCACCATCGGGTGCGCGACGAGCTCGCGATAGAGATCGTCGAGCTGCTCGCGAGACGTCGCGTTGACGGTCGCGGTGACGGACAGGTAGTTGCCCGCGCTCGACGCGCGCATCTCGAGCGTCGCCGCGTCGAAGTCGGGCGCGTGCTTGCAGACGATCGCGACGACCGCCTGCGCGAAGCCGTCCTGCGTGCGACCCATGATCTTGATCGGGAACGCGCAGGGGAATTCGAGCAGGCTCACTTGCGCGGCAACGGGGGCGGGGGCGGAGGCATCCATCGGCGAGCTCCGGCCGGGGCGGCAAGCCTCCCGGCAGCGGATAGGGTGTGAACAGACCTTCAATATGCGGCCGCCGCGCGCCCGTTGCAACCCGGGGCCGGCGCTCACGCCTCGCCCGCCGCGCTCACGCCTCGGCCTCCTTGCACCACTTCGACGTGCGCTGCGACCGCGCGTCGGCCTCCCGCGCTCGCGCGGCGTCGCGCCCTTCGGGCCTCGGCTCGGCTAACGCCTCGCCCGCCGCGCTCACGCGTACATGTAGTCCCGGGTCAGCGGGTGCGGCAGCCGGCCGTCGGCGAGCGGCTTGCCGGCGAGCAATTGCCACAGCGACAGCCAGCCGCGGTCGAAGGCGTGCGCCGAGCCCGCCATGTAGATGCGCCAGACCCGATACTTCTCCTCGCCGACCTCCGCGCGCGCCGCGTCGGTGTTCGCCTCGAGCCGCTCCACCCAATGCCAGAGCGTCTTCGCATAATGCTCGCGCAGCGCCTCCGCATCGACGACTTCGAGCCCCTGCGCGGTGAGCCCCTCGGTGACGCTCGCCACGTGCGCGAGGGCGCCGCCGGGGAACACGTACTCCTCGACGAATTCGCCGATGCCGCTGCCGAGGCTCCGGTGATCGAGCCAGTTGTGGGTGATCCCGTGGTTCAGCACGAAGCCGCCGGGCGCGAGGATGCGGCGGATCTTGCCGAAGTAGCGGCCGTAGTTCCGCGGCCCGACGTGCTCGAACATGCCGACGCTCGCGATCTTGTCGAACGCCTCCTCGTCCGGCAGGTCGGCGTAGTCCAGCAGCTCGGCGCGCACGCGGCCCTCGAGCCCCCTCGCGGCAATCTGCGCGCGGACGTGCTCGAGCTGGTTGCGCGACAGTGTGATGCCGGTCGCGCGCACGCCGTAGTTTTCCGCCGCCCAGAAGATCAGCGCACCCCAGCCGCAGCCGATGTCGAGGAAGCGCTCGTCCGTCGAGAGGCGCAGCTTGCGGCAGATGTGATCGAGCTTCTGCGCCTGCGCATCGTCGAGCGAATCGTCCGGCGTGCGGAAGTACGCGCACGAGTACACCATCCGCGCGTCGAGCCACATCCGGTAGAACGCGTTGGAGACGTCGTAGTGGTGGGCGATGTTGCGCTGGTTGCCGCGGCGCCGATGCACGAACGACAGCACCCGGCTGCGCGTGCCTTCGGCACCGTGGTCGATGTCGCCGACCATCCGCTCGGCGATCGACAGCACGCGGCGCGCGCTGCCGCTGAAATCGACGTCGTTGTGCACGTACGCGCGCGCGAGCCGGCCCATCGCAGGGGTGGCGAGCGCCTTCAGGCCGGCCAGCGTGCGGGCGGTGACGTCGATCTCGGGCTCGGTCGACAGCGGCACGCGAGCGCCGTCGGGCAGGACCAGCGCGACGGGCAGGTCGCGCCCGGCATAACGGTTCGCAATGAGCTTCTGCAGGGTGTCCGGCATTCTTGGTGGCGCGGCGCAGGGACGGGCGACAACCGGCAAGTTTAGCAAGCGCTGCCGCGTCTTCTCCGGGAAGTCCCGCCGGGCGGCGGGAGGAGCGATCGCGGCCCTTTGCGCTACAGTTCGCCGCATGTCAGCCCACGGCCGCCACGCCGCCGACGGCGTCCAGGCGTTCGACGAGCGGCAATTGCGCGATGCGCTGGCGCAGTATGCGACCGGCGTCACGATCGTGTGCGCCCGTGCGCCGGAGCAGCGCTACGTCGGCTTCACGGCAAACTCGTTCAGCTCCGCCTCGCTCGATCCGCCGCTGATCCTGTGGACGATCTCGCATCGCTCGGCGAGCCTGCCGGCGTTCGAGTCGGCCGAGCGCTATGCGGTCAACGTGCTCGCCGCGGCCCAGGTCGACCTCGCGCGGCGCTTCTCGCGGCCGCATGCGGATCGCTTCGCGCACGTGCCATTCCGGCTGGGCTGGTCCGACGCGCCGCTGATCGACGGCTGCATCGCGTGGTTCGAATGCCGGCACCACGCGCGCCACCGGGCGGGCGATCACGTCGTGTTCATCGGCGAGGTCGTGACGGTCGAGCGCGCGCCGGGCCAGGGGCTCGTGTTCCAGCACGGCGCATTCGGCGCCACCACGCCGCTCGCCGAAGACGCGGTGTCGAAGCCGAAGGCGTGAATCGGCGCCGACGTCAGGACCGTGAGCGCGGCCCGAAGCCGCGAGCGAAACCCGCGGCGCCGACGAGGCGAGCGACTATGCGCGCTTGCGCTCCTGGAACGCCGCCCAGACGCGGCGGAATACGGGCCCCGGCGCGCCGCCCCCGAACGATTTGCCGTCGACCTTCGTCACCGCGAGCACTTCCTTCGTCGACGACGACAGCCACATCTCGTGCGCGCCCATCGCCTCGGCGTGCGTCACCGCCCGCACCTCGAGCGGCGCGCCGATGTCGTGGGCGATGTCGAGCGCCGCGTCGTAGGTGATGCCCGGGAGGATCAGGTTGTCCTTCGGCGGCGCGATGATGACGCCGTCGCGGACGATCAGCACGTTCGACGCCGACGCCTCGGTCAGGTGACCCTCGCGGAACATCACGGTCTCGACGGCGCCGTGATCGACGGCGAGCTGGCGCATCAGCACGTTGCCGAGCAGCGACGTCGTCTTGAGATCGCAGCGCAGCCACCGGTTGTCCTGCGCGGTGACGACCGCGACACCGCGCTCGACCTGCTCCCGCGTCGGCAGCACGAGCGGGTTGCTCATCATGAACACCGTCGGCGCGACGGCCTGCGGAAACGCATGATCGCGCTTCGCGACGCCGCGCGTGACCTGCAGGTAGACCGCCTGGTCGTCGAACGGCTGGCGCGCGATCAGATCGGCGATCAAACCCTCCCAGCGGTCCGCGTGCGGATTCGCGAGCCGGATGCCGTCGAGGCTGTACTGCAGCCGCTTCAGGTGCTGCAGCATCCGGAACGGCTTGCGTCCATAGACGGGAACCACCTCGTAGACGCCGTCGCCGTAGATGAAGCCCCGGTCGAGCACGGAGATCTTCGCGTCGTCGAGCGGCAGGAATTGTCCGTTCAGATAAACCGTTTGCGGAGCGTCGGGCATTGTCGTGACCGGGAGGTTGGTTTCAGGGCTCGTTGCTATGGACGCGAACGCGGCTAATGGCTGGTGAACCAGAGCTTGACCGTGTCGACGGCGCGACCCCAGAGGCTCGCGAGCGGCACGTCCTCGAGCGCGATCAGTGGAAACTCGGCGACCGGCTTGCCCTCGAGCGCCACCTTGACCACGCCCACCGGCTGGCCGTTCAGCACCGGCGCGACCAGCGGCTCCCGCGACTCGAGCGTCAGCGCGAGCTTGTCGCCCTTGCCCTTGGGCAGCGTCAGGTAGCGATCGGCCAGGAACCCGGCGTCGAGTTCGGGCTTGGCGCCCTTCCACACGCGCAGCGTCGTCACCGGCTTGCCGGACTGGTACAGCGCCACCGTGTCGAACGCCTGGAAGCCCCAGTTGAGGAGCTTCTGGCTCTCCGCCGCGCGCGACGAATCCGAGGCGGCGCCGAGCACGACCGACACGAGGCGGCGGTCGCCGCGCTTCGCCGATGCGACGAGACACCAGCCGGCCGCGTCGGTGTGCCCCGTCTTGACGCCGTCGACGTACGGATCCGTCCACAGCAGGCGATTGCGATTGGATTGCGTGATGTTGTTGTAGCGATATTCGCGTTGCGAATAGAGCGGGTAGTACTCCGGGTAATCGCGGATCAGCGCCGCGGCGAGCCGCGCCATGTCGGCCGCCGTCGAATAATGCTGCGGGTCGGAAAGTCCGGTCGCATTGGTGAAATGCGTCGACGTGAGCTTCAGCCGCGCCGCCTCCTGGTTCATCCGCTCGACGAACGCCTCCTCGGTTCCGGAGACGAGCTCGGCGATCGCGATCGACGCGTCGTTGCCCGACTGGATGATGACGCCGTGCAGCAACTCGTCGACGCTCACCGCCTTGCGCGGCTCGACGAACATCCGCGAGCCTTCGGCCTTCCATGCCCGCTGCGACACCGTCACCATCTGCGACGGAAGTATCGTCTTGCCGCGCAGCGCGCCGAAGGCGACGTAAGCGGTCATCAACTTCGTGAGCGACGCCGGCTCGCGCCGCTCGTCGGCATTCGAGGTTGCGAGCGTCTGCCCGGACAGCGTGTCGATCAGCACCCACGCGGCGGCCGCGACCGTCGGCGCGACGGGCGCTCCGGGAGCCTGCACGACGACCGGAGGATTGGCGGGCGGTGCCGGAGCGACCGCGGGCGCCGACGGCGGCGCCTTGGCGGCGACGATCGTTGGCGATTGCGCGGTGGCTGAAAACGAAACGGCGACGGCTGCGGCGAACAGCGCGGAGGAAAGCTTGAACGGATGCATGAGCGGCGAAGGGCCGTCCCGAGGCGCGAATCGGCCCCCACGGGGGGCAGCGCAGCGGCGAAGCCGCAAGCGTGGGGGGATCATCACAGGCAGCGATCGAAGGCAGCCGATTATACTGAAACGTCATCTGCACGAATCGAAGCGCAGCCCGGAAAGCGGCGCGCGCACATCGCACGCGGGCCGCATGAGATCGCATCCGCACGATCGGAGTCGACACGGCGCGAACCGCGCGGCGTCGAATCGGCGGCGCGGTTTCGCCATCGCCCGCGCGCTGTCCGCGTTCGCGCTTTCGCTCGCGTGCGCGGCGGGCGCGCCTGCGCTCTTTGCGCACGAACCCGACGCCGAGGAAATCGCGCTCGGGTCGCTGGTCGATGCGGAGATCGCTTTCGCGCGCATGGGATGGCAGCGGGGCGTGCGTACCGCATTTCTCGCGAATTTCGCGTCCGACGGCATCGTTTTCGAGCCCGCTCCGGTGCGCCTGCGCGAGACCTGGAGCGCCCGGCCGGAGCCCGCGGATCCGCTCGCGACGCGACTCGAATGGAAGCCGGCGCAGGCGGGCGTCGCGCGCAGTCACGACTTCGGCTACACGACCGGTCCGTATACGCTCTGGAATGCCGCGCAGCCCGAGCGCAAGCAGCACGGCGTCTTCTTTTCGGTCTGGCAGCGCAATGCCGCGGGCAGGTGGCAGGTGATTCTCGACGCGGGCATCACGACGCCCGGCGTTGCCGACTTCGCATCGCTCGGGGCCGCGCCGCGCCCGCAGTTCCGCGGCCGCTCGAATGCGGTCGCGGAGAAGCGGCGTCTGCTCGAGCAGGAAGCGCACCCGTTCGCACCCGGCTCGACGGCGCTCACGCCGACGCGCTACGCGCAACTGCTCGCCGACGACGTGCGCCTGCACCGCGACGGCGCCACCCCGCTCGCATCGCGCGGCCTCGTGGCGCCCGAGGTTGCGCAGCGGATGCTGCACGTCGCGTGGAGCCCGATCGACGCTCGCATGTCGGCGTCGGGCGACATGGCGATCACGTACGGCCGCTACCGCGAAACGGACCGCGACTCCGGCGTGCGGGACGGCTACTACGCGCACCTCTGGGTACGAGATGCGGCCGGCCGCTGGCGCCTCGCCTACGACATCGCGCTCCGCGCCCCGCCGTGACGGAATAGCCGCATGCGCGGCGTTGTTTGCCGGCCATGGATTCGCCGAAAAGGAACATCATGAAGCGAACGCTCCTCTGGCTGGCGGGCACGATCTTCGCCGTGTTCATCGCGCCGGCGCACGCTGCGTTTCATCTGTTTCGTATCGATCAGGTCTATTCGAACGCGGACGGGAGCGTGCAATACGTCGTGATGCGCGAGGTGACCGGCAGCAACGGCGAGAACTTCTGGGCGGGCCAGCGGCTCGAGACCACGAGCCTGTCCGGCGCAAAGCAGCAGTTCGTGTTTCCGTCGAACCTGCCCTCGTCGGCCACCGCGAGCCGCAGCGTGCTGATCGGGACCAGTGGCCTTGCGGCGCTCGGCGTCATCGCGCTCGACTACACGATCCCCAGCGCCTTCATTCCGATTGGAGGCGGCAAGCTGGATTACGCGAGCGGCGTCGACGAGATCACGCTGCCGGCGCTGCCGACCGACGGCGCGACCGCGATCGACCGCAACGGCAACCCGGTCCCCGCGACGCCGAAGAATTTCGCCGGCGCCACCGTGACATTGAACCCGTCGCCTCCGGCCGGACCCGATCTCAATCAGCATGGGCTCACCGGGTCGTGGTTCGAGCCGGCGACGAGCGGCCAGGGCATCGAGGTCGAGTTCTTCCCCAACCTCGTCGCGCCCGGTACCGCGGCGGTCCAGGGCGCGTGGTTCACGTTCGACGTCGCCCCGGCCGGCGGCGCCGACCGCCAGCGCTGGTACACGTTCAGCGGCGACGGCCACAGCGGCGCGGCCGGCGTCCCCGTCACGATCTTCCAGAACGTCGGCGGCAATTTCGACGCGCCGCCGAAAACCAGTGCGACACCGGTCGGCTCGGGCGTGCTGGCGTTCACCGACTGTACGAGCGGAACGTTCACTTACATGTTCTCGGACGGGCGCACCGGGACGATCCCGCTGACGCGGCTGCTGCCCAACGTCACCTGCACGGTGGGGTCGGCGCCGCCGACCAGCGCCGATTTCGCGCTCTCGGGCAACTGGTTCGACGACGCGACGTCGGGGCAGGGCTTCGTGTTCGAGGTGAATCCCGCGTCGCCGTTCTTCTTCCTCACCTGGTACACGTACGCGCCGGCGGGCCAGACGGCGGGAGCGGCCGGCCAGCGCTGGTACACCGGACAGGCGAGCTACACACCCGGGAGCCGCTCGATGACGATGCCGCTTTTCGCGTCGACCGGCGGAGTGTTCGACCAGCCGACGAATCCACCACCTCCGAATCCTCAGGTGGGGACCGCCACGGTCAGCTTCGCAAGCTGCACGTTGGCGCAGGTCCAGTACAAGTTCACCGGCGGCACCAGTGCGGGCCGATCGCGCACGATCGCGCTGACCCGGATCGGCCCGGTACCGCCGGGATGCGTCGCCGCGACGATGCTCGATCCGGTCTCGTCCGGGACGGGCTCGTCGGGGATGGGGATGGGTTATCCGGGCTACGGCGGCCCGCCGTAACGGGAGGCTTGAACGAGTCTCGCGCGGAGGGAACGCGGCTGCAAGTCTCGCGCGGGCGCAGTCGACCTCGCGCCGTGCGGTGGGAAGCTCAAGCGGCTGCCGCGGAATCCCGCTCGCCGATGAAGCGAAAGTCGACCTGCGGCTTGCGCCCGGCGACGACATCCGCGAGCCCGCGCGCCGAGCCGCACGCCATCGTCCAGCCGAGCGTGCCGTGCCCCGTGTTGAGGAAGAGGTTGCCATAGCGCGTGCGGCCGATCAGCGGCGCGTTCGACGGCGTGGCCGGCCGCAGGCCGGTCCAGTAGCGGACGCTCGCGCGATCGCCGGCGTCGGGAAAAAGCTCGAACGTGCGCGCCGTCAGCGCCTCGCAGCGCGTCTGGTTGAGCTCGGTGTTCCAGCCGTTCAGCTCCGCGGTCCCGGCGACGCGCACGCGATTGCCGAGGCGGGTCAGCACGATCTTCCAGGCGAAATCGGTCAGCGACACCGTCGGTGCGCCGCGATGCTCGCCGATGTCGATCGTCGCCGAGTAGCCCTTCGCCGGATAGACGTTGCACGGCACGTGGATCGGCGCGAGCAGGAACGGGCTGTAGCTGCCGAGCGCCATCACGTACGCATCGGCGGTGATGGATTCGAAGCGCTCGCCATCGCGGACGACGCGGACGCCGCCGATCGAGTCGCCGTGCGGCACCAGCGCCTGGATCTCCGTGTTCCATGCGAACCGGACACCGCGTTCGGCCGCAAGGCGCGCGAGCTCGCTCGTGAAGCGCTGCGCATCGCCCGACTCGTCGCTCGCCGTGAAGATGCCGCCGGCGAGATGGCCGCGGCATTGCGCGAGCGCCGGCTCGATCGCGACGCATTCGTCGGGGGTCTTGACGTCGCGATCGCAGCCCAATTCCCGCATCAGGCCGGCGGCCGCGACGCCGCGTTCGAATTCGTCGGGCTCCGTGTAGAACTGCAGGATGCCGCGCTCGAGCTGGTCGTACTGGATGCCGGTGTCGCTGCGCAGCGCCCGCAGGCAGTGGCGCGAGTAGAGCGCGAGGTTCAGGCACCGGATCGTGTTGCGGCGCGTGCGCGACGGCAGGCACTCGATCAGGAACTGCACGCCCCAGCGCCATTGCCGCCAGTCGAGGCGCGGCCGGAACAGGAGCGGCGCGTCGTCGCGCGCGAGCCACTTCAGGATCTTGAGCGGCGCATCCGGATTCGCCCACGGCTCGGCGTAGGACGCGGAGATCTGTCCGCCGTTGGCGAACGACGTCTCGAGCGCCGCGCCCGGCTGCCGGTCGACGAGCGTGACCTCGTGACCGTCGCTCGCGAGATACCACGCCGACGTGACGCCGACGACGCCACCCCCGAGGACGAGGATGCGCATCAGGCGAGCGCCGGCAACGCTACCGGGGCGTCGGGCGCGTCCTCGTCGACGGGCACGCAACTGCAGAACAGGTTCCGGTCGCCGTAGACGTTGTCGACGCGCGAGACGGGACACCAGTACTTGTCTTCGGCGAGGCTCGGGACCGGGTACGCCGCCTGCTGCCTCGTGTAGGCGTGCGGCCACGCGTCGGCCGCGATCGCCGCCGCCGAATGGGGCGCCTGCTTGAGCGGGTTGTCCTCGCGGCCGAGCGCTCCCCGCTCGATCGCGCGCACCTCGTCGCGGATCGCGATCATCGCGTCGACGAAGCGATCGAGCTCGCCCTTCGACTCGCTCTCCGTCGGCTCGACCATCAGCGTACCGGCCACCGGAAAGCTCATCGTCGGCGCGTGGAAGCCGTAGTCGATCAGGCGCTTCGCGACGTCCTCGACCTCGACGCCGGCGAGCGCCTTCAGCGGCCGCAGGTCGAGGATGCATTCGTGGGCGACGAGGCCGTCGGGCCCGCTGTAGAGCACCGGGTAGTGGGGCGCGAGACGCTTCGCCACGTAATTGGCGGCAAGAATCGCGCTCTCGGTGGCGGCGCGCAGTCCGCTGCCTCCCATCATCGTGACGTACATCCACGAAATCGGCAGGATCGAGGCGGAGCCGTACGGCGCGCCGCTGACGGCGCCGATCCTCGCGTCGCCGTCAGCGCGCAGATACCGATGGCCCGGCAGGAAGCGCGCGAGATGCGCCTTGCACGCGACCGGACCGACGCCGGGGCCGCCGCCGCCATGCGGAATGCAGAACGTCTTGTGCAGGTTGAGGTGCGAGACGTCCGCACCGAACCGGCCGGGGGCGGCGAGGCCGACCAGCGCGTTCAGGTTGGCTCCGTCGACGTACACCTGGCCGCCGTGCGCGTGCACGATGTCGCAGACGTGCACGATGCCCGGCTCGAAGACGCCGTGCGTCGACGGATACGTGACCATGATAGCCGCGAGGTCGTCGCGGTGCTCCGCGGCCTTCGCCTCGAGGTCGGCGAGGTCGACGTTGCCGTCACGGTCGCACGCGACGACGACGACCTTCATCCCGGCCATGTGCGCCGACGCGGGATTCGTGCCATGCGCGGAGGCGGGAATCAGGCAGACGTCGCGATGCGATTCGCCGCGGCTCGCGTGGTACGCATGGATCATCAGCAGCCCGGCGTATTCGCCCTGCGAGCCGGCGTTCGGCTGCAGCGACACCGCATCGTAGCCGGTGAGCGCGCACAGCATGCCCTCGAGATCGCCGACGAGCGCAGCGTAGCCTCGCACCTGATCCGCCGGGGCGAACGGATGCAGGGATCCGAATTCCGGCCACGTGACCGGCAGCATCTCCGAGGTCGCATTGAGCTTCATCGTGCAGGAGCCGAGCGGGATCATCGCGCGGTCGAGCGCGAGGTCCTTGTCCGCGAGCCGGCGCAGGTAGCGCAGCATCTGCGTCTCGGAGCGGTGGCGGCGAAACACCGGATGCGTGAGAAACGGCGAGCGGCGCGCGAGCTCCGCCGGAACCGCGTCGGCGACGACCGCGTCGATCGCGTCGATGGTGAATGGCGCGTCGCGGCCGGCGAACGCCCGCCACAGCAGCGCGACGTCGTCGCGCGTCGTCGTCTCGTCGAGCGAGACGCCGAGCGACGCGCCGTCTCGAAGCCGCAGGTTGCACCCCGCGGCGACCGCCCGCTCGGCGATCGCCGACGTCGCCTCTCCGGTTGCGAGCGTCAGCGTGTCGAAATGCGCCTCGGTCGTCACGTCGATGCCGAGACGCAGCAAGCCCTCCTTCAGGATCGCGGTCAGCCGTTGCACGCGGCGCGCAATCGTCGTCAGGCCTTCGGCGCCGTGATAGACCGCGTACATGCCCGCGATCACGGCGAGGAGCACCTGCGCCGTGCAGATGTTCGACGTCGCCTTCTCGCGGCGGATGTGCTGCTCGCGCGTTTGCAGCGCGAGACGGTAGGCGGGCTTGCCCATCGCGTCGACGCTGACGCCGACGAGGCGCCCCGGCAGCGAGCGCTTGAATGCATCGCGCGTCGCCATGTACGCTGCGTGCGGACCGCCGCATCCGATCGGCACGCCGAAGCGCTGCGACGATCCGACGACGACGTCGGCGCCCCATTCGCCGGGAGGCGCGAGCAGCGTCAGCGCGAGCAGGTCGGCGGCGACGACGACGAGCGTTCCCTTCGCATGCGCGGCGTCGGCGAGGGCACGGTAGTCGCGGACGTCGCCATCGGCCCCCGGATACTGGAGCAGGATGGCGAACGCGTCGACGGTCGCCGCGTCGGCGACCGGACCGACGACGACCTCGATGCCGAGCGGCCGCGCGCGCGTGCGCACGACGTCGAGCGTCTGCGCGAACACGTCGTCGGCGACGAAGAACGCGCGCGATTCGGACGCGCCGACGCGCCGGGCGAGCGTCATCGCCTCGGCGGCGGCCGTCGCCTCGTCGAGCATCGAGGCGTTCGCGATCTCCATCGCCGTGAGGTCGCACACCATCGTCTGGAAGTTGAGCAGCGCCTCGAGCCGTCCCTGCGCGATTTCCGGCTGATAGGGCGTGTACGCGGTGTACCACGCGGGATTCTCGAGGACGTTGCGCTGGATCACCCCCGGCAGGTACGTCCCGTAATAGCCCTGGCCGATGAACGACTTCAGGACGCGATTGCGCGACGCGATCTCGCGCAGCCGCGCGAGCGCCTCCGCTTCGGACGCCGGCGCCGGGAGCGCCAGCGGATCCGCGAGGCGGATCGCAGCGGGCACGATCGCGTTCATCAGCGCCGCGCGCGACGCGAAGCCGATCTCGCGCAGCATCGCCCGCTGCGCTGCATCGGGCGTGCCGATGTGCCGCGCCAGGAACTCGGCGTGATTCTCGAGCGCGGCCAGGCGCATCGCCGCACCGCCGGCCACGTCGCTCACTCGGCCCTCGCGCGCATCCATCACACGTCCGCGGTCAGGCGCGCGTAGGCATCGGCGTCCATGAAGCCCGCCAACGCGTCGGGGTCGCTCGGCCGCAGCCGGAACAGCCACGCGGCATAGGCATCCTCGTTCACCGCCTCGGGCGAGCCGGCCAGCGCGTCGTTGCTCGCCACGATCTCGCCGGCCAGCGGCGCGTAGACATCGCTCGCGGCCTTCACCGATTCGACGACCGCGCACGCCTCGCCGGCGGCGACCTTCCGGCCGGCCTTCGGCAGCTCGACATAGACGAGGTCGCCGAGCGCGGCCTGCGCATGGTCGGTGATGCCGATCGTGACGGCGCCGTCGCTCTCGGCGCGCAGCCACTCGTGGGTTTCCGCGTACTTCAGGCCGGGCGGGACGTTCATCGAAGAGCCTCCTCGGAAGTTGGGTCGGATGCGACGCGGATCAGGACACGAGCACCTTGCCGTGGCGCACGAACGGCGGCTTCACGACGCGCGCGCGCAGTCGTCGCTCGCGCACGCGCACCTCGGCGATGTCGCCCGCGGCGACGCCGACCGGCAGTCGCGCGAGTGCGATCGACGTCTGCATCGTCGGCGAGAACGTCCCGCTCGTGATCTCGCCGTCGCCGCGATCGGTGTGCACTTCCTGGTGCGCGCGCAGCACCCCGCCCTGGTCCTGCAGCACGAGGCCGACGAGCTGTCGCGTCGCGGGCTGCATCAGCAGCGCGCGCTTGCCGACGAAGTCGCGCTCGCTGCGCAGATCCACGGTCCAGGCAAGCCCCGACTCGAGCGGCGATACCGTCTCGTCCATGTCCTGGCCGTACAGGTTCATCCCGGCCTCGAGGCGCAGCGTGTCGCGGGCGCCCAGTCCGCACGGCGCGACGCCGGCGGCGCGCAACGCCTGCCACAGCGCCTGCGCATGCGCGGCGGGCACGATGAGCTCGAACCCGTCCTCGCCGGTGTAGCCGGTGCGCGCGATGAACAGCTCGTCGAACTGCGTCGACAGCGTCGCCGCACTGAACGGCGCGAGCTGCGCGCTCGTCGCTTCGCTGCCGGGAACCGCGCGCCAGACCTTTTCGCGCGCGTGCGGTCCCTGCACGGCGATCATCGCGAGGTCCTCGCGCGGTACGAGCCGCAGCCCGGGTGCGAGCCGCGCCGCGAGCTGCGCGAGCCATCCGATGTCCTTGTCCGCCGTCGCCGCGTTGACGACGAGCCGGAAGAAGTCCTCGCGCAGGAAATAGACGATCAGGTCGTCGAGGACGCCGCCGTCCTCGCGCAACAGGCACGAGTACAGCGCCTTGCCCGGCGCCTTCAGCTTGTCGACGTTGTTGGCGAGCGCCTGCCGAAGGAACGCGCGCGGCGCGTCCGCACCGTCGCCGTGCAGGTCGACGACGCGCATGTGCGAGACGTCGAACATGCCGGCGTCCGCGCGCACCGCGTGGTGCTCGACAACCTGCGACCCGTAGTTGACCGGCATGTCGAAGCCGCCGAAGTCGACCATCCGCGCACCCGCCGCACGGTGAACGGCATTGAGGGGAGTCTTCTTCAGCACGCGAGGATCTCCGGCCGCAACGACGAAAGGGCGGCGCGGATATCCGCGTCGCCCCGTCTGTCCTTTTACCTGAGAGATTGCGGCGGTGCGCCTCGCGCGCCGCCGGTGCCCCTTCGGTGGGCCGCGCGTTGCCGCCGCGCAGCCGCTCTCCAGATCGTGCCCTTCCTGCGTGCAGTCCTTTTGCCTGAGCGGTTTTGGGGATTACGCCTTCGGCGGCGCCGTCGCGCGGACGGCGCTCTCTCCTGCATGCGCCGCGAAGCTTAGCACACCGGCGTCGAGAATCACGCGGCGCGCGGCCTCGCCGGCGGCTATTTCTTGAGCGCCAGGATGAGCTCCACCATCTTCTTCACGTCCTCGTCCTTGACCTGTGCATTCGGCGGCATCGGCACGGGGCCCCACACGCCCGAGCCGCCCTTCTTCACCTTTTCGGAGAGCTTGGCGACCGCGCCGGCGTCGCCCTTGTATTTCGCCGCGACGTCCTTGTACGACGGTCCGATCACCTTCTTGTCTTCCGAGTGGCAGGCGTTGCAGCCGTTCTTCTTCATCATGTCCTCGAGCTCGTCGGCGAGGGCGGCGCCGGCCGCGGTCATCGTGACGGCGAGGAGCAGGGCGGTGGTCTTCTTCATCGTGACTCCAGGTCGGGGAAATTTGGAAACCGCATGGTACCGGAGGGTCGGAAAAGCCAAAAATAACATGGATCAAGCGCTGACGAGCGCCGCGATCACGCCGGCGTAGGTCGTCGCAGCCGGCAGGCATTGCATGCCGCGGCACACCCATGCGGCCGCGCCGCCGGCGGGCGGATCGCCCTTGCGCAGCGCCCGCGGCGCGTCGCGACCGGCGATGTCGACGATGCAGACGTCGGGACGATACTCCCGCTCGAGCGCCGCTTGCCAGTCCCGCGTCTGCCCGGGGTCGCCATCGAGGACGATCGCGGAGGGCGGCGCCAGGAGCCGCTCGAGCGCGACGAGCAGCGTCGACTGCGAGCCTCCCGATTCGGCAAGGCCGGCGGCAAAGAGCTTCAGCGCCCGCTCGGCGGCCTCGACGTACCGAGGTTCCGCGGCGAGATGGCCGAGCGTGATCAGCGCTTGCGCCGCCACGCCGTTGCCCGACGGCGTCGCATTGTCATGCGCGGGCTTCGTGCGATGGTAGAGCCGCTCGTGGTCGTGGCCCGTGAACCAGAATCCGCCGAGGTCCCGGTCCTCGAATCGGTCGAGCAGCCGATCGGCGAGGTCGATCGCGAGCGTCCAGTCGCCGCGCCGCAGCCGCGTCTGCATCGCCTCCAGCAGCGCCGCGAGCAGGAATGCGTGGTCGTCGAGGTAGGCGTTCAGCGCGACGTCGTCGCCCAGGCGCGACGCATAGAGCCTGCCATCGCGCCAGGCGCTCGCGCGCAGCGAGTCGAGCGCGCCGAAGGCCAGCTCCGCCCACGCCGGCTGGTCGAGCGCGCGCGACGCGCGGAAGAGCGCGCCGATCGTCAGCGCATTCCACGATGTGAGGATCTTGTCGTCGCGTCCCGGGCGCACGCGCGTGGCGCGCTTCGCGAACAGCGCCGAGCGCGCTCCCGCAAGGCGCGTCTGCACGTCGGGCAGCGTCGTCGCGAGCCGCGACGCGACCTCGTCGACGGATGCAACCACCCGGAGATGCCACGCGTGACCCTCGAAATTGGGGGGTCCGTCGAGGCCGTAATGCGGCGCCGCCGCCGCCCATTCATCGTCCGAGAGCGCCGCCCGCGCGTCGTCGCGCGTCCAGACGTAGAACTTGCCTTCCTCGCCTTCGCTGTCGGCGTCGAGGCTCGAATGGAACGCGCCGTCGGGTGCGCGCATCTCGCGCACGAGCCACCCGACGATGTCGCGGGCGACGTCCGCGAACGCCGGATCGCCGCTGGCGCGCGACATGTCCGCATAGAGCGCGAGCAGCGCCGCGTTGTCGTAGAGCATCTTCTCGAAATGCGGGATCGACCACTGCGCATCCACGCTGTAGCGGCAGAAGCCTCCGCCGAGCTGATCGAAGATGCCCCCCTGCGCCATCCGCGTCAGCGATGTGCGCACGATCTCGCGCGCCTCCTCGTCGCCGCGCAGCTTCCAGGCGCGCAGGCAATACTCGAGCTCCGGCGCGTGCGGAAACTTCGGTGCGCCGCCGAAGCCGCCATCGACCCGATCGAATCCCCGCTTAAGCCCCGCGAGGGCGCGGGCGGGCGCCTCCACCGGCAACGCATCGGCGATGGCGTCGGGCTCCAGAGCGGCGAGCGCCCGCACGAGGCGCTCGCCCTGCTCCGCGATTGCCGGCCCCTGCTCGTGATACGCGGCCGCGATGCGCGGCAGAATTTCGAGAAAGCCCGGCATCCCGTAGCGCGCGAGCTTCGGAAAATACGTGCCCGCGAAATACGGCGCGCCGTCGGGCGTGAGAAAGACGGTGAGCGGCCAGCCGCCCGAGCGCCGCGTCATCAGCGCGTGGGCCGTCTGGTAGATCTGGTCGAGGTCCGGTCGCTCCTCGCGATCGACCTTGATGTTCACGAAGTCCGCGTTCATCGCCGCGGCGACCGCCGGATCCTCGAACGATTCGTGCGCCATTACGTGGCACCAATGGCACGCCGAGTAGCCGATCGACAGCAGGATCGGCTTGTTCTCGGTCCTGGCGCGAGTGAGCGCCTCCTCACTCCACGGATACCAGTCGACGGGATTGGCGGCGTGCTGGCGCAGGTAGGGGCTGGTCGCGCCCGCGAGGCGGTTGGGCATCCGCCATTATCCCCCGCGATCGGGGGCAGGTTCCGTGGGCGCCGCAAGCACCCGACCCGCGAACCCCCAACCTAACCCCGCGCCTAGTCCCGAGCCCCTAGAAGTCGGGATCGACCGCCTCGAACGCCACTCGCTCGAAGTCCCCCCCGCGCTGCAGAATCTGCGTCAGCCTGAACTTGCGCACCGGACCGGGCTCGTCGCAGCGCATGATCCGGTTGGGAACGAACGCGCGCGGCGACAGGACGAGCGTGGACGGCTCCTCAGGCGTCTCGGACAGCAGCAGCGCCGGCACCGGTGGCTCCTCGGTCTTGTTCGGATTGACGAGGCGCATCGCGAAGACCTTCGGGTCGCCGGCCCACAGCTTGAGCGACAGCGCGATGCTGCCATCCGGCTCGACGACGAGCCGCGACACGTGACCCAACCGCGGCTGTCCCTCGTCACGAACGACGACGAGCTGATCGAGAAACCAGTGATAGGCGCCGCTCGCCGGGTGTTTGAGCGAGGCTTCCCGCCACTCGCACGAGCCGTACCACTTTTCCCACGGCCAGCTCCGTTCGGCCTCTTCCTTGCGGCGATCGAGGTCCGAGATGCCGCCCACCGTCTGCAGGTACTTCGTCGGATCGGTGTCGCGTCCCAGCGGATCCACGCGACGAAACGAGCGCCCGCCGACGCGGAAGTACGCGGCCTCGAGGCCGCCCGCGGCGATCTCAACCGCAGTCGACCGCCGGCGTCGGCCGCCGCTTGGGACCTGATGCCAGCGCGCATCGAGATAGGCGAGCAGCACGGCAGCGGCTTCTCCTCCTACATCTTCGCCGAGCTGCAGCTCCGCAGGTGCGGTTCCGGAAAGAACGCGCTTGAGGCGCCCGCGCACGCTGGTGGAAAGCTTGGCCGGATAACCGAAACGGACCGCGGACCCATCGGCGCTCGCCGACGAGTTCGCGAGCACCGCGCCGTGCGATCCTTCCAGATCGACGACGATCACCGGCCCTTCGCTCTCGCGCTGCTTCGCGTACGGAAACACCTTGCGTGCCCATTGACCGAGCCAGCGGTCGGTCAGCTCGATCTGTCGCACGCTGAGCGCGTACGGATCGGCGAGGCCCAGCAGCAGCGCGTGGCTGTACATCGAGTAGCACGACAGCCCTTCCGCGTCGGGCATCAACTGGTCGGATACGGCGGCCATCGTGCAGTCGAGCATCTCGGCAAGCCGGAAATACGCATGCAATTCCTGCCAGAGATCCGGCGGCGTCGCGCGGCGGGCGAGCCCGTGCACGATGATCAGTTGCTTGCCCACGTGCAGCGCGCGTTGCAGCAGCTTCGCCTTGACCCCCTTGAGCTCGGTGCTGCCGTCGAGCAGCGGCTTCAGGCAGACCGAATACTGGATCCAGAGCGCCTGCCAGAGCGCAATCGCCTGATCGGCCGCCTCCGCTTCACGCTCCTCGAGAGGCTGCGGCTTGCCCGCATAGCGGCGGGCGAGCTCGACGTGCAGGTAGGCGACCGGCTCGCGTGCAAGCTCCGCGATCGTCGCCCGGTCGCGGGGGCCGATGTCGGTCGCAGTCAACGCGCGCAATTGCCCGAGCAGCGTGTCGTACGCCAGCGTGACGTTCGACAGCGGCAGCGTCCTGATCCAAGCCGCGGCGGCGACGGCATCGCTGAACGCGAGCTGCGGCGGCTCCTGCGGCGCGGCCTCGGGTTGCGCCGGCTCTTCCGTTGCGGGGAGCGGCTCGACGACGGTTTCCTGCATGGTGGATCTCCGGCAAACGCTTCGGTACGGCGCGCCGGCCGCCCGCTGGCAAAGCCGCACAAAGGAGCCCGCTCGATCCATCGCAGCGGACGCCCGGTCCCCGGCGCACTTTCATGCTTATAGCATAGCCTGCCCCCACGTTGACGAAGCGACCCCGCGGTGAGCCGACCGGCGGCAGGGGTGCGACCGGGACACCACACATCCACATCCCGCCGCCTCCTCGATCCGCGCGCGATCCGCGCTCCGAGCTCCACGATCCGCGCTTGATCCGCGCTCCGAACTCCACGATCCGCGCTCCGAGCTCCACGATCCCGGGACGTTGTGCGATTTTTCCGCATCGGCGGCGCGGATTTGTCCGCTGCGGCGGCGATCGGCCGCGCCTAACCTGCTCACTCATCGGGTCACGCGATTTCGCAGCGAGCGACCCGACCTGACCGACGACCTTACCTCCACCCGCGGCGATCCACCGGGACCCCACCAAGGCTTTCGGCGATTCCGCGGGAATTTTTCGAAGGTAACGATCAACGGCAAACAGGCAGACGAGCGGAGACACACGATGACATCGCACCTCGGCACCAACGGCAAGGCTCTCGCCCCGGCCGGATCGCCCCGGAACGGCCCCTCGGTCTCCGAGGAGCAGGCGAACCGCGTGTCGAAGTGGATCGCGGCCGTATACGTCGCCGTCGCGCTCGCCACACCCGTGCTCGTTTACTCCGGACCCGACGTCATGACGCCGACGGCGCCCGCGATCGCGGAAGCCGCGCTCGACGGACACCTGACGATGAACGCGTATCTGATCCACGCGAATGCCGCCGCGGCGGCCGACGTGCACTGACGGCGTCCGACGTGTTCTTCTAGTCTTCTGCAGCTCCGGTCCGCCGTCGTTCACCACGCCGGCGTTCGCCCACCGTCTCGGACTCAGGAGGGCGACCATGAACAGGCAGATCCGCAACGCGGTTGGCGCTGCGCTGGCGCTAATCGCGAGCGCAACCGTTACTCGGCGTCGACGATCGAGTGCGATGCCGTCGCCGCCAATCCGGACTGGACGAGCGAGCGCACCGCGTTCTACGCCAGTTCCCGATGCGCGAGGGGAATGCGGCGCCGGGAACGCCCCGGTGTACCGCCTCTACAACAACGGCCGCAACGACGCGAACCATGCCTACACGCCCCACGCCGCGAAGCGCGCGGCTCTTCTCGCGTCGGGCTTCGTGGAGGAGGGGTCGCGTTCTGCATGGCGACCCATTCCAGCCATTCGTGTGGACCGCTTGCACGGTGGGAACCGCGCAGAAGCTCTCGCAGGAGCGCTAGTCCAGGAACTTGGTGAAGAATTTCTTCCAGAAGCTTCCGTGGACCGACTCGACGCACCGGAGTGCCCGGAGGTGACTAAACAGCGCAGTACCTGAGTTGAGGGATGTTGGCGAGGCCAACTGGATTCGAATCCGCCTTCGCAGAAACTTTCGCGCTGTTACAGGGGGCAATCATGCTCGGCAATTACCTTCGCATTGCCTCATTGCTCGCAACGCTTGTCGCTTCGCTTCACGTCGCCGCGGCGCCGCGGTTCTGGACCCTCACCGGCGTGCAGTTTGAAGACGGGGCGGTCGCCACGGGGTACTTCAGCTACGACGATGCTACAGGGACGATCGCAGACTGGAACTTGCGGTTGAGTGGTAGTGCGGGACCGTTCATACCCTGGACCTTCGTTCCCGGCAACTCGCACGCTGAGTTCTCCTTTCAAACCCTTTACGTGTATTCGTATTCGCCGTTCCTGGTCCCGGGTTTTTGGTGGCGGTCGTTACTCATCAGACTTTTTGGACCACTGGACGGTAGCAGCACCACGGTATCGATCAATGTATCGAGCGATGCTCCTATCACTCTCTTACCACCCGGTTCCAACGAATTCTTCGAGAATGAATATGATGGTGGAAACCCTTCCTTCAGGGTAGGGCGATCCCGCAAGGTCATTGCCGGTTCGCTGATGCTCTCCCCGGTGCCACCGCCGGTCACGATCGTGCAGGTCGACGAGTTCT
>DASURV010000210.1:0-10519 GCA_036375455.1 Casimicrobiaceae bacterium | reverse complement strand
GAGCCGGCGCTATCTGCAACTGCCGGCGCTGTCGCGCGAGCGCTTCGATCGCCTCGTGCCCGGCCTGATCGGCGTCGCCACCGAGCATCGCAGCCCGAGCGCGTCGCCGACGGCCGTGTTGCAGCGGCTGCTGGCGCTGCTCGAGGCGGTCAGCGGCCGCAGCGCCTATCTCGCGCTGCTCACCGAGCATCCGCCGCTGCTGCCGCGCCTCGCCCAGCTCATGGGCGCCTCCGCGTGGGCGGCGGATTACCTGACGCGCCGGCCGCTGCTGCTCGACGAATTGCTCGACGCGCGCGTGCTGCTGGCCGAGTCCGACTGGACTGCGTGGCGCAGCGAGCTCGAGCGCCTGCTCGCGCCGCATGCGGCCGATCCCGAGGCGGCGATGGACACGTTGCGGCATTTTCAGCATGCGCAGACGTTCCGCCTGCTCGCGCAGGATCTCGCCGGGCAGTTGACGGTCGAGCGCCTCGCCGATCATCTGTCCGCGCTGGCCGACATCATTCTCGGCGCGACGCTGCATTGCTGCTGGACGCAGTTGCAGGGGCCGGGGCATCCGCCGCCGCGCTTCGCGGTGATCGGTTACGGCAAGCTCGGCGGCAAGGAGCTCGGCTACGCATCGGACCTCGACCTCGTGTTCCTGTACGATACGGACGCCGCACATCCCGGCGACGACGCGGCGCCCGAACGCTATGCGCGCCTCGCGCAGCGCATCAACACGTGGCTTACCAGCGCGACCGGCGCCGGCCGCCTGTACGAAACCGACCTGCGACTGCGGCCCGACGGCGCCGCCGGGCTTCTCGTTTCGAGCCTGCGCGCGTTCGAGCGCTATCAGCGCGAGCAGGCGTGGACCTGGGAACATCAGGCGCTTACGCGCGCCCGCTTCGCCGCGGGCGACGCCGAGCTGGGCGCGGCGTTCGAAGCCCTGCGCGAGAGCGTCCTCCGCCTCTCGCGCGATCGCGCGCGGCTCGCCGCGGACATCGTCGACATGCGCAAGCGGATGGCCACCGAGCACTTCAACCGCACGCCGCTGTTCGACCTCAAGCACGACGCGGGCGGCAT
Source organism: Casimicrobiaceae bacterium (assembly GCA_036375455.1). GTDB lineage: Bacteria > Pseudomonadota > Gammaproteobacteria > Burkholderiales > Casimicrobiaceae > VBCG01. The sequence continues at coordinate 9,460 of DASURV010000210.1, read as the reverse complement.
GGTCGACATCGAGTTCGTCGTGCAGTTCCTGGTGCTCGCGTTCTCGCACGCGCATCCCGAGCTCACGCGCAATGCCGGGAACATCGCGCTGCTGCAGATCGCCGCCGCCGCCGGTCTGCTGCCGGCGGCGATCGCACAGGGAGCGGCCGATGCCTATCGCGAGTATCGCCGCCTGCAACACCAGGTGCGCCTGACCGGCGCCGCACACGCGCGCGTCGACGCCACGTCGCAGGCGGCGCGGCGCGCCGTCGTGGACGCGCTCTGGAAGACGGTGCTCGGGACGGCGCGCGCCGGCTAGGCCGAGGGCGGCCTGCTAAAATCCGCCGTTTCCGTGGAACGAGGGAAGCTCGCCATGTCGATGGCCGACCGCGACGGATGGATCTGGTACGACGGCAAGATGGTGCCGTGGCGCGACGCGACGACGCACGTGCTGACGCACACGCTGCATTACGGCATGGGCGTGTTCGAAGGCGTGCGCTGCTACAAGACCGCCAGGGGTCCCGCGATCTTCCGCCTGCGCGACCATACCGAGCGGCTGTTCCGTTCCGCGCGCATCTTCGGCATGAAGATCCCGTTCACGCCCGACGAGCTGAACGAGGCGCAGCGCGCGTGCGTGCGCGACAACAAGCTCGAGTCCTGCTACATCCGGCCGATCGCGTTCTACGGCTCGGTGGCGATGGGCGTGGCGGCGAAGTCGAACCCGGTCATCGTCGCGATCGCGGCGTGGCCGTGGGGCGCGTACCTCGGAAGCGAGGGGCTCGAGAAGGGCATCCGCGTGAAGACGTCGTCGTTCACGCATCACCATCCGAACATCACGATGTGCGGCGCCAAGGCCGTCTGCAACTACGCGGTTTCGATCCTCGCGAACCAGGAGGCGACGCACGACGGTTACGAGGAGGCGATGCTGCTCGATCCGCAGGGCTACATCTGCCAGGGATCGGGCGAGAACGTGTTCATCGTCCGCGACGGCAAGCTGCACACGCCCGACCTTTCCGGCGGCGCGCTCGCCGGGATCACGCGCGACACGATCATCCGCTTCGCCGGCGAGCTGGGCATTCCGGTGCTCGAGCGCCGGATCTCGCGCGACGAGGTCTACGTCGCCGACGAGGCGTTCTTCACGGGGACTGCGGCCGAGGTGACCCCGATCCGCGAATTCGACCACCGGCCGATCGGCGAAGGACGGCGGGGACCCGTCACCGCCAGGCTGCAGACGATGTTCTTCGACGCGGTCAACGGGCGCAGCCCGGCGCACGCCGAGTGGCTCGTGCACGTATGATCGACATTCCCGCGCTTCCCGTCGTGCCCGTGCGCGCGGAAGACCTGCCGGTGTACTGCCCGAACCCGTCGATGCCGCTCTGGAGCTCGCATCCGCGCGTGTTCCTCGACGTCGCCAGCGCGGGCGAGGCGATGTGCCCGTATTGCGGAACCCGCTACCGCCTCGAGGGCGAAGCGAAATCGGGACACTGAGAAGCGCTGCCTCCCGCGCCGCGGCGGCAACCGACGCCGCTGCGCACGACTGCAACGATCGCGTCCTGCTGATCGCGCCGTCATGGGTCGGCGACGCGATCCTGTCCGAGCCGCTGGTCGCGCGGTTGCGCGCGGCCGGCATCGGGCGGCCGATCGACGTCGTCGTCCCGCCGTGGTGCGGGCCGGTATACGCGCGCATGCGCGGCATCGGTCGCATCATCGACAATCCCGCCGCGCACGGCCGGCTCGCGTGGCGGGCTCGGCGCGCGCTCGGCCTGGCGCTGCGCGCCGCGGCGTACACGCACGCGTACGTGCTGCCGAATACGTGGAAGTCCGCGCTGATCCCGTATTTCGCGCGCATCCGGCAGCGGATCGGCTATGTCGGCGAGGCGCGCTATGGCCTGCTGACCGATGCGCGCAGGCTCGATCGGCGCTCATTGCCGCAGCTCGCGATGCGTTATGCGGCGCTCGCGCCGCCGCACGGCGCGGCGAGCGACGCGGGCGCGCCGCGGCTCGTCGCCGACGCCGCCAACCTGCGCGCGGCGCTGGATGCGCTGCGACTGTCGACCGCGCGGCCGGTCGCCATCCTGTGCCCCGGCGCGGAATTCGGACCGGCGAAGCGGTGGCCGGCCGAGCACTTCGCGGCGCTCGCGCAGCGCCTGGCGGGCGACGGCTATGCGATCTGGATCCTCGGCTCGCCGAACGATCGCGCGGCCGCGGCGGCATTGCTGGCTGCGCTGCCCGCACCCGCCGCGCAAGTGATCGACCTCACCGGTCGGACCGATCTCGGGACGGCGATCGATCTGCTGTCGCTCGCCGCGCTCGTCGTCAGCAACGACTCCGGCCTCATGCACGCCGCCGCGGCGGTCGGCGCACCGCTGGTCGCGCTGTTCGGCTCGTCGTCACCGGCGTATACGCCGCCGCTGTCCCCGGTGGCGCGGATCGCGAAGATCGACATCGCGTGCAGTCCCTGCTTCAAGCGCGAGTGTCCACTCGGACATTTCCGCTGCATGCGCGATTTGTCGCCGGAGTTGGTCTACAATCTGGCGCGCGCACCATCGGCCACGCCATCGTCCGATCCCCCTCGCTGAGCGCGTTCCATGCCCACGGCCCGCACGCCGCCGATCTATACGTCGCCCCAGGACGTCACGCAGGCGTTCTACCAGGCGTTCGAAGCGCGCGATCTCGACGCGATGATGGCCACCTGGGCGGACGACGAGGACATCGTCTGCATCCATCCGGGCGGTGTCCGGCACGTGGGCTACGAGGCCGTGCGCATGAGCTTCGAGCACCTGTTCTCGGGCAATGCGAAGCTCACGTTTCGGCTCGACCAGCCGGTGCTGATCGAAACGGTCGGCCTCGCGCTGCAAAGCGCCGTCGAGCACCTGCGCACCGGTGACGAGGGGCCGCGTGGCGCGGCGATCGCCACCAACGTGCTGATGCGCACGCCCTCCGGATGGCGCGTCGTGTGCCACCACGCGTCGCCGTCGCCGCCGGTGACGGACGTTCCGCAGGCGGGACCGCTGCATTAGCGGGTGTCCCAAGCAAGCTACGAGATCGTCCGCTATCGCCCGCAATTGCGGCCGCAGGTGGTTGCGCTGCTGCGACACCTGGTGAGCACCGACGCCGCGCTGAACGATGCGTACTTCGGGTGGAAGCACGAGCAGAATCCGTACACGACCGAGCCGGTCGCGTACGTCGCATTGGCCGGTGGCGCGGTCGCCGGAATGCGAGCGTTCCTGGGCGCACGCTGGCATCTCGGCGCTGGCCGCGCGGGCGCCTCCTGGCTTTGCGCGTGCGATCTGGTCATCGATCCGGCGCACCGCGGCGCGAAGCTGTTTCGCCGGATCATGGAGTTCGCACTCGCGGACCTTCGCGGCCGCGACGCAGCGCCGATCCTCAACTGGAGCGCGAGTCCGGTCACGTACGGCGCATCGCTGCGCTCGGGCTGGCGCCTCGTCGCGCCATACGCGCCGTGGTCGCGCCGCGGCGCGCGCGCGCGCATTGCCCGCGCGCTGGGCGAGCGCGTTCGACGCTGGCCGCTCGCCTGGCGCTTCGCCGACGTTCCCGCCGCGCTGGCGGCGCGGCGCGGCTTCGATGCGCTCGACGCTGCGTGGCCGCGCAGCGCGCACGCGCCCGGGATCGTCATCGGCACCGAGCCCAGGCCCGATGCGATGGCGGATCTGGTGTGCAGGACGCGGCCGCCGCTCGCGGGTCATGTTCGCGATGCGGCGTGGTATCGCTGGCGATTCCGCAATCCGCTGTCCGAATACCGCTTTCTGTATCGTGGCGCGCCGGTGCTCGACGGATTTCTCGTGCTCCAGCGCGCACGGCATGGCGGCGCAACCGACGTCAACCTCGTCGACTGGCAGGCGCAAACGCCGGAGATCCTCGATGCGATGGTAGCCGCCGTCGCCGACGTCGGCAGACACGATCCGCTGTGCGTCTGGACGGCCACGGTTCCCGGGAGCGCACTGGCGACGTTCCGCCGCTGCGGATTCGCGGCCAGCGACGACTCGCGGGGCGACCCGGAATTTCGCCCGGGTCTGCTGGCCATCGGCGCGGGCGGATCGGACATCGCCGCCGCGGGTGCGAACGGCGCCTCGACGCTTCCTCGCGCGGACCGCTGGGACTTCCGGATGGCCTACTCGGACTTCTACTGACCGGGCGGCGACTTCGTGCGCGCCGGCGCACCGCGGCCCAGGAACAGCAGCCGCCGCGTGTAGAGTGCGTAGGCGAGCATTCCCCGGGGTTCGCGCATGCTGCGCATGTGGAATCGCCACGCCGGTCCCGCTTCACCGCGCCTGCGGTAGATGTTCGAGATCTCGTGCGCGGCGCGTGCCCACTTGCGGCGCAGGCTGCGGCGCACTGCCCGCGGCATGTCGAACGCCAGCATCCTGTCGAGCGTGTCGAGCGCCGGCAACGCCCACTCCTCGGTGAGGGAAATCGAATCGGGCGAATACGTCTTGCGGTACGTCGGAGCGTCGAGGAACAGGACCCTGCCCGCCAGCGCGACGCGGAAGGCGACGTACGTCATGTCGTTCGAGCGGATCGCGGCGTCGAAGAAGTCCGGCGGCACCGCCGCCGTCCGGAACAGCGCCGACGCGGTCGCGAGCCAGTTGCCCTGCATCAGGCTCTGCAGCGGGTCCCGCTCGATGCGCGCGATGTCGCGAAGCACCGGGGCCTCGACGCCGCCGTCGGCGAGACAGCCGTTCGATACGACGGCGACCGCCGCCGGGTCGGTGGCGAGCGCTTGCACGCGTGCTCGCAGCGCTCCCGGCAACAGATGGTCGTCGTCGTCGAGAAACCCGAAATACGGCGCCGTCACGACCTCGCGCGCACGCCGGCGCGCGGCGAAGATGCTCGGCTCCTTCTGATAGTGGACGTCGACGCCCGCAAGGCCGGTCAGCGCCGCGTACAGCGCCCGATCGTAGCGCCCGCCGTTCACGACGACGACCAGCCGCGCGCGCACGCCCTCCTGCGCGAGCGTGGTATCGACGGCACGCCGAATGGACGCGGCGCGCTCCGGCGCGCACAGCGTCACGATCAGCACGTCGACGCGGGGCGTATCGTCCACGCGCGCGCCGCGGTCAACCCGGGGGCCGCAAGCGGGCGGCCCGGAACGCGTGGTCACGCTCTGCCCGCCGGCCGAGGAGCTCCGCGTAATAGGCGGCGAGGCTGCGGTAGCGCCGCGCGATCGCCTCGGTCTCCTCGGCCATCATGCCGTCGAGCGCTTCCGCCATGCTGGCGTAGCCGCCGCGCCACGTTTCCGGATGCGTCAGAAGCTGGAACGAAGCGCCCCGGTCGAGCAGGTCGTGCGGCGTCGCCTGGCGCCACGCCATCAGCGAGTCCGATATGTAGGTCATCGGTGCCTGCGTGAAGCGCGGCTCGTAGGCCTCGTTGTCGACGTAGGCATCGATGGCGACCGGGTCGTTGTCGACCGGGATGTGCTGCGATGCCGAGCGCACCGGCTGGCCCGACAGGTCCTCGAGAAGCCGCAAGTCGCTCGCGATGGCGCCGATGTCACCACGATAGCGGCTCGCCTCGTAGTGCAGTCCGACCTCGTGCCCGAGGCTCGCGAGCCGCCGCAGGAAAGCGCGACCATCCGCGGCCAGCAGGTTGTAGAAGTCGCAGGCGACCTGCACGAAATAGGTGGCACGCACGCCGCTCTTCGCCTCGACCTCGGCCATGACCTGCGCACCGCCGAGGGGCCCGTCGAGATCGTGCCGCAGCAGCAGCACCGGTCGCTCGGCCGGCGGCGCGAACTCCCGGAACGGAACTACCCTGTAGCCGAGCCCCAGGGCGCGCACGAGCATCGCCTCGTATCCCGCAACGGAGAAATAGCGCGCGTCCTGGTTGACGGGGAACGTCATCGGTGCCGGCTGCGCGTTCGAGGCTGGCGAGGCACGGTTGCGGTGCCTTGCGGGATCCTCGCACCCAACGCGTGTCAGGACGCGCCCGGCACGGCTCGCATCGCTGCGTGCGGCCATGCGACCGCCGGCGCACGGGCGCCGTTCGGCATCGTGAGCGCGCCGGCTCGCCGCAGTCGATGGTAGTGATCGAGCAGGCGCACGAGCCCGTCGCGCAGCGACACGCGGGGGGCGAAGCCGAGCACTCGCCGCGCGCGCGCGATATCGGGCGTGCGATGCCACGCATCGTCGAACGCCTGGCTGTAGTGGAAGCGATCGGCCACGATCGGCAGCGGCGCGTCGATCAGCCCGCCGTCGATCGCGCAGCCCATGATCAGGTGCGCAAGGTCGCGAATGCCGACCGGCTCGGGGTGGCCGATGTTGAAGCAATCGTTGCGCGGCGCGCCTCGGGCCGTCGCGTGCCGCAGCACCGCCACGAACCCGTCGATCATGTCGTCGACGAAACAGAAGCTGCGTCGCTGCGCGCCGTCCCCGCTCAGCAGCAGCGGACGCCGCCCGAGGATGCAGTCGACGAAATGCGGAATGACGCGCTTCGGCGCCGGGTAGTCCATTTCCGGACCGTACGAGTTGAAGATGCGCACGACGACGCTGCGCGCCGCGCCGTTGCTGACCAGGTTCTCCTCGAGCGCCTTCACGTGCGGATATACCCAGCGATTGACGCGGCCGCTCTCGTAGACGAGCAGATCGTCTTCGCGCATCGCGCGGTCGTAGAGCCGCGAGTGCGCGCCGTAGACGTCGGCGGAGGACCCGAACACGACGACATGGTCACGCGTGAGGGAACGTACGACGTTGATCGTCCCGTTTAGGTTCTCGATCGTCGGGACCGTCCGCGACACGGTTTCCTCGACGCCGACCACGCTCGCGAAGTGCACGACCACGGGGTGCGCGGAGACCAGCTCCTCGACGAGCGTGCGGTCGAACACCGAGCCGCGAACCTTGCGGATCCGGGCGGACGCGAGCGCCGCGCACTCGAACGTGCTGTTCGGGCAGCTCAGGTCGTCGAGGACGGTGACCCGGCACCCGCCGCCGTCGAGCCGGGCGGCGAGGAAGCGACCGAGGAATCCGGCGCCGCCGGTGATCAGAACCGGGCCGATTTCGTCGCGACTCGTTTCGCCGACCAACTGCACCGAGAGCGTCCCCTGGCAACCCCGCCGCAAGGTCGATTCGTTTGCAACCGACCCTGCGACCGACGGCAAGGCAAGTCTCGGGCCACTGTCTCAACATGCCTTAAAACATAGGATTGCAGCCCTTTCTTAAAGTGCCGTGATTCGCCGTTGTAAGAATTTCCGACGACAAAAGGCCGCTGCGGAGCGGCAATCTACGCCGTGCCGCCGACGGTGAGCCCGTCGATTTTCAGCGTGGGCTGACCCACACCGACCGGCACGCTCTGGCCGTCCTTGCCACAGGTGCCGATGCCGGCATCGAGCGCGAGATCGTCGCCCACCATCGTCACCCGGGTCAGCACGTCGGGACCATTGCCGATGAGCGTAGCGCCCTTCACCGGATGCGTGAGCTTGCCGTCCTCGATCAGCCACGCTTCCGCCGCGGAGAACACGAACTTGCCGCTCGTGATGTCGACCTGGCCCCCGCCGAAGTTTGCGGCATAGAGGCCCTTCGCAACCGACGCGATGATCTCCGCCGCGGAATGCGCGCCCGCCAGCATGATCGTGTTCGTCATCCGCGGCATCGGCAGGTGCGCGAACGACTCGCGCCGACCGTTGCCGGTGGTGCCGCTCTTCATCAGCCCGGCGTTCAGCCGATCCTGCATGTAGCCGCGCAGAATGCCGTCCTCGATCAGCACGGTCCGCTGCGTCGGGTGCCCTTCGTCGTCGAGATTGAGCGAGCCGCGCCGCCCGTCTAGCGTGCCGTCGTCGACGACCGTGACGCCCGGTGCCGCCACGCGCTGCCCGATGCGTCCCGAGAAGGCGCTCGTGCCCTTGCGGTTGAAGTCCCCCTCGAGCCCGTGGCCGATCGCCTCGTGCAGCAGGATGCCCGGCCACCCATTGCCGAGCACGACCGTCATGTTGCCGGCCGGCGCGTCGCGCGCAGTCAGGTTGGTGAGCGCCTGGTCGACCGCCTGCTTCGCGAACGCGTCGAGTCGCGCGTCGGTGAAGTAGCTGTAATCGAGGCGCGCGCCGCCGCCGGCGTAGCCCTGCTCGCGGCGCCCGTTCTCCTCGACGATCACGGTGATCGAGATCCGCACCAGCGGGCGCTCGTCGGCCGCGAGCAACCCGTCGCTGCGCGCGATCAGCACCGTCTCGTGCTCGCCCGCGAGCGAGGCCATGACCTGGACGACGCGCGGATCGCGGGCGCGGGCGCGCTGTTCGAGGCGCGTCAGCACGGCGACCTTCTGCGCATCGGCGAGGCTCGTCACCGGATCGGCCGCAGGGTAGAGCAGGCGCGTCTGGCCATGCCGTCCGAGCGGCGCCGACGCCGACTGACCCTGGCGGCCGATCGCGCGCACGGCGGTCGCCGCCTCGGTGAGCGCCGCGAGCGAGATGTCGTCGGAGTAGGCGAAGGCCTGCTTCTCGCCGCTCACCGCGCGTACGCCGACGCCGCGATCGATATTGAACGTACCCGCCTTGACGATCCCCTCTTCGAGGCTCCAGCTCTCGAAGCACGAATGCTGGAAGTAGAAGTCGGCGAAATCGACGTCGTGCGTGTGGATCGAGCCGAGCGCGCGCGACACCTGGTCGAGATCGAGATTCGCCGGGGCGAGCAGCAGCCGCTCGGCATTCGCGAGCAGCGATGCGGGGATGGGGCTGAGCGTGGCAGCGGTCACCGGAATCCTTTGCGAGTCGGGGCCACGGACCTTCGGCGCCAGTGTGCGCCCATGCCCCACCCGCGGATGATGGGGGCTTCGACCGATCGGATCAACCGGCCGGCACCGAACGGGCGCCCCCGCCGCTTCCCTTGGCGGCTTGTCCAAGATAAGTGGCGGCGACGCGCGGGTTGGACGCGAGCTCGGCGCTCGGCCCCTCGAACGCGAGCTCCCCGGTTTCCAGGACGTAGCCGTAGTCGGCGATCTGCAGCGCCGCGCGCGCGTTCTGCTCGACGAGCAGGATGGCGACCCCGGTCGAGCGCAGCGCGGCGATGATCGCGAAGATGTCGCGCACGACGAGCGGCGCGAGTCCGAGCGACGGCTCGTCGAGCAGCAGGAGCCTGGGCGCCGCCATCAGCGCCCGCCCGAGGGCGAGCATTTGCCGCTCGCCGCCCGACAGCGTTCCGGCGAGTTGCGCGCGCCGCTCGGCGAGTCGCGGAAACCGGCCGTAGACGTCGTCGAGCGCAGCCGCGACCGTTCGGTCGCGCCGCCGCGCAAAGCCGCCGAGCAGCAAATTGTCGGCGACGCTCATCGATGCGAACAGCTCGCGCTTCTCCGGGACCAGCACGATGCCGCGCCCGACGCGCTCCTCGACCGGCCATGGCATCGCGTTTGCGCCGAAGCAGTGCAGCGCACCCTGCGCGGGCAAAAGACCCGCGATCGCGCCGAGCAGCGTCGTCTTGCCGGCGCCGTTCGGCCCGATCACCGTGACGATCGATCCCGGCGCAACCGCAAGCGACAC
>DASURV010000209.1:0-38160 GCA_036375455.1 Casimicrobiaceae bacterium | reverse complement strand
GGCGGCGATGATCTCGAGCGCCTCGTCCCACGTCGTGCGCACGAAGCCGCCGCGGCCGCGGATCGTCTTGTAGTCGCGGGCCTTGTCCGGCGACTCGACGATCGACGCCCACGCCTCGACCGGCGCGAGCGTCCTGCGCGCCTCGCGCCACAGACGCACGAGCCGCCCGCGCACCATCGGATACTTGAGCCGGTTGGCGCTGTACAGGTACCAGCTATAGGAGGCGCCGCGCGAGCAGCCGCGCGGCTCGTGGTTCGGCATGCCGGGGCGCGTGCGCGGGTAATCGGTCTGCTGGGTTTCCCAGGTGACGACGCCGCCCTTGACGTAGATCTTCCAGCTACAGCCGCCGGTGCAGTTCACGCCGTGTGTCGAGCGCACGATCTTGTCGTGCTGCCAGCGCAGCCGGTACGCGTCCTCCCACTTGCGGTCCTCGGTGCGCGTCTCGCCATGCCCGCCGGCGAAGGTCTCGCGGTGCTGCGCGAGGAACATCATGCGGTCGAGAAAATGGCTCATCGGTGCAATCCCCTGCCCGTTTTCAGTCTACGCCGGTCTCGCGCGGAGCGCGTGCGGCCGCCCCGCACCTGCCCGAACGCGAGACCGCCCGCGCCGCGGATCGTTCACGCCTGGTGGCGCACCAGTTCCACGCGGCGCACCTCGGTGAGGTAGATCAGGATCAGCGACACCCAGACGACGCCATAGAGGAACATGAAGCAGCTCGAGCGTATTCGCGTCAGGTCGAGGACCGCGCCCCACAGGATCGGCAGCAGGAACCCGCCGAGGCCGCCGGCCAGCCCGACGATGCCGCTCACGACGCCGAGGCTGCCGGGAAACTCGTCGCTCACGTACTTGAACGTCGACGCCATGCCGCAGGCGAGCGCGGCGCCCAGCGCGAACAGCAGCGCGGTGAACGGGAGCAGGGCCCAGCCCAGGTGAAACGTCGCGGCTCCGTCGATCGTGCGCACCGAGAGCTGGGTGGGCGGATACGAGATCAGGAAGAGCACGATCCACGCGACCCATAATACCCACCACGTGACCGTGTGCGCCCCGAGGCGGTCCGACAACCAGCCGCCGGCCGCCCGCAGCACGCCCGCCGGCAGCGCGAAGGCGATCGCCAGGAGGCCGGCGGTCCTCACGTCCACCGCGTACTCCTGCACGAAGTACTGCGTCATCCACAGCGACAGCGCGGTGAAGCCGCCGAACGTGAGCGAGTAGTACTGGCACAGCCGCCACACGCGCCGGTCCTTCAGCACCGCGAGCTGCTGCGCGAGCGTCGGGCCGCCGCCGCGTCCCGCGCCGGGGTCGGGCGCGCTCAGCGCCCAGAAGATCGCCGCCGTCGCGAGCAGCGCGACCGCGTACACCCTGGGGACGATCGTCCAGCCGTAAGCCTCGACGAGCAGCGGCGCGACGAACATGTTGAGCGCCGCGCCGATCGTTCCCGCGCCGAAGAAGCCCATCGCGAATCCCCGCTTCGAGCGCGGGAAGAAGCGCGCGCAGTACGGCGTGCCGACGGCGAACGCCGCACCGACGATGCCGAGCACGAAGCCGATCGCGAGGAACTGCCAGTAGGCGGTGGCATAGCTCAGCACGTACACCGGCAGCGTTGCGACCAGCAGCAGCACCGTCATCACGATGCGCCCGCCGAAGCGGTCGGTCCAGACGCCGAGCGGCAGGCGCATCACCGCGCCGAGGAACACCGGCGTCGCCGTCAGCAGGCCGAACTCGGTGTTGTTGAGCCCGAGCCGCTCGCGGATCGGAATGCCGATGACGCCCAACAGCATCCAGACCGCAAAGCAGATCATGAACGCGAACGTGCTCGCGAAGAGAACCGGGTAGGCGCGCGGATGCTGCCGATCCCGGTCGGGGAGGGTCGTGTGTTCGGACATGATGCTCCTCTCCAACGCTATGGGCAACGCGTTGCACCCGGTCCCCGGCGCGTCACGTCGCGACGGGTCCGGTCCAGTACGTCACGTGCGCCCCGGCGTTGGGCGCGGGTGCGGCAGGCGCCGGCGCCGACGGCGTGCCGAGGTAGAGGAAGCCGACGATCGCGTCGTCCGCGCGCAGCCCGAGCGCGTGCTTGACCGCGACGTCGTACGCGGCAGCGCCGGTGCGCCAGAAGCCGCCAAAGCCGAGCGCATGAGCGGCGACGAGAATGTTCTGCGCCGCGGCACCGGTCGCGATGACCTGCTCGATCGCCGGGACACCGCGATGCTCGCGCAATTTCGCCGCGACGACGACGATCATCGGCGCTCGCATCGGCTTCGCGCGCTCCTTTGCGACGGCCGCCTCGGCAGCGGCCGGTTCGCGATGCCGCAGGGCCTCGGCGAGCACGTCGCCGAGGCGCTCGCGCGCGGCGCCGGCGACGATGACGAACTGCCACGGCCGCAGCCGGCCGTGATCGGGGGCGCGCATCGCGGCACGCAGCATCGGCTCGAGCGCATCCGGACCGGGCGCCGGATCGGTCAAGCCGATGGGGCTCGCGCGCGTGGTCAGTGCCTCGAGCGCATCCACGGGCGTCGAGCGTCGGAAGGGGAAGCGATGCGCAGGCTCCTGAGGTCGAGGCTTCCTTTCCTGGAAACGACAGTTTAATGCAGCGGCGGCCGCGCATCGTCGGCCGGCCGCACATCGGCCGCGGGCCGCGAGCCGGATTCGACGAACGCCTTCATCCGTGCGAGATCCTCGTCGAGCCGACGCCGGGGATCGCTGCCGAGAAGGAGCCCGAGCGCGCGTGCGGCACCGCGTCCGGCGTCGTAGGACATCTTCACGCCGACCCGGGTCCCGTCGGCGAACGGCTCGAAGTGCACCGAGCCGGCGTGCTGCATCGGGGAGCCCGCTTCGGTTCGCCACGACAGCCATTGGGGACGCAGCGACCGGGTGGTCCTCGCATCCCATTCCAGCCGCGTTCCGGCCGGCCCGGTGACGATCCAGCGCGTGCGGCCGTCACCGAGGTCGCGCACTTCCTCGACATGCGTCATGAAGCGCGGGACGTTCTCCCAGTGCGTCCAGGCGTCGTAGACCGCGTCGGGTGATGCCGACACCTCGATCGTCCGGTTCAGTTCGATCGTGCAGCGGCCGGTGGCGACGCCGACGAGCCGCGTCATCGAAAGATTCGTGGCGCCGCGGACCGCCAGCCCGACCCCGGCGCCGATCAGTGCCCATCCTGCCGGCGTGCGCTGCCGCAACCCGATAAGCGCCATCCCGGCGCCGCCCAGCACGGCCGCCATCCGCGACGCCGGCGCCCAGTTCCCGTGCGCGACCAGCGAGTCGTTCGCTCGTTCGTCGGTCCCGCCCTGAAGGCTGGAAATCGACTCGGGGTGCTCGTGGACGACGAGCCGGTCCTCGACGTCGGAAACGCCCCACACGGTGCGCACGACGTCGAGCAGCCGCTGCACTTCGTCGGCGAGAATCGGCCCGCTCAACGTGACGCGCCCGTCGTTGGCGCCGACCTGGATCGCATGGGGATGCGAGACGATGCGGCCCATTCGCGCGCGCACGCGCTCGATGACCTGCAGGTCATCGGGAGCGCCGCCGCCGTCGAGGAAGCGGCGCGCCCGCGCGCGCATTCCCTGCACGCGGTGCGAGGCGTCGCGACCGGCCACTCCAACGGCATCGCGCGTGTGCGCGAGCAGGCTGCGCGCCTTGTCGCGGGCGAGCGCGCGCCGCCGCCGGCCCTTGTCGGGATCGAGCAGGAACATCGCCGCCGCGCCGAGCAGGGCGCCGCCGGCGATCATCGTCAAGGTTCGCCGGACCTCGGCTTCGCGCGTCATGAGGTGCTCCCGATGGTCGTGCTGCTGCAATTTTCGAAAAACGAGGCGAGCCTCGGCAACGTCGGCGCGCGGCGGCTTTGGAATCGACAGCCTTTCCCATGCACAATTCCCCGCAGTATGCCCCGGGACACCGCTCATCGAATCGCGGACGATGGATGACACATCGAGCGTGAACCGGCTCGACCGCCCGGTCGACGCGGGGAACGACCACGTCCTCGGCCCGGACGGCGCCGACCTGACGCTGGTCGAGTACGGAAGCTATGCCTGCCCGTACTGCCGGGCCGCGAACGAGGAGATCGCCAGGCTCCGCGACCGTTTCGGCGATCGCCTGCGATACGTCTTCCGGCAGCGGCCGCTCACGGGCAACGAGCTCGCGCGCCGCGCCGCAGACATCGCGGAGCGGGCGCGCGACGAGGACGCGTTCTGGCGCGGCCACGTCGAGCTGATGACGCGCTCGCAGGCGCTAAGCGAATCCGACCTGACCGCCGTCGTGCGCGATGCCGGATTGCCGACCGATGCGGCTTCCATCGCCCGCGCCAGGGCGCGCGTCGACGCCGATATCGAGAGCGCGCGCCGCAGCGGCGTGCGGATAACCCCGACGTTCTTCATCAACGGGCGGCGCTACGACGGCGCCTGGGACGAGGCGTCGCTGTCGGAGGCGATGCTCGGCTCGCTCGGCCATCGCGTGCAGTCGGCCGCGCTCGATTTCGCGAGCTGGGCGCCGGCGACGGGCGTGCTGCTGCTCGTGATGTCGATTGTCGCGGTCGTCGCCGTCAATTCTCCGCTCGGCGCGGCATTCGCCGCGTTCTGGCAGGCCCCGGTGGCGTTCGGCTTCGGCGCCGCTGTGCTCGCAATGCCGCTCGTGAGCTGGATCAACGACGCGCTGCTGACGATCTTCTTCCTCGTCGTCGGATTGGAGATCAAGCGCGAGTTCACCGTCGGCCGGCTCGCGACGCCGCGCTCGGCATCCCTGCCGATCGCCGCGGCGCTCGGCGGCATGATCGTGCCGGCCGCGCTGTACGCCATCGCGATACCGCGGGGTCCGTGGCAGCACGGCTGGGGCGTGCCGATGGCGACCGACACCGCGTTCGCCGTCGCGCTGATCGCGATGCTCGGCCGGCGGGTACCGGTCGAATTGCGGGTTTTCCTGACGGCGGCCGCGATCGTCGACGACCTCGGAGCGATCGTGGTCGTCGCCGGCTTCTACTCGACCGGGCTCGATCCGCCGTACCTGCTCGCGGCGGCCGCGATCACCGCGGTGCTGATCCTGCTCAATCGCTCCGGCGTCTATCGCGCATTGCCCTATGGGCTGCTCGGCGTGGCGCTGTGGGCGTGCGTGCACGCCGGCGGACTGCACGCCACGCTCGCCGGCGTCATTCTCGCCGCCCTGATACCAACGCGGCCGCCGCCGAATCTCGCGGCGCTGATGGCGCAAGCCGATGCGATCGTCAACGCGGAGATGCGCCGCGGCAAGGCGGTGCTCCGGCACGGCCCGTCGACGCCGGCCCTGCGCTCGCTCGATGCCATCCACGACCGTCTCGAATCGCCGGCGGCACGCACGCTGCGTGCGATCGAGCCCTGGTCGAGCTTCGTCGTGCTGCCGCTGTTCGCGCTGGCGAATGCCGGCGTCGAGCTGTCGACGGACGTTCTCGGCGGGCGCGGATCGATGATGCTCGCGATCGCGCTCGGACTTGCGATCGGCAAGCCCGCCGGCCTCGTGCTGGGCTGCGCACTCGCGGTGCGGCTCGGCGTCGCGGTGAAGCCCGAAGGCTACTCGTGGCGCCAGCTTGCGGGTGCCGGGGCGCTCGCCGGCATCGGATTCACGATGTCGCTCTTCATCGCCGGCCAGGCGTTTCCAGCGCCGGACGATTTTGCGGCAGCCAAGCTCGCCGTCTTCGGCGCCTCGGTCGTGTCGGCGCTGATCGGCGTCGCCGTGCTGTGGGCACCCGCACGGCGCAGCGACGCGGATGGCGAGGCGGGGCCGGGAACGAAGCTCTGAGGAGCCTCTGAACCACTCCCGCGCGCGAAGCAGTTCGGAGGCTCCCCAGGATCACTCGCCGATCGACGACGCGTCGAGGAACACATGCCGTATCCGCGGGTGGCGGTCGCGGATCGCCCGCGTGATGCGCGCGATCGCGCGTCGCGTGTCGAGGCCCGCATGGTCGCGGCGGAACCGGATCTCGATCGCGAGCATCACGTCGTCGGGGCCGAGATACATCGTGACGAGCTTGCCGATCGATTCGACCGCAGGCTCGGCGGATATCAGCTCGCGAATGCCCTGCGCCGTGCGTTTTTCCACGCCCTCGCCGATCAACAGGCCCCGGCTCTCGACCACCATCACGAGCGCGATCGCGCAGAGCAGGACGCCGATCAGGATCGACGACGCGCCGTCGAGCCACGGCATTCCCAGGCGGTCGCTCAGGAAGATGCCGGCGAAGGCGAGGGCGAGCCCGATCAACGCCGCCGAATCCTCGAGCAGCACCGAGAACGTCGTCGGATCCTTGCTCGCCTGGATCGTCTCGACGATGCCGCGGCCGCGCCGCTCGATCCGGAACGCGTGCCAGGCGAAGCACCACGAGGTGCTCTCGAACACCGCCGCCGCGGCAAGCACCGCGTAATTCCAGAGGCTCGATTCGGTCGCGGTCGCGCTCGCGATGTGGACGATCCCGGTGATGATCGACATGCCGCCGCCCACGCCGAAGATCAGCATGCCGACGACGAGCGTCCAGAAGTAGAGCTCGTGCCCGTAGCCGAACGGGTGCTCGGGATCCGCGGGCCTGCGGCTGCTGCGGATGCCGTAGAGCATCAGCCCGCCGTTGCCGGTGTCGACGAGCGAATGGATCGCTTCGGCGAGCATCGCAGCGCTGCCCGAGAAGCCGGCGGCGACGAACTTGACCACCGCGATGGCGAGATTCCCCGCGATCGCGGCCACCACGGCTCTTCGGGATTCCGTCGCCATCGGTCGATCGTGCCGCCGCTAATGCAATTCGTTCCGCCGCCACATGCCGCCCGTGACCGTTACCAGGGCGACCGCACATGCGGCGAGCGGCGCGAACGCGAGGCCCGGCACTCCGCTCAGGTCCCACACGGCGCCGCTCAACACCGCAACGGCCACCGCGCCGCCGTAGCTCAGCGTGAACGTGCCGGCCGACGTGCGCGCAACGTCCTCCGGCCGGCACAGCAGCGGCGGCAGCGTCAGGCCGAGGATCAGCGCGGCGGCGTCGGAAAACCCGAGCAGCGCGGCCCAGAAGATCGTCGCCGGGCCAACCATCCACACGAGGCCGGCGATGCCGAGCAGCGAAAGCACGCCGGATGCCAGGTAGGGCCAGGCACGGCGCTCGAGCGGTCCCGCGATCGCGAGCAGCAGGAGCGACGCAGGGAGCTGGCCGAGATTCAACGCGAGCAGCGCGCCGCCGATCAGGTCGGACCTGCCCCGGCTCGCCAGGTAGATCGGGATGAACGCGTTGGCGCTGAAATAGATGGCGTTGACGCAGCAGAACAGTGCGCCGAGGCGCCAGACGAGCCCGACGTGCCAGTCGGGAAGCCACTTGCGCGGCAGCGCCGCGTGCGCGGGATGCCCCGCCGGCGGGCGCGGCGCGAGCGCGTAGACGATGAGCGCGATGATCGCGATCGGCGCCGACCAGGCGAGAAGCGACAGGCGCCAGCTCCCGTCCACGAGCGGCAGCACGACCGGTGTCGTGAGCAGCACCGCGAGGATCTCGCCGACGAGGAGGCCGTTCGTGTACACGGCGGTGCCGAGACCGATCCGCTCGGGCAGCCACTGGCGGACCGTCGTCGGCATGATCGGCTGCATGATCGCGACGCCGGCCGACATGACGACGGTCGTCAGCAGCAGGATCGCGAAGTTCGGGCTCACCCCCCGCAGCGCCGACCCGCCCGCGACGAGGAGCAGGCCGCCGACCAGCGCAGCGGTCACGCCGAGCCGGGCGACGAGCAGCGATCCGGCCAGCGCGGCGATCGCGAACATCGCGGGCGGAACGCTGCTGAGCAGCCCCACTTCGGTGGCGCTCAGGCGCAGGTCGTCGCGGATCATCGCGATGACCGGCGGGACGGCGAGGATCGTCAGGCGCAATCCGTTGCCTGCCAGCCAGAGCAGGATCACGGCGGTCCACGAGGTGCGATGAGTGTTCTTGTTCGGCATGATCGGCGTCGCGCGACTCGCGCAACGAGGCGATCGGCGTGGCGCCGGCGCGCGCTCGAGCTCGCGACGCATGGTAACCGGAGGAATCCGGTGCCGGGCGGCGCGGCCGCGATCTACGACGTTCTCGCCGGTCCGCCGCCGCTCGGCTTCCACCTGCTCGTGGGGCGGGATTTTCCGGCCATGGCGCAGAACCAGAAACGCAACCTCGAGGAGGAACCGCGTCGCGCTTGCCGAGGTCGTCGCGCGACGATAGCGAGGAGCCGACATGCGGGAGCCGGCCGGCGGCTCCCGGAGTGGTTCACGAAGACGGTCCCGTCCGCGGACGGGCGGTGGCCGCGTACCCGATGGGCGATGTCCTAGAATTGCGCCTCTCGCCTATCGCCGCGCAGCGCGGCAGGCAGCAACCGGACCCGCACATGGACGCTACGCACGCCACGCACGACACCCGCGAGACGATGGGCTTCCAGGCCGAGGTGAAGGAACTCCTCGGCCTGATGATCCATTCGCTGTACTCGAACCGCGAGATCTTCCTGCGCGAGCTGATCTCGAACGCATCGGACGCCTGCGACAAGCTGCGCTTCGAGGCGCTGCACAATCCGGCGCTGTTCGAAGGCGATGCCGACCTGCGGATCCGGATCGATTACGACGAGGCGGCGCGCACGATCACCGTTGCCGACAACGGGAACGGCATGAACCGCGACGAGGTGATCGCCAACCTCGGCACGATCGCCAAGTCCGGCACGCGCGAGTTCTTCGCGCAACTGACCGGCGACCAGCAGAAGGACGCGCACCTGATCGGGCAGTTCGGCGTCGGCTTCTACTCGTCGTTCATCGTCGCCGACAAGGTGACGGTGCACACGCGGCGCGGCGGGGAGCAGGCCGCGCAGGGCGTGCGCTGGGAATCCGACGGCGGCGGCGAGTTCTCGATCGAGATGGCGGAGAAACCCGATCGCGGCACCGCGATCACGCTGCACCTGCGCGAGGGGCAGGACGACCTGCTTGCGGGCGCGCGGCTGCGCTCGATCATCCGCCGCTACTCCGACCACATCGTGCAGCCGATCCTCATGCGGAAGGAGGAGTGGAAGGACGGCAAGCCGCAGAAGAGCGCCGAGGACGAGACGGTGAACCAGGCGTCGGCGCTCTGGGCGCGGCCGCGCAGCGAGATCACCGACGACCAGTACAAGGCGTTCTACAAGCACGTCGGCCACGACTTCGACGACCCGCTCGCGTGGACCCACGCGCGCGTCGAGGGGCGCCAGGAGTACACGCTGCTGCTCTACATTCCGGCGCGCGCGCCGTTCGACCTGTGGGACCGCGAGGCGCGCCACGGCGTCAAGCTGTACGTGCGGCGCGTGTTCATCATGGACGACGCCGAGCAGTTGCTGCCCACCTACCTGCGCTTCGTGCGCGGGGTCGTCGACTCGAGCGATCTGCCGCTCAACATCTCGCGCGAGATCCTGCAGGAGTCGAAGGACATCGAGACGCTGCGCGCCGGCAGCACGAAGAAGGTGCTCGACCTGCTCGCGCACCTCGCGGCGGACGAGAAGGAGAAGTACGCGATGTTCTGGTCGGAGTTCGGCCGCGCGCTGAAGGAGGGTGTGGGCGAGGACTTCGCGAACAGGGAGAAGATCGCGCAGTTGCTGCGCTTCGCGTCGACAAACGCCGATACGGCCGACCAGACGGTGTCGCTCGCCGCTTACGCCGGCCGGATGAAGGAGGGTCAGGAGAAGATCTACTACGTGACGGCGGAGAGCTTCAATGCCGCCCGCAACAGCCCGCACCTCGAGGTGTTCCGCCGCAAGGGCATCGAGGTGCTGCTGCTGTCGGACCGGGTCGACGAATGGGTCGTGAGTCACGTGACCGAATTCGACGGCAAGGCGCTGGTGTCGGTCGCGAAGGGCGGGCTGGATCTCGGCAAGCTCGAGGACGAGACGGAGCGCAAGCAGGGCGAGCAGGAGGCGAGCGAGTTGCGGCCGTTCGCCGACAAGATCAAGGCGAGCCTCGGCGATCGGGTCAAGGACGTGCGCATGACGCGCCGCCTCACCGACTCGCCGGCGTGCCTCGTCGCCGACGAGCACGACGTCGGCGCCAATCTCGCGCGGATGCTGAAGGCGGCGGGCCAGCGCGGGCCGTCGGCGAAGCCGATCCTCGAGATCAATCCGAAGCACCCGGTGGTGGCGCGCCTGCGCGACGAGGAGCGCCGATTCGACGACTGGGCGCTGGTCCTCTTCGATCAGGCGCTGCTCGCCGAAGGAGGCCAGCTCGACGATCCGACCGCCTTCGTGAAGCGGATCAACACGCTGATGCTCGAAATGGGCGCACAGCCCGGCGAGAGCCCGGCCCGGTGACGCAACGTCACGCCACGTACCTGTCCCGCAAATCGGCGAAGACCCAAACGAAAGGGCGGTCGGCCCGCCCTTTCGCGCATCGGCGGCCCTGCGTGTCGCCTAGTGCTGCGATATCGCGGACAGCGCGCTCGCCGCAGGTTTGATCTCGGAGCGTTGAACGGCGAAGTCGCCGAGCGACACGATGCCGACGAGCCGCTTGTCGCGGTTGACGATCGGCAACCGGCGCACCTGGCGCTCGCTCATGATCTTCGCGGCCTCGTCCACCGACTCGTCCTCGAACGCCCAGCAGATCCCTTCGGACATCACGTCGCGCACGGCGGTTGCCGGCCCCTTGTCGTCGGCCACTGCGCGGATCGCGATGTCGCGGTCGGAGATCGCACCGATCATCCGATCGTTCTCCGCCACCGGCAGCATGCCGAAGTCGCAGTCGCGCATCTGCCGTGCCGCTTCGCGGATCGTCGTGTCGGGCGAAACGATCTTCACGTCGCGGCTCATCAGGTCCTTGAGCTGTTGCATGCCAAACCTCCTCGTGACTCGGGAATTTTCGATCGCGGTGTGCGGTGCCGCACACCCGGTTGTTCGACACGCGATCGGCCGCCGTGTTCGGCATCGCCGGCAAGCCCGGTGGCACGGATTTCGCCGCCGCGCGCATCCGCCGCGTTCCGCGGATCGGGAACGCGAGCCCCCGAGGGACCACGGCTGCCCGTTGCGCTGCTTTTGGGGCTAGACTGCGCATCCCCATCACCGAACGACAAGAGGAGGAGCAGATGGACCGGAGGAAATTCCTGGTGCGCGGGAGCATCGCCGCCGGCGGCGCGGTGGCGGTGAAGCAGGCGATCGCGCAGGCGCCCGCATTGCCCTCGCTTCGCTGGCGGTGCGCATCGAGCTTTCCGAAGAGCCTCGACACGATCTACGGCGGCGGCGAGGTCGTGGCGAAGCGCGTCGAGGAGCTGACCGGCGGCAAGTTCCAGATTCGCGTGTTCGCCGGAGGAGAGATCGTTCCTGCCTTCGGCGTCGTCGATGCGATCCAGCAGGGAACCGTCGAGTGCGCGCACACGGCGAGCTATTACTTCGTGGGCAAGAACAAGGCGTTCGCGTTCGACACGACGCTGCCGTTCGGGCTGAACCAGCGCCAGCAGAATGCCTGGATCTATTACGGCGGCGGACTCGACCTGATTCGCGCGTTCCTGCGCGACTTCGCGATCATTTCCTTCCCCGCCGGCAACACGGGCGTGCAGATGGGCGGCTGGTGGCGCAAGGAAGTGAAGACGGTCGCCGACCTCAAGGGGGCGAAGATGCGCATCGCCGGCCTCGGCGGCGAGGTGATGGCGCGCCTCGGCGCCGTGCCGCAGCAGATCGCCGGCGGCGACATCTATCCGGCGCTCGAGCGCGGCGCGATCGACTCCGCCGAATGGGTCGGTCCGTACGACGACGAGAAGCTCGGCTTCTACAAGGTCGCGCCGCACTATTACTTCCCCGGCTGGTGGGAAAGCAACTCGATGTACTCGTTCTACGTCAACACGAAGGAATGGGACAAGCTGCCCAAGGAGTACCAGGCGGCGATCGAGGCGGCCTCGTACGAGGCGAACATCGACATGATGGCCAAGTACGATTTCAAGAACCTGGCCGCGCTGCAGCGCCTGGTGAAGAACGGCGTCAAGCTGCACGCATTCTCCGACGACATCATGCGCGCCGCGCTGAAGGCATCGTCCGAGCTCTACGAGGAAGAAGCCGGGAAGAACCCGGCGTGGAAGAAGATCTACGAGCCGTGGAAGGCGTTTCGCAACGAGGAATTCCTCTGGCACCGCGCCGCGGAATTCACGTACGAGACGTTCGCGTACAGCCACGCGCTCGGGAAGTGATCGATTCCGCGCTAAGTTTTGGTCGCGGCAGCGACTATTGTCCCTTCAGCAGCCGCTCGAGCTCCGCGCCGGCATCCTCGGATTTCGGCGCGGCCGGCTGCGCCTTGTCCCCCGGCGACGGCGTCGCCCGCGGCTCGCCTTCGATCTGGCGCCGCAGCTCCTCGGCGCCGGAGCCCTTGATCGCGCCTGCCGCCTCCGAGATGTTGCCGGTGACGATCCGCGGGAACGCGATGACGACGGCGACCATCAGCGCCTGGATCGCGACGAACGGGATCGCGCCCCAGTAGATCTCCGACGTGCGCACGCTCCGCGGCGCGACGCTGCGCAGATAGAACAGCGCGAAGCCGAACGGCGGATGGAGGAACGACGTCTGCATGTTGACCGCGAGCAGCACGCCGAACCAGACGAGGTCGATGCCGAGCTTCTGCGCGACCGGCGCGAGCAGCGGCACCATGATGAACGCGATCTCGAAGTAGTCGAGGAAGAACGCGAGCAGGAAGATCATCACGTTCACGACGACCAGGAAGCCCAGCGCCCCGCCGGGAACGCTGGTGAGCAGGTGCTCGACCCAGAGGTCGCCGTCCATGCCGCGGAAGATGAGGCTGAACACCGTCGAGCCGACGAGGATGAACATCACGAAGCTCGTCATCGTCGCCGTCGACTCGATCGCCTGCCGCAGCACCGTATAGGTCAGCTTGCGCCGCGCGAGCGCCATGATCATCGCGCCGCTCGCGCCCATCGCGCCGCCTTCGGTCGGCGTCGCGATGCCGAGGAAGATCGTGCCGAGCACCAGGAAGATCAGCACGAGCGGCGGGATCATCGACGTGAACACCTTGACGACGAGCCTCGCGCCGTAGAGCGTGCGCGCCTCCGGCGGACAGCCGGGCGCCGCCTGCGGATGGGTGAGCGAGACGATGGCGACCCAGACCCCGTAGAGCACGGCGAGCGACAGCCCGGGGATGAGCGCCCCTTCGTAGAAGTCGCCGACCGAGGCGCCCATCTGGTCGGCGAGCACGATCAGCACGAGGCTCGGCGGAATGATCTGCGCGAGCGTGCCCGACGCGGCGATGACGCCGGTCGACAGCCAGTTCGCGTAGCCGTAGCGCATCATCACCGGCAGCGAGATCAGCCCCATCGCGAGCACCGACGCGGCGACCACGCCGGTGGTGGCCGCGAGCAGCGCCCCGACGAAGACGACCGCATAGGCGATGCCGCCCCGGATCGACCCGAAGAGCTGGCCGATCGTGTCGAGCAGGTCCTCGGCCATGCCGCTGCGCTCGAGGATCAGGCCCATGAACGTGAAGAACGGGATCGCGAGCAGCGTCGAGTTCGCCATGATCCCGAGCACCCGCTCGGGAAGCGCCTGCAGCAGCGCGGGCTCGATGTTGCCGTGCGCGATGCCGACCAGCCCGAACAACAGGCCGTTGGCCGCCAGCGAGAAGGCGACCGGATAGCCGAGCAGCAGGAACACCACGAGGCCGGCGAACATCAGCGGCGCCATCCATTCGAATGGCATCAGTGACTCTTCTTCTCGAACTCGGTGGCGGGAAGGAGCCCTTTCAGAAAGGCGAAGCGCTTGATGATCTCGGAGATTCCCTGCAGCCCCAGCAGCGTGAACGCCACCGGAATCAGCAGCCGCACCGGCCAGCGGATCAATCCGCCGGGGTCGGACGAATACTCCTGGATCTCGAAGGAGTTGATCAGCGACGGCCAGCTATACCAGGCGATGATCGCGACGGCGGGCAGCAGCATGAACAGGGCGCCGAAGATGTCGATCCACGCCTGGGCGCGCGGCGAGAGCTTGCCGTTGATGACGTCGATGCGCACGTGCTCGTTGCGCTTCAGCGCGTAGGCGGCGACCAGCAGGAACACGGCGGAATTGAAATACCACTGCAGCTCGAGCCACGCGTTGGATGCGAGGCTGAACGCATAGCGCGCGACGGCATTGGCGGTGCAGACGACGACCGCCACCAGGCCCAGCCACGCGGCGAGCCTGCCGATCCGCTCGTTCATGCGATCGATCAGGGTGGAAATGCGAAGCAGCCCGTCCATTGTCCCCGCCGGGTTGGAGGTGGCGCGCTAGTTTGTCCAATGATCCCGGAAAACGCAATTCCGGCGCGGACGGCGCGCGCCGCGGCGCACGGTACACTTGGGCCTCGTCTTGCACGGACGTGACGCACGAATGAGGGGCAACGACAGCGCGACCTGGGGCATGCGCGGCATGGCGGTGGCGCCGCACTCGCTCGCGGCGCAGTCCGCGGTGGCGATCCTGCGCGACGGCGGCAACGCGATCGAGGCGATGGTGGCCGCCGCCGCGTCGATCGCCGTCGTCTATCCGCACATGAACTCGATCGGCGGCGACGCGTTCTGGCTGATCCACGTCCCCGGCGAGACGCCGCGCGCAATCGACGCATGCGGCGCGGCCGCCGCGCGCGCGACGCCCGCGTTCTACCGCGAGCAGGGGCTCGACAGCATCCCGTTTCGCGGCGGGCTCGCCGCGAGCACGGTCGCCGGCACGCTCGCCGGATGGTCGCTGGCGCTCGACTACAGCCGGGAGGGGCTGGGCGGCAGGCTTCCGCTGTCGCGGCTGCTCGCCGACGCGATTCATTATGCGCGGCACGGCATCCCGGTCACGCGCAGCCAGCAGGCGACGACGGCGGCGAAGCTCGCCGGGCTGCGCGGCCAGCCGGGGTTCGACGAGACGTTCCTCGCCGACGGGATGGTGCCGCGGGTCGGCGCCCCCTTCCACCAGCCGCGCCTCGCGGCGACGCTGCAGCAGCTCGCGACCGCGGGCCTCGACGACTTCTATCGCGGCGACCTCGCGCGCTCGATCGCGCGCGATCTCGCGGCGGCCGGCAGCCCGCTCTCGATCGACGACCTGCGCGCGCACCGGACCGAATGGCGCACGCCGCTCGCGCTCGCGCATTCGCGGGGCACGGTCTACAACCTGCCGCCGCCGACGCAGGGGGTCGTGTCGCTGATGATCCTCGGCATCCTCGATGCGCTCGACGTCGGCGCGACCGACTCCGGCGGCGCGGATTACGTGCATCTTTGCGTGGAGGCGGTGAAGCAGGCGTTCGGCGTGCGCGACCGCCACGTCACCGATCCCGCCTACATGAGCATCGATGCACAGGATTTGCTCGCGCCGCACCACATCCGTGCGCTTGCCACCCGCATCGACCGGCGGCGTGCCGCTCCCTGGGGTGCCGGGAAGGGCCAGGCGGATACGATCTGGATGGGCGTCATCGACGGTTCCGGGCGGGCGGTAAGCTTCATCCAGAGCCTGTACCACGAATACGGAGCCGGCATCGTGCTGCGGGAGTCGGGGGTCAACTGGCAGAACCGCGGTTGCAGCTTTTCGCTGGACGAGCGCGCGTTGAACGCGCTGCGGCCCGGGCGCAAGCCGTTCCACACGCTCAATCCGGCGCTCGCGCTGCTCGACGACCACACGACGATGGTTTACGGCAACATGGGGGGCGACGGCCAGCCGCAGACGCAAAGCGCCGTCTTCACGCGCTGTGCGGTCTTCGGGATGGATCCGCAGGCCGCCATCGGCGCGCCGCGATGGCTGCTCGGGCGCACGTGGGGCCAGGCGACCGACTCGCTGAAGCTCGAATCGCGCTTTGCCCCTGACGTCGTCGAGGACTTGCGCGCGCGCGGGCACGAGATCGAGATGCTGGACGCGTACGACGAAGCGGTTGGACACGCCGGCGCGATCCTGCGCGATCCCACGGGCATGTTGCGCGGCGGCACCGATCCCCGCTCGGACGGCGGTGTCGCCGCCTGGTAGCGTCATCATCGACACCCGCGCGATAACGAGCTGGCACGCGCACGTGTACTTCGCGGCCGCGAGCCGCGATGCGGCCCGGACCTTGCGCGACCTGGTCGCCGGCCACTTCGGCGACAGGGTCGAAATGGGCCGCTTTCACGAGAGGCCCGTAGGCCCCCACCCGATGTGGAGCTACCAGATTGCATTCGCGCCTGCACACTTTGCCGAGATCGTCGGCTGGCTCGTGCTCAATCACGCCGGCCTGGACGTGTTCGTCCACCCGAACACCGGCGACCCGCTGCGGGATCACCGCGATTGCGCGCTCTGGCTCGGGCACTCGCACGTGCTCGATTTGCGGGCGGTCGGTGGCTGACGGCGGAACATTTTGCCTCGCCCCGTTCTCGAAGAATCTCGGATTCACCCGGCGATCCGGGAGCGGATCGCGACGCGCAACGCCGACATCGTGCGCGAAGTGCAACAGGCCGTGATGGAGAACGACGTGGTTGTCGTGGGCATGCGACAGAACCCGCATCCCGGGCGGGCGCGCCGGGCGCTGGATGCCGCCCGCATTCCCTACCGGTATCTCGAGTACGGGAGCTATCTGCGCGGCTGGCGCCGCCGCAACGCGCTGAAGATGTGGACCGGCTGGCCGACCTTCCCGATGGTGTTCGTCAAGGGCGTGCTCGTTGGCGGCGCGAGCGATCTGCAGCGCCTGATCGTTAGCGGCGAACTCGCACGACTGCTGACAACGTCGACGAGCGGACCGGCGTAGCGCGCGCTCGTGTCAACGGCCGACGGCTGGCACGCGTTATGCAGCCGAGTAAGTTGACCGGACCTCCGACGACCATGCTGGCGAGTACGCCGCATGCCGCCTCCGGCGGCCGAATGCCCCGCCGCGCCTTTTCTGTGGCGGATCGCAGCGTAAGAAGCGTTGCCGAAGCACTTCCCAAAAATACCAAGCTGTCAGCCGCTCCGGTACGCCGAAAAGCGGCATGGAATGACAGTTGTTCGGCACATGATGTACTGGCAATCTTTTTTGGGAAACGGATGATGGCTACGGTTGTCGAGCAGTTCCGCTCGAACTACTCCGCCACGCAGGCGGAGCAGATGAGCGTCGAAGAGTATCTCGATTTGTGCAGGCGCGAGCCGGGAGCGTACGCGACCGCGGCCGAACGGATGGTCGCGTGCATCGGGGAGCCGGAACTCGTCGATACGCGCAACGACCAGCGGCTCGGGCGGATCTTCGGCAATCGCGTCATCCGGCGCTATCCGGCATTTCGCGAGTTCTACGGCATGGAGGAGGCGATCGAGCAGATCGTCGCCTTCTTCAAGCATGCGGCCCAGGGACTCGAGGAAAAGAAGCAGATCCTCTATCTGCTGGGCCCGGTCGGCGGCGGCAAGTCGTCGATCGCGGAACGGCTGAAGGCGGTCATGGAATCGCGGCCGATCTATTCGCTCAAGGGGTCGCCGGTCAACGAATCGCCGCTCGGCCTGTTCGCGCCCGAGCGCTTCGCCGCCACCCTCGAGCAGGAATACGGCATTCCGCGGCGCTACCTGACCGGGATCATGTCGCCGTGGGCGGTCAAGCGCCTGCAGGAGTTCGAAGGCGACCTGTCGCGCTTCAGCGTCGTGCGCATCCAGCCGTCGGTGCTGCGCCAGGTGGCGATCACCAAGACGGAGCCCGGCGACGAGAACAACCAGGACATCTCGTCGCTCGTCGGCAAGGTCGACATCCGCAAGCTCGAGAGCCTGTCGCAGAACGATCCGGACGCCTACAGCTATTCGGGCGGCCTGTGCCTCGCGAACCAGGGGCTGCTCGAGTTCGTGGAGATGTTCAAGGCCCCGATCAAGATGTTGCATCCGCTGCTCACCGCGACGCAGGAAGGCAACTTCAAGGGCACCGAGGGCTTCTCGGCGATTCCGTTCAACGGCATCATCATCGCGCACTCGAACGAGTCCGAGTGGCACACCTTCCGCAACAACAAGAACAACGAGGCGTTCCTCGACCGGATCTTCATCGTCAAGGTGCCGTACTGCGTGCGCGTGTCCGAGGAGGTCAAGATCTACAACAAGCTGCTCGCCAACTCGTCGCTCTCCGGCGCGCCCTGCGCCCCGGGGACGCTCGACATGATGGCGCAGTTCTCGGTCTTGACGCGGCTCAAGGAACCGGAGAACTCGAGCGTCTATTCTAAGATGCGCGTGTACGACGGCGAGACGCTGAAGGACGTGGATCCCAAGGCCAAGACGATACAGGAGTATCGGGATTACGCGGGCCCGGACGAGGGTATGACGGGCATGTCGACGCGCTTTGCCTACAAGATCCTGTCGGCGGTCTTCAATTACGACCAGACCGAGATCGCCGCCAACCCGGTGCACCTGATGTACGTGCTCGAGCAGCGGCTTGCCCGCGAGGACCTCCCGGACGAGACGCGCCGGCACTGCGTCGAGCACATCAAGGGCTACCTCGCGCCGCGCTATGCCGAGTTCATCGGCAAGGAGATCCAGACCGCCTACCTCGAGTCCTACTCGGAGTACGGGCAGAACATCTTCGACCGGTACGTGACGTATGCCGACTGCTGGATCCAGGAAGAGGACTACCGCGATCCCGAGACCGGGGAGAGCTTCGATCGCGGGGCGCTGAACGCCGAGCTCGAGAAGATCGAGAAGCCGGCGGGCATCGCCAATCCGAAGGACTTCCGCAACGAGATCGTCAACTTCGTGCTGCGGGCGCGGGCGCACAACAGCGGCCGCAACCCGGCGTGGCACAGCTACGAGAAGCTGCGCGAGGTGATCGAGAAGAAGATGTTCTCGAACACGGAAGACCTGTTGCCGGTGATTTCCTTCAACGCGAAGGCCTCGGCCGACGAGAAGGAAAAGCACCAGAACTTCGTCGCACGCATGGTGGCGAAAGGCTATACGGAAAAACAAGTGCGCTTGCTCGCCGAGTGGTACCTGCGCGTGCACAAGTCCTCGTAGCGCACCGGGACACGACGGAGATCATCCCATGCTTCACCTGATCGACCGCCGACCCAGCAGCCGCGGCAGGAGCGCCGTCAACCGCGAGCGGTTCCTGCGCCGCTACAAATCGCACATCCAGGACGCCGTCAAGAAGATGGTCGGCGAGCGGCGCCTGGCCGACATGGAGCAGGGCGGCGAGGTGCGCGTGCCGAAGAAGGACATCTCGGAGCCTTCGTTCGGATTCGGCCGCGGCGGCGACCGCGAATTCGTGCTGCCGGGCAACCGCGAGTTCGTCACCGGCGATCGCATCCCGCGCCCGAAGGGTGGCGGCGGTGGCGGCGGCAACGACGCGAGCGCCGGCGAGGGCGACAGCGAGGACGCGTTCGTGTTCTCGCTGTCGCGCGAGGAGTTCATGCAGATCTTCTTCGACGACCTCGAGCTGCCGAACCTCGCGCGCACGGAATTCGGGCGCACCGAGCAGAAGCGCAGCGTCCGCGCCGGCTACGCGAAGACCGGCGTGCCGGCGAATCTCGCGGTCGTGCGCACGCTGCGCCAGTCGCTGGCGCGCCGGATCGCGCTCGGCGGAAGCCTCGCGCGCGAGCTGGAGGCGCTCGAGGCCGAATTTGCCGTCGCGGTCGCGGTCGGGCAGGCCGATCGCGCGGCCGAGATCTACGAGCAGCTCCAGCGGCGCACGCGGCGCCTCGGCGAGCTGCCGTTCATCGACGAGCCGGATCTGCGCTATCGCAACCGCGTCCTGCGGCCGGAGCCGATCGCGCGCGCGGTGATGTTCTGCCTGATGGACGTCTCGGCGTCGATGGACGAGGACAAGAAGGACCTCGCCAAGCGCTTCTTCACGCTCCTCTATCTGTTCCTCACGCGCAAGTACGGCGAGGTGGACCTGGTCTTCATCCGCCACACCGACGACGCCGAGGAGGTCGACGAGGACACGTTCTTCCACGACACGCGCTCCGGCGGCACGGTCGTCTTCTCGGCGCTCGACCTCGCCGAGAAGATTCGCGCCGAGCGGTACGCGCGCGGCTGGAACGTCTACGTCGCGCAGGCCTCCGACGGCGATGCGTTCGGCGCCGATCCGGCGCGCAGCGCCCGGTTCCTGCGCGAGAAGCTGCTCCCGGCAACGCGCTACTACGCCTACCTGGAGCTTGCCGCGCCGAACTCGAGCGAGCATTCGTCGTCGCTCTGGGCCGAGTACGAGCGGGTCGCCGAGACCGCCGGCAACCTGGCGATGCGCCGGGCGACCGAGCGCGAGCAGATCTATCCGGTGTTCCGGGAGCTGTTCCGCAAGGAGTCGCAATGAGCCCGGCAAGGCAGTGAGGTGCAGGCCATGAGCCCCATTTCCCACGGTGCCGACTGGGATTTCGACCTGCTCGAGCGCTACGACGTCGAGATCGCCAAGGTCGCGGTCGAGTTCGGGCTGGACACGTACCCGAACCAGGTCGAGATCATCACTTCCGAGCAGATGCTCGATGCCTACGCGTCGAGCGGGCTGCCGATCGGCTATCCGCACTGGTCGTACGGCAAGGAGTTCATCCGCAACGAGCAGGCCTACCGGCGCGGCATGCAGGGTCTCGCCTACGAGATTGTCATCAATTCGAGCCCGTGCATCGCGTACCTGATGGAGGAGAACACGATGGCCACGCAGGCGCTTGTCATCGCGCACGCCTGCTACGGCCACAACTCCTTCTTCAAGGGCAATCACCTGTTCCGGCAGTGGACCGACGCGGAGGCGATCCTCGACTACCTGGTCTTCGCCCGCCGCTACGTGATGGAGTGCGAGGAGCGGCACGGCGCCGCGGCGGTCGAGGAGATGCTCGACGCCTGTCATGCGCTGATGGCGCACGGCGTCGACCGGTATCGGCGGCCCGCCGCGCCGACGCTGAAGGCGGAGACGGAGCGGCTGAAGGCGCGCGAAGCGCACCGCGAGCGCCAGTTCAACGACCTGTGGCGCACGCTGCCGGAGAAGGCGCCGCGGCAGCCGAAGAGCGCGAAGGAGTGCTTCCCGGCCGATCCGCAGGAGAACATCCTGTATTTCGTCGAGAAGCACTCGCCGAAGCTCGAGCCCTGGCAGCGCGAGCTGGTGCGCATCGTGCGCAAGCTCGCGCAGTATTTCGACCCGCAGGCTCAGACCAAGGTGATGAACGAGGGCTGGGCGACGTTCTGGCACTACACGATCCTCAACCGGATGCACGAGAAGGGGCTGGTCGACGACGGCTTCATGATCGAGGTCCTCAAGAGCCACACCAACGTGATCGCGCAGCCGGCATACGACTCGAAGGCGTACAGCGGGCTCAACCCCTACGCGCTCGGGTTCGCGATGTTCTCCGACCTGCGGCGCATCTGCGAGGATCCCGATGCCGAGGACCGCGCCTGGTTCCCCGACATCGCCGGCAGCGACTGGCGCAGGACGCTCGACTTCGCGATGCGCAACTTCAAGGACGAGTCCTTCGTCGCCCAGTACCTGTCGCCGCGGCTGATTCGCGAGTTCCATCTGTTCGCGATCGCCGACCACGCCGAGCAGAGCGACCTCGTCGTCGACAGCATCCACGACGAGCACGGCTACAAGCGCGTGCGCAAGCTTCTCTCGCAGCAGCATGCGCAGGACGCGCGCGTGCCCGACGTGCAGGTGGTCCGCTACGAGCGCGACGGCGACCGCTCGCTCACGCTGCGGCATCATCGCCGGCGCGGGCGGCCGCTCACCGAGGCGGCGGCGCAGGTCGTCGCGCACCTGCGAAGGCTGTGGGGGTTCGGCGTGCGCCTCGAGACGTGGGAAGGCGACGCCCGCGTCGGCGACGTGATCGAGTGCCCCGCGTGAACGGAATCAGCGCGGCGTATTGCGCCTGACCTTGTTCCTGGGGTGCACGAGCGGTGGGAACGCGGCGCGGCCGTAGCCCTTGCGCTGCGCGGGGAGTGGCGGCTTCGCCGGCGGCTTCGCTTCCTCGGCGGCGAAGAACTGGTCGACGGCCTGCCAGATCGGCTTCGCAGCGCCGCCCGCCAGCAGGTCCGCGATCTTGCGCGTCACTTGCGGCGCCGCCGCGCTGGTGCCGTTCATCGCGAACACCGAGCCGCTGCGCGTGCCCGCCGCGAGCACGCCGAATCGCGCCGGCGAATCCTCGCTGACGGTGAGCCCGTCGGGCCCGTCGCGGGTGCGCGTCGCCCAGGCTGGCGGCGGCAGGATCGGACCGCACGACGAGTACGGCGCCGCCCGCCAGTCGGTGCGCCGGAAGCCGCCGACGACGACGCTGTTGTAGCCGGTGGCGATCGCGTTCGGCGTGATCGACCGCCTCACCCACGACGTCGCGACCGTTGCATCGAACGTCTCGTCGTCGCGCCCGGTGACCGGAACGTGCTTCACATATGCAGGATCTTCGAAGCGCGACTGCCGGCCGCGGATCGGATAGCCGAACGGCGTGTCGTCGCGCTGGATCCAGGCATCGATGTCGACCTGCGCCCCCGTGTTCTTCACGGCGACCTGCCAGCGTCCCGACGGCGCGACCTCGCGCGACGGGTGCAGCGTGGCCGTCGGCGCGATGAGCACGAGGATCATGCCGCGATTGCTCTGGGCGACCTGCGCCAGGTAGGCGATCATGCTCAGCACGCCGGTGCCGGGCAGTTGCCAGACGACGAAATCGCCGGGCGCCACCCACGGACTCGCATCGCCCGACGGCGTGGTGACCTGGACTTCGACCTGCGGCGGCGTGCCCGCGCTCGTGTAGCGGGGAAGCCACACCTGCATCTCGCTCGGCGTCGCGTCGTCGGGCAGCACGCGCCAGTCGAGCGTCCGCACCGCGCCGGGGTTCAGGCCGAAATGCGCATGGCAGCGTGAGAGGTGGCAATTGCCCTCGGGCAGCACCACCGCCAGCGGCGCCTGGCGCGCCTCGATGATCTGGTCGAGCGCGGCCTCGAGCTTGCCGGTGCCGTCGTGCGGACCCGCGATCGTGCCGTAACTTAGGTTCACCACCACCGGCCAGTCGGGCGTCTGGTGGAGGTTCGCGAGTTCCTGCGCGCACGCGAGGATGTAGCGCATCGCATCGAGCACCTGCTTGTACAGCGTGGCGCCGGAGGTGTCGCGCGTCGTGCGGCTCGGCAATTGCACGGCGATGATCGGATGCGCGGTCCCGGTGTCTCCGGGTGAGGCGCCGCACGCGAGGTCCATCACGTGCGTGCCATGCCCCATGCGCTTTCGCGCCGAGCGGTTGGCGGGGACGCCGTGGTCGGTGACGCCGGAGAGCCGGTACCCCTCGTCCTCGTCGACGAGCCCGCCCGCGGGGTGCGTCGCCGCGGCGAGCAGCGCGTCGATCCCCTTCGCGCCGCCCTTGCGCAGCTCCCAGCCGTAGCCGAGTCCCGGCGCAATCGCGCCGTACGCCGGCTTGACCGACGTCGGCGTGATCGGCTCCTGGTTCCAGTAGTACTCGACCCGCGAGGACCCGTCGTCCTTCCGGAACCGCTCGTTCAGGTACGCGAGCCCGTCGTCGATGATGGCGACGAGGGTTTCCGGCGGGTTGACGATGCGCGCCTGCGGCGCGGGCTTGGCGGCGAAGTCGTTGGCGGGCACGACCGGCAGACAGAGCTCGAACGCCGCGATCGCGTCGCGCAGCCATTGTTCGCCGGTGAGCACGCTGAAGAACTCCTGCGTGACGATCGCCGTGAAATAGGTGGTGTTCTCCAACCCCCGCGGCGGG
Organism: Casimicrobiaceae bacterium; assembly: GCA_036375455.1. GTDB lineage: Bacteria > Pseudomonadota > Gammaproteobacteria > Burkholderiales > Casimicrobiaceae > VBCG01. The sequence goes on along the minus strand of DASURV010000209.1, from coordinate 14,600 downwards.
TAGCGGTACACGGCCGGAATCTCGATCCAGAACTCCTCCGCGCCGCCGCGCAGCGTCGCGATGTGCTCGGCGAACTGCGCGGCCGTCGCGGCATGCGCGTCGGCGTTGCCGCTGACCTCGAGGATCAGCGGCAGCCATTGCGGGCGCGTGTTCGGATAGAGGTAGGCGTAATTGGTCGCCTCGGCCCAGGCGCAGTACGGGTCGATCCGCGTGGGACCGAGCGAGCCGTCGATCCAGCGCCGGTCGATCCAGCCGATGCTGTCGAGCGGCGTCCAGTTGCCCGAGGGCTGAGCGGATGCTCCGCTGCGAATGGCCATGCATTCCTCCCGCGCGCCGTCAGTTCCACTCGCCGCTCGCCTTCGCCCACAGCCAGTTGAGGATCGGCGACGCGGCGACGGGGGGGATCGGGGAACCGGTGGGCGGAATGTCGACGAATGGCGGCAGCGTCGCGGTCGCGGCGCGCGTGCCGCTGGTGGTGTCGAACAGCTTCCGGTTGTCGAAGTCGTCGGTGGGCGCGTAGGCGGGACCGAGGAAACGCCATGACGTCAATGACAGCGGCGACGATCCGCCCGTCGTGAGCGGGGCGCAGCGGCACAGCAGGTAGTCGGCGAGCGTGAGGCCGAGCATTTCGCCCGCGGCGCTGTCGACCGGGAAGTGCACGCCGGCGACGGTGCGGTTGGCCGCGATGCGTCCCGCCTGGTGCAGGAGCTGCTCGGCGTAGAGCGTGCCGAGATTCGCGCCGACGCCGCCGTAAAGGGTCAGCAGGATCGAGGCGACGAGATGCGCTTCCGTCGCGTGGCCGCTCGGCAGCGACCCGTGGCCCGGCGTCAGGATCAGCGGCTGGATCTGCGGCGAGAAATCGATCGGGCGCCGGCACGCGAGCGCCTGCTTGAAGCGCATTTCGGCGAAGTTCGCGAGGCGCAGCGCGGTGTCGAGCAGCTCCAGCGTCCACTTGTGGCGATCGGGATGCAGGTGCACGACCGAGCTCCAGAAGGCGACCCCCGGACCGAGCTGCGCGAGGATTTCCGACGCGCGATCCTCGCGCAGGTCCGCGTAGCCGTCGACGAGGTCGAGCTGCGCCTGGAATATCGCGATACCGGGCCGAATGAAGGTCGCGATGCGCTGCGCGGAAGCGCTCGGTGCCGCGACCGCGCCGCCGACGTCCCAGTGCCACAGCGTGAAGCAATCGCTCGGATTCGCCGCATTCGGCCAGGGATCGGTGTGCCGCGTGAAGTACAGGTTCGACACGAGCTCGAAATCGAACACCGCACCTCGCACCCAGGGTTCCCAGCGCTCGAGATTGGCCAGGTCCTCGAGGTTCAACTGGGCGGCGTACGGCGACGGTACCCAGGTCGAGACGATGCCGTCGCGATGCTTGATCAGCGCATCGGTGACGAGCGGCGTCCCGTAGCCGCCGTACCAGCGCGTGACGCCGGCACCACCCGCGCCTCCGGCCCCGCCGGCGCCTCCCGCCCCTCCGGCGCCACCCGCACCGCCGAGAAAGCCGGCCCCGCCTGCGCCGCCCGCCCCGCCTGCACCGCCCAAGGGTCCCATCCCGCTCATGATCGTCCCCCTCCCCGACAGACAACGTTCAAGCAACTATCCGAACAACTCCCGCGCGGCGCGCGTTGGCGCGCAGACGCGGCGCCGCTACCCGGGCATTCCCGCCTGACGCAATGCGTCCGACCACATCCGTCCGGTGGCAAATGCGCTGCTCGGTGAGCGTTCCAGCCATTTCGACACCGTGAGCGAGGGCTCGAGCCGCATCAATTCCGCAACCGACCTTCTTGCGTCCTCATGGCGCCCGAGCTGCCATTGCGAAATCGCCAGCGCGCGGTAGGTCGACGTATGCGTGCGATTGAGGCGCAGCGAGCTTCGGGCGAATGCGATCGCCTGCTCGTAGTGTCCGGCCGACATCGCCGCCGTGGCCGATAGCGAGTCGTAGAAATAGCGGAGCGGATCGAGCGGCGACAGGCGCAGTGCGCGCGACGTTCCCTCGACCGCCTGCGCTCCTTCACCCTTGAACGCGTGCAGCGTCCCCTTCAGGAGCCAGGCGAGCGACTCGTTCGGATTCACCGACAGCGCGAGGTCGTAGCTTTCGGCGGCGGCGTCGAACTGCTTCAGCAGGTTCGTGTGCACGAAGCCATGGATCGTGAGCGCGAGCGCACAGCGCGCATCGAGCTCGAGCACCCGCTTCGTGCATTCGAGCGCGAGCGCGGCCTCCGACCGCGGATCCTCCGCCCACCCCTGCTGCACGCGCAGCACGTGCCATTTGGCGAGCCAGGCATACGGCACGGCCTGGCGCGGCACGCGATCGATCAGCGCCTGCAGCATCTCCCGCGCGCGGTCGAAATCGGCGAGCGACAGCCGGTGCATCAGCGCGATCGCGCTCAGCAGCAGCGTGTAGCCTTCCAGCGTCGGCAGCGCGCGTGCCTGCGCGCGCTGCAGCTCGGCGGCGATGATCGTGCGGCTGGTCTCCGCGACGATGCGCTCGATCAGGTCGTCCTCGTGGCGAAGCACGCGCGCGACGTCGGCCGCCAGCTCGTTCGACCAGACGACGTGCTCGGTCCGCGCATCGGCGAGCTCGACGGTCAGCATCGCGCGGCGCCGGGCGACGCGGTAGGCGCCGGAGAGCACGTAGTGCGCGTGCAGGTGCGCGCCGACCTCGGCGAGCGTCGCACTGCGCTCGCGAAAGGCCGTCGTCGACAGGCGCGAGATCACGTGCAGCTCGGCGCACTGCGACAATCCGGAAATCACCTCGTCCGCGAGCAATTCGCCGAGGAGGTGGTAGCGCGGATCGGCGTCGCGCGAGGCGAACGGAATCACCGCGATCACCGGGCGCAGCTCCAGCGCGGACGCCGGCGGCACGATCACCGGATGCGCGCCGGGCGGCGAGATGCGGTACGCGCGCACCGGCTGCGAGACGTGCTTGAGGTAGCAGTCGCCGAGGTCCTCGATGTCGGCGTCGAGCACCGGCGTGAGCTCGTCGCGCACCGCCGCGGAAACGACGATCTCGCCCGGCCCCGCGAGGGTCGTGAGGCGTGCCGCCAGGTTGACGCTCTGGCCATACACGTCATGAGCATCGGCGATCAGCGCGCCAACGTGCTCGCCCATCCGCAGCAGCATCCGCCGCGCCGGCGGCGCGTCCGCGTTGGCGTCGTCGCAGCGCTTCTGGATCGCGAATGCCGCGGCAACCGACGGCGCCACACGCGGGAACTCGAGCAGCAGGCCGTCGCCGAGGCTCTTGACCAGCCTGCCCTCGTGCGCCGGCAGGATCTCGTGCTCGATGCAGTCGACCAGTTGCCGCCAGCGCAGCACCGTGTCGTCCTCGTCGGCCTCCATCAGGCGCACCGACTCGAAGAGATCGACGAAAACCACGGCGCGCGTCATGCGGTCCGGGCGTTCGATCGACGGCAGGGGCCGGTGATTCATGGGCAGGGCGCGGTCCGTGCGGGACGGGACCCCATTGTGTACGGATTTGACCTGGCATGGGAGGGTGGCTGCGGAGCGACGGCCGGTTGCGCTGCGCCTGCGCGCGACCGGGCCGTCCCGCAGCGCAATCGGAGCGTGGCTCGGAAGAGTGTCGAACACGGCCCGAGATTCCGCGCGCAGCCGCTCGAAGGCACGCGAATATCCTGCGCCGGCGAGGCGAATATTCAGGAGGTCATCGGCGTACGACGAGCGCGAGCCCCCCGATCGTCGCCGCGAGCGCCAGCATCTGGCGCGCTCCGAACGGCTCGCCCAGCACGAGCGCGGCGGCGCAAACGCCGATGACCGGCGTCAGCAGCGTCGCCATCGATGCGATGTCCGGCGGCAGGCGGCGCAGCGCCGCGAACCAAGTGAGATAGCAGACGCCCATCGGCACGACCGTCATGTAGGCCATCAGGCCGAAGCCGAGCGGCGTCAGCGCATCGAGCCTCGGGTGCTCGAACAGGAGGCCGAGCGCGACCATCGGTACGCAGCCGATCGCGAGTTGCCACGCGACGGCCGCGAACGGCGGCAGCGCGAGCGGTTTGAGGACGACGGTGCCCAGTGCGAACAGCACGGCCGCGGCCAGCGCGAACAACATGCCGGGCAGCCGCTCGAGCGCGAGCGAAGCGCCGCTGCCGCCGACGAGCGCCGCGATCCCGGCGATGCAAAGCGCCAATGCGGCGAGATCGCGGCCGCGCGGCGCTCTTCCCAGCACCGGCCACGCGAGCAGCATCGCCCAGATCGGCATCGTATAGACGAGCAGCGCCCCCTGTCCGGCGGTGAGCCAGCGCAGCGAGAGCGTCGTGAAGCCCATCCAGGCGAACACGTTGACGAATGCCGCCGCCGCGATGCGGCCGACGAGCGCGCGGGGAACCGCAAGGCGCTCACCGATGCGCCAGGCGACCAGTGCCAGGATTGCGGCCGCGGCCACGCCCGCCACGCCCCGCGCGAAGAGCGGCGGCCACTCGCGCAGCAGCAGCTTCATCGCGGGCCAGTTCACGCCCCAGCCCGCGGACGTGACGACGAGGCAGATCAGTCCGACGGTGCGGGGCGAGAGCGGGCGCGCCGGACGGGTCACATCTACGCGGCCTTGCGCGTTGGCGTCGCCGAGGCGGCCATGCGGCGAATGAACCGGGCGATCTGCTGCGCGATCGTCGCCGCGTGCGTGACCGGCCCGAGATGTCCGATCGCTTCGAACGTCACGGACTCCGCGTGGGGCAGCGCGAAGCGGAGCAGCTCGCCGATGCGCCGTGCCGACGCTCGCGTCTCGCGCCCCGTCATCAGGAGCACCGGAGCGTCGAGACGCCGGTAGTCTCGCAGCGTGGCGGCGTCGCCGAACAGTGACGCGAAATGCGCGTCGACGACCGGCATCCGACGCGCGAGCGCCGTTTGACGCTCGGGCGCCAGCCGCTCCCACGAGCCGTCCCCGGACCAGTAGTCGAGGAAGCGCCGCGCGGCGCGCGTGGCGTCGCCGCCCTTGAGCTCGCGGCGGATCGTGTCCGCGACCGCCGCGACTTCCGCCGCTGCGCGATGCCTTCGGTTGTAGTCGAACAGGATCCTCATCGCGACCGGCTCGTACACGGCGACGCTCGCCACGAGCTCAGGATGATATAGCGCCACGCGCAGCGCGATCGCGCCGCCGTAGGAGTGCCCGACCAGGTGCACATCGCCGCCCGCGGCGGCGGCGAGCCTCGCGACGCGCCGCGTGTCCGCGGCCACGATGTCGCGGGCGTCGCCGTTCCAGGGCAGCAGCGCGCCGTGCCCGTACAGATCGGGCGTGAGCACGCGGAAGTCGAGTCGCATCCAGTCCGCGAACGGCGTCCATTGCGCACCCGACCCCCCGGTCGCGTGCAGGCAGATGATCGTCGGGAGCGGTGCGGGCGGGCGTTGGGCTTGCAGGATCTCGGCCATCATGGTCTCCTCGGTCGGCAAAATCGGATGGTGATTGAAGGACGGCGATGCGGTGGCGACGCGCTCAGCGCTCGATTCCTGGCGCCGCGCGACTGCCGCGACTGCCGCCGTGCCGGTATCGCGTCGAGAGCACGGTGTCGTGCTCGAGCCAGCCGCCGGTCGGAACCGGTGGGCCGCCGCGATGCCAGAATCGGCGCACGGCCGCCAGCGCGTCGCGCCACGCCGCGGCGATCGTCGAAAACATCCGGCGCCGCGCGCGCGCATCGAACGCGATCGCATACCCCGGTTCACCCTCGGCGCAGGCAATGTCGACCCGGCGTGGCACCTGGGTCCCGGCGGGAACCTCCAGCACGATGCGGCCGGGCCGGTACGCGAGCACGACGGTCGTTCCCGGATTCCCGAGGCGATGCGTATCGCCGGGCAGCAGCACCGTGTCGTTCGCGCTGCGCTCCTCGGTGATCCAGAGCACGCCCGAGGCGGGCGTGAGCTGCGTGCCACGGCCATCGAGGATGCGCAGCACGTTGCCGCGCTCGAGCGTCACCGGCTTCACGAGGGCGCCCGGCACCGTGGTCCAGCCGTAGACGCCGGCGTGCGCCGCAGGCGGCGGGATCGCTGCGCGCCCGGCGGCGCGGGGTGGCGTGATTGCAGTCATTTCGCTCTCCTCGATCGATGGTTTCATGCGGCCGCGCGCGGCCGGCGCGCTACTTGCGCGCGCAGAAGTTGAGCGCCTGCACGCGCAAATCGCGCGCGACCTTCGCCTCGGCGCTCGTGTCGCGAAAGCAGTCGAAGCGCTCGACGATCCTGGGCTCGCGAAAGCCGGTGGCGAGCGCGAGCGCCGCGAACTCCGGCTCGTGAAGCGCGCCGGCGACGCAGGCGGCCCACAGGTCGGGGTCGTCGCGCACCTCCTGCTTCAACTCGCGCTGCACGACGACGTCGGCGAGATATAGGCGCCCGCCGGGGCGCAGCACGCGGTGGATCTCGCGCAGCACCTGCGCCTTGTCGGGCGCGAGATTGACGACGCCGTTCGAGATGACGACGTCGACGCTGTCGTCCTCGACGGGCAGGTGCTCGAAGAGGCCGGCGCGGATGTCGGTGATGGCCGCGAAGCCGGCCTGTGCCGCGGCTCGCGTGGCCACGTCGCGCATTGCCGGCGTCATGTCGACGCCGATGGCGCGCCCCTGCGGACCCACGCGGCGCGCCGCGAGCAGCAGGTCCATCCCGCCGCCGCACGCGTGGTCGAGCACGGTCTCCCCGTGCTCGATCGGGCCGATGCGCAGCGGGTTGCCGACGCCCGCGAAGCGCGCCGTGCATTCCTCCGGCAGCAACGCGAGCTCCGCGGCGTCGTAGCGCAGGTATTCCACCGCGTAGCGGGCCCCGCGATGGAAGTGGAACTCGCCGGTCGGATCGCGCGCGACGCGCTCGTAGGTGGCGAGCACCTGGCTGCGGAGCCGCGCGACGTCGAAGCCGATGGGACAGGTCGTGGCCATGATCGCTCCTCCTCGTTGCGACGCCCGGATCAGGCGAGGATCGGCGCCAGGGCGGCCCCGATCCGTGCGCCCTGCGCGGGCGTGATGAGACCGTTCAGCACGTCGGCGAAGCGCGGCTCCTGGACGCCCGACACGATGTACTGGAAACGATAGGCGGACAGGACGACGGCGCGGATCTGCTCGACCTCCGCCGCGGTCACCGGCCGCCCGCAGATCTCGACGAAGTAGTGGGTATCGGCCGCCGCCTGCGCCTGCAGCATGCCGTCGATCGCGCCGGCGAGGGCGATCAGGTCGTCGACCGCCGCATCGCGCGCGTCGGCCGCGAGCTTCGCGTCCTCGCGCTTCCATTCGAGCTCGTCGAGGATCGCGTGCTGCGACTCCTCCTTCCAGTGGTAGAGGAAGACGTCCTTCCAGAGCGGCGACAGCGCCGGATCGGGATCGATGCTCGAGCGGTAATGCGTCTGCGTGAACAGCTCGATCAGGCAGGTGAGGCCCAGCACCGACCATGTCGACTTGCCGAGCACGACGTTCGCGACCTCGTTCGGATGCGGCAGGAACTGGTACCCGGCCGGCATGTCCGCGGCGATCATCGCCTCGATGCGGCGGAACAGCTCCTGATGCTTGAGCTCCTCGTCGGTGAAGCGCACGAGCGCTTCCAGCGCGACCTGGTCGCCGAGCCAGTGATCGCGGCTTACTTCCAGGATCTTCGCGCCGATGAAGCGCTCGACGAGCCCGAACATGTTCGCGTACGTGCGGCCCTGGATCTGCGACAGCAGCCGCTGCTCGGACGCCGACAGAGCGTCGAGCGCCGCGACCTTCGACAGGCCGTCCGGCAGAAACTTCTTCGTGAAGTCGAATTCGCGGCCCCGGATCACGTCGTCGTCGATGCTCCAGCGGACGCGCCTGGAGACCTCGACACACTTCGCGTAGCGCTTCGACTCGGTGGCGGGAATGACGGCTTGCATGGATGCTCTCCTCGGTGGCGTATCGATTCGTGCGGGATGCACGGTGCGCACTCTGGGCGGCCGGCGTAACCGGGCGACGGGAATCCGGAAACAGTTTGTTTCGGTTTGTATCGGCGGGCGCGGCGCCCTGCGGCGGAGCCGCCGCGGCCGGCATCGACGATCCGGCGGGCCGCGCGAGGCTATACTTGCCGTCGACCCTCTCGCGGAGCACGCGCGCGCATGCCAGCCAACGGCCGCATCCTGATCGTCGACGACGACGCATCGGTACGCGAGATGCTCGCCGAATATCTCGGCGCGCACGGGTACGAGGTCGCGCAGGCGGACCGCGGCACGGCGATGCGCGAAGCGGTCGAGGCGAGCCTTCCCGACGTCGTGCTGCTCGACATCAACCTGCCGGGAGAGGACGGCCTGACGCTCGCACGGTTCCTGCGCGAGCGCTACGACGTCGGCATCATCATGGTCACCGGGGCCTCCGACATCGTCGACCGGGTAGCGGGCCTCGAGGTGGGCGCGGACGACTACGTCGCGAAGCCGTTCGACCCGCGCGAGCTTCGCGCGCGCGTGAAGAGCGTGCTGCGCCGCATGCAGGCGCGCGCGCCGGCGACCGCGACGGCGCAGGGCGCGGATCCGGCCTCGTCGTCACGGGTGCGCGTGGGTGCGTGCACGCTCGATCTCGGCTCGCACCAGCTCTTCGCGGCGGAGGGCCGCGAGGTGCCGCTCACCTCGATGGAGTTCGATCTGCTCAAGGTGTTCGTCGAGCACCCGAACCAGGTGCTGAGCCGCGATCGGCTGCTGACGCTGACGCGCAACCGCGACTGGGAGCCGTTCGATCGCTCGATCGACATTCGCATCGCCCGCGTGCGCCGCAAGGTGGAGCCCGACCCGGAGCATCCGCAGGCGATCCGCACCGTGCGCGGAACCGGGTACATGTACGTGCCGCCGCGCGAGCCCGTGTAACGCGCGTGCTTCCGTTGTAACGGGGACGTAACAGTCGCCCGGCCAACGAGCGGCCGGGACTACACTTCGGTCGAAGACTCTCTCTCCGGAGCGGGTGGATGGACGAGGCGGTCACACTGCCGGCGGGATCGACTGCATACGCGGGGCCGCTCGCCCCGCTGCAGCAGATCGCCGAGCATACGGCGGCGGCCATGTTCATCAAGGACCTCGACGGCCGCTACCTCTTCGTCAACCGCGCGTTCGAGCGGATGAAGGGCGTCCCCGTCGAAGCGATCCTCGGCCGCCTCGACGAGGAGGTGTTTCCCGCGGCGGCGGCCGAGTTCCGGCGCAACGACCGGCGCGTCATCGAGGAGCGGCGCCCCGTCGAGTTCGAGGAGATCGTCGAGACCGCGCAGGGGAAGCGCACATACCTGTCGCACAAGTTCCCGCTGCTCGACGCCGGCGGCGCGCCGTGCGCGATCTGCGGGATCGCGACCGACATCACCGACCGCAAGCGCCACGAAGACGCGCTGCGCGCCGCCGCGCTCGCCGTTTCCAACGCCGCGGGTGACGACGTATTCGGGGAGCTCACCCGCTTTCTCGCGGAGATCCTCCACGTCGACGTCGCGATGATCGCGATCCATCTCGATGGCGATCGGACGCGCATGCGCACGCTCGCAGCGCGCCTCGACGGGAAGGCGCTCGCTGCGTTCGAGTACCTGCTGGCGGGCTCGCCGTGCCGCTCCGTCGTCGGCCGCGAGTTCCGTTTCGTGGGCGCCGGCGTCAACCCCGAATTCCCGCCGGGAACGCTGTTCGCGGCGAAGGGGATGGACAGCTACGCGGCGTTTCCGATCAACGATTCGGCGGGTCGTCCGCTCGGCCTGATCGCCGTGATGGATCGCCATCCGATGGCGGATGCGGCGCTCGCCGAGGCTATGCTCAAGATCTTTGCGATGCGCGCGTCGGCCGAGATCGAGCGCGCGCGCGCCGAAGCCGCGTTGCGGGCATCCGAGGCGAGTTATCGAGCCATTTTCGAGGCGAGCGAGGACGCGATCTTCATCCACGACTGGGATACCGGCGCGTTCGTGGACGCCAATCCGAAGGCGTGTCTCACCTACGGTTACTCGGTGGACGAGTTCCGTGGCCTGACGGTTGCCGACATCAGCGCCGGCACGCCTCCCTACACGATGGCGGACGCCGCGCGCTGGATCGCGAAGGCGAAGGCCGGCGCGCCCGTGTACTTCGAATGGCGGCGCAGGAATCGCGATGGCAGCCTGCACTGGGACGAGGTCTACCTGAAGGCGGTCGAGATCGCCGGCACGCGCCGCATTCTCGCGTCGACGCGCGACATCACCGCACGCAAGTGCGCCGAGGCGCAGCTCCGCCAGGCGCAGAAGATGGAGGCGATCGGGCACCTCGCCGGTGGCATCGCGCACGATTTCAACAACCTGCTGACGAGCATCCTGGGCTATGTGACGCTCGCTGCCGAGCGCGCCGTGGCCGACGATGCGAAGCTCGCGTCGTATCTGGAACAGGCGAGCCTTTCGTGCCTGCGTGCGCGCGACCTGATCCAGCAGCTCCTGACGTTCAGCCGCGGCAAGCGCGGCAGCGTGCAGCCTCTCGCGCTGGCGCCCCTGGTCCGGGCGTCCGTCAAGCTGCTGCGCGGCTCGTTTCCGGCCACCGTCGCGCTGCGCACGGAGTTCGACGAGGCGGTGCCCGAGGTCCTGCTCGACGCGGTGCATTTCGAGCAGGTCCTGATGAACCTCGCGATCAACGCGCGCGACGCGATGCGCTCGAGCGGCGAGATTCGCATCGCGGTCCGCCGCGCCGCGCCGGTCGCGGCGGTGTGTGCGGGCTGCCGCAAGCGCGTCGAGGGCGACATGGTCGAGCTGGCGGTCGCCGACACCGGGCCCGGGATTGCGCAGGACGTGCAGGAACGCATGTTCGAGCCGTTCTTCACGACCAAGCCGGTGGGCCAGGGCAGCGGCATGGGCCTGGCGATCGTGCACGGCATCGTGCACGAGCACGGCGGACACATTCTCGTCGACAGCGTACCGGGTGCGGGTGCGAGCGTTCGCGTGCTGTTCCCCGCGATGCGCTTCGGCACGGCCGCCGGCACGGGGTCGGCGGGCTCCGAGCATCGTGACACGCTGCCGCTGCAGCGCTTCGCCGGCACGATCGCCGTCGTCGACGACGAGCCCGCCGTCGCGCGGTACATGCGCGCCCTGCTCGAGCACCTCGGCCTCGCCGTCGTCGTCTTCGAGGACGCGCGCACCGCGCTCGAGGCGATCGCGCGCGGCGAGGCGCTCGATCTCGTCATCTCCGACCAGACGATGCCCGGCATGACCGGCATCGAGCTCGCGCGCGCCGTGCGCGCGTCGCGTGCGTCGCTGCCGGTCGTCCTCTATACCGGCTACGGCGAAGGGGTGACGGCGGCAGACCTCCGGCATGCGGGCGTGACGACACTCTTGCGCAAGCCGATCGAGACGCCCGCACTGGTCGCCGTATTGAGGGAATGCCTGCAGGGCACCAGAATGCCGTGACGCCCCGCCGGGGTCGTGCCGCGCCGCGGCAAGGCCGCCGGTGTGTCGAACTTCGCAGTGTGCGGGCTGCCTACCTTGAAACCCTCCGATCGACCCCTCATAGTTCGCCCATGCGCATTCCAGACCCCGCCGCGAGCGCGCGCACCGCTTCCGTTGCCGACGGCGTGCTGCATGTGCCGTGCCCCAACTGCGGCACGGCCAATCGGGTGGCGCGCGCGCGGCTCGCCGACGGACCGCAATGCGGCGGCTGCAAGGCGCCGCTGTTCGGCGGGCACGCGTTCGCATTGACGCGGGCGAGCTTCGACCGCCACGTGAACGCGAGCGCCGATGTGCCGCTCGTCGTCGACTTCTGGGCCGCGTGGTGCGGGCCGTGCCGGATGATGGCGCCCGCATACGAGCAGGCGGCGCAGCGGATCGGTCCCGGCGTGCATCTCGCCAAGCTCGACACCGAGGCCGAGCCGGAAATCGCGGCGCGGTTTCGCATCCGCAGCATCCCGACGCTGCTGGCGTTTCGCGATGGGCGCGAGGTCGCGCGGCAGGCGGGCGCGCTCGATCTGCCGCGGCTCGTCCAATGGATTCACGCCAATGTCCCGCAGAACTGATCCGTCGAACTGGATGTGGACGCAGGCATGGGATCTGCTCGAGGAGGCCGAGCGCCTGCATCGGCGATTCTTCCACCTGACCGGCGCCGCGTCGAGCGAGGCGTCGTGGGAGCCGCCCGCGGACGTGTTCGAGGACGAGCGCGAAATCGTCGTCGTCGTCGCGATGCCCGGCGTCGCGGCCGATCGCGTCCAGGTGGTCAACGAGTCCGGCATGCTGATCGTGCGCGGCGCGCGCCCGTTGCCGTTCGCGGGCTCCGGCTACGCGGTGCGGCAACTGGAGCTTCCCTATGGCGTGTTCGAGCGCAGGATCGCGCTGCCCAAGGGCCGCTTCGAGGTCGGGGCGCCCGAGATCGCGCTCGGCTGCCTCGTGCTGAGACTGCAGAAGACGGGCACCTGATGAGCCAGGACCAGAACTCGACCCATCCGGTGTCCGCGGACAGTCGCGTCGACGCCGAGGCGCCCGCCACGGCGCAGCATGCGCCCGCGGAAGGCCGCGCGCATCCTCTCCCCGAGGACGCGCTGATCATCCTGCCGGTGCGCAACGTCGTGATGTTCCCCGGCGCGGTGTTCCCGCTGACGGTCGGGCGCGAGCGATCGCGCGCCGCCGCGCAGGAGGCGGTGCGCACCGAGCGCCCGCTCGGCGTGCTGCTGCAGAGCAAGCCCGACATCGAGGAGCCTGGTCCCGACGACCTGCACTGGGTCGGCACGAGCGCCAGCGTGCTGCGCTACATCACTACCCCCGACGGCCTGCATCATGCGATCGCGCGCGGACTGCGGCGCTTTCGCGTGCTGCAGTTTCTCGACGGCTATCCGTTCACCGCGGCGCGCGTCCAGTTCATCGACGACCCCGAGGAGGTCGACGCCGAGATCGAGGGTCGCGCGCGCACGCTGAAGCAGCGGGCGACGGAGATCCTCCAGTTGCTGCCGCAGGTGCCGGAGGAAATGATGGCCGCGCTGCAGGGCGTCGAGGGCGCGGCGCGCCTCGCCGATTTCATCGCCGGCCTGATCGACGTCGGCGCCGAGGAGAAGCAGGGGCTGCTCGAGACGTTCGACCTGAAGGCGCGCCTCGACAAGCTGCTGCAGCTCCTGTCGCACCGGATCGAGGTGCTGAAGGTCTCGCGCGAGATCGACGAGCGCACGCGCGAATCGATCAGCGACGTCAACCGCAAGCACCTGCTGCGCGAGCAGATGCGCCAGATCCAGAAGGAGCTCGGCGAGGGCGACGAAGGCAACGCCGAGCTCGCGGAGTTCGACAAGGCGATCGCCGAGGCGCGCATGCCCGAGGAGGTCGAGAAGGCCGCGCGCAAGGAGCTGAAGCGCCTCGAGCGGATGCCCGAGGCCGCCGGCGAGTATTCGATGGTACGCACCTATCTCGAGTGGCTGATCGAGCTGCCGTGGAAGGCGGAACCGGCGCCGCCGATCGACGTCGCCGAGGCGCGCCGCATTCTCGACGAGGACCACTTCGGTCTCGAGAAGATCAAGACGCGCATCCTCGAGTACCTGGCGGTGCGCAAGCTCAACCCGGAGGGCCGCAGCCCGATCCTGTGCTTCGTCGGCCCGCCCGGCGTCGGCAAGACGTCGCTCGGCCAGAGCATCGCCAGGGCCACGGGACGCAAGTTCGTCCGCGCGAGCCTCGGCGGCGTGCACGACGAGGCGGAGATCCGCGGTCATCGCCGCACGTACATCGGATCGCTGCCGGGCAACATCATCCAGAACGTCCGCAAGGCGGGGACGCAGAACTGCGTGATGATGCTCGACGAGGTCGACAAGCTCGGCGCCGGCGGCTTCCACGGCGACCCGTCATCGGCGCTGCTCGAGGTGCTCGATCCGGAGCAGAACTCGACGTTCCGCGACAACTATCTCGCGGTGCCGTTCGATCTGTCCCGCGTGATGTTCATCTGCACGGCGAACGTGCTCGACACGATTCCGGGTCCGCTGCGCGACCGCATGGAGATCATCAGCCTGCCCGGGTACACGGCGCAGGAGAAGCTGCAGATCGCGCGCCGCTACCTCGTGCCGCGGCAGCTCGCGGCCACCGGCCTCAAGGCCGGGCAATGCGAGATCAGCGACGAAGCGTTGCTCGCGATCATCGACGACTACACGCGCGAGGCGGGCGTGCGCAATCTCGAGCGCGAGATCGGCCACGTCTTCCGCCACGTCGCCGTGCGCATCGCGGAGGGCAGCGTCGAGCGGCAGGCGATCGGCCCCGACGAGTTGCGCCCGGTCCTCGGCGCGCGCAAGTTCGAGGCCGAGGTCGCGATGCGCAGCGGTGTTCCCGGCGTCGCGACCGGCCTCGCGTGGACACCGGTGGGCGGCGACATCCTGTTCGTCGAGGCGGCGCGCATGCCCGGCAGCGGCAAGCTGATCCTCACCGGGCAGCTCGGCGAGGTGATGAAGGAAAGCGCGCAGGCGGCGCTGTCGCTGGTGAAGGCGCGCGCTGCGCGACTCGGCGTCGACGCGCAGGCGCTCGAGAAGTCCGACATCCACGTGCACGTTCCGGCGGGCGCCACCCCCAAGGATGGCCCGAGCGCCGGGGTGGCGATGTTCGTCGCGTTGACGTCGCTGCTGACGGGGCGGCCGGTCCGCAGCGATGTCGCGATGACCGGCGAGATCAGCCTGCGCGGTCTGGTACTGCCCATCGGCGGCGTGAAGGAGAAGGTGCTCGCCGCGCTGCGCGCCGGCATC
>DASURV010000208.1:0-10828 GCA_036375455.1 Casimicrobiaceae bacterium | reverse complement strand
CTGGCGAGGACCTCCGCCGATGTCCTTCGCCGCGATCATCACGACTGGTACGCGGCATGCATGCGCTCGAAGCGGCGAGCGTCGGAGGCGACATCGTGCCCTTCGCCCGCTTCATCACGCACTAGCTTCGCGCCGCCCCCGAGACGGGGAAGCGCCGATCGCACGCGGGAGCCCGCTGAATGCTGCCTTCGCTGCTCGCCCGCGACATCCGGCAGGGTCTGAAGGAGTTCCTCGTCACCGGGTTCGAGCCGAGCGATCCCTTCTTCCACGGGATCGTGCGACGCTTCGCGTGAAGGACTCCTCGCTCGACGTGACCGACGAGTTCCATGCGAAAGAATTGGACGAGGTCATCCTGGCGCAGGGGATCACGACGCGCGATGAATACCGCCTCGTTCGCCGTGCCGGGCGCGGCATTGTCCTGGGCCGCACGAAACGCGACTCCATCTGGCCGGTTTTCGAGGAATATCGGGCCCAGCTTGCAAGCCGCAAGCTGAAGGAAGTCGACGACGCCTGCCGCGACGCGGCGTCCGTTCCGGAGCGCGGGGGGAAGCCACTGTCCTACTCAGCGATCCCTCGGATATGCTCGGTCCGATCGAGACGACGGCCGACGCGCGGAAGCTCCTCTACGTCGCGCTGACGCGCGCCCGGTCACGCGCAGCATTGCTTCTCCATTAGCGCAATCAATGAAGATGGCTGCCGGCTATTCGCGTTCATGTCGTCGTCATATACGTCCCTGATCGCGTCCCGGCTGTCGGTGGGGCGCCAGGCGCGGGTCACAGCGCGTGCGCTGGTTCGTTCTCCGCGGCCGACCGCGCCGGCGCCAATGCGCGGCCCATCGCCTGCGCCAGCGCGCCGAGGCGCCGCATCAGCGTCCCGAACTCCTCGATCGACAGCGCCTGGTCGGCATCGCACCACGCCTCCGCCGGGCACGGATGCACCTCGATCAGCAGCGCATCCGCGCCGGCCGCAACCGCCGCGCACGAGAGCGCGGGCACCATCCACGCCTTGCCGCCGGCGTGCGACGGATCGACGATCACCGGCAGGTGCGTCTCCTTCTTCAGCACCGCGACGGCGGTGACGTCGAGCACGTTCCGATACGCGGTCTCGAACGTGCGGATGCCGCGCTCGCACAGCATGATCCGGTGATTGCCGCCGGCGGCGATGTACTCGGCCGCCATCAGCCATTCGCTGATCGTCGCGCTCATCCCGCGCTTGAGGATCACCGGCACGTCGACGCGGCCGACCTCCTTCAGCAGGTCGAAGTTCTGCATGTTGCGCGTGCCGATCTGGATCACGTCGACGTCGTTCTCGACGAACGTGTCGAGCATGCGCACGTCCATCAGCTCGGTGACGATCGGCAACCGGTGCCGCGCCGCGGCGTCCTTCAGCATCGTGAGCCCTTCGACTCCCTTGCCCTGGAACGCGTAGGGGCTCGTGCGCGGCTTGAACGCGCCGCCGCGCATCAGCCGCGCGCCCGCCGCGGCGACACCGGCGGCCGCCGCTTCCATTTGCGGCACCGTCTCGACCGAGCACGGCCCCGCGATCACCTGCACCTCGTCGCCGCCGATGCGCGCGCCGCGCACGTCGACAACGGTGCTCGCCTTGTGCCATTCGCGCGCGACGAGCTTGTACGGCTTCAGGATGTGCAGCGAGCGCTCGACGCCGGGCAGCGGGTCGAACATCTCGGGATCGAGCTTGCGCTCGTCGCCGATCGCCCCGATCAGCGTGCGCTCGGTGCCGCGCGAAATGTGGACGTCGAGGCCGTGGGCGCGGATCTTCGCTTCGACGGCCGCGATTTCCGCCTCCCCGGCATCGGGTTGCATGACGATGATCATTTCGGTCTCCTGGTCGTGGCTGCAAAAAACAAATCGGGCGGCCTTTGCCGGGCCGCCCGATTCAGTTGTCCGTTCCCTGTTGCTGCTCTGTTACGGTCGCGTGCGGCCCTCGGCGTGCACCGGATAGAAATAGACGAAGCCCCAGCCGGCCCTGCCGGCACGGGAAGCGGGCGACGCGGCGCGAGGATGCTCGTACCTCATGGTTGCAGTCTAGCACGCAGGGCGCGCCGGTTCACGAGCGCGGCACCGCGGCTGGCGGCCGAGCGGCGCAGCCGCTGCGCGAATGCAACGCCGCGGCGCGCAACTCACACGCGCCCCGCGCTGCGCCGAGAACCGGGCGGCGCCGGTCATCGATCGAATAACTCATTGAAAGAACGGGCGATTCAACCGCCTCCCCGCGCGTTCTTGACGTCGCTTCCCGCAGCGTTGCCCAATGTCCGTCGATCCGACCGACGAGGAGGCGACCCATGTCAGCACTGGTGTTTCACATGATCGGCGGTGCGCCGGACCCCGTTGCGCCCTTCAGTCACGCCGTGGAGGCCGACGGCTGGCTCTTCCTGACCGGGCAGATGCCCTTCACCGGGACGTCGAACCGCTCCGAGTATCCGGAAACGATCGAGGGGCAGACGCGGCAGGTAATGAAGAACCTGCTCGCCGTGCTCGAGGGCTGCGGCCTCGGACTGCGCGACGTTGCCGCCGTGCGCGTGTTCCTGCGCCACTTCGACGATCACTACGAGCGGATGAACGCCGTGTACGCGACCTACTTCCCGCCGGAG
The DNA here is from genome assembly GCA_036375455.1 of Casimicrobiaceae bacterium. Classification (GTDB taxonomy): domain Bacteria; phylum Pseudomonadota; class Gammaproteobacteria; order Burkholderiales; family Casimicrobiaceae; genus VBCG01. The sequence continues at coordinate 8,217 of DASURV010000208.1, read as the reverse complement.
CGGCGGCCCGCGCGCACCTGCGTCGGTGTGACCGGGCTCGCGCGCGGCGCGCTGGTGGAGATCGACATGATCGCGCGCCGCGGTACCTGACGCGGCATCGGTGTTTCGCGCCGGCACGCTCCGCGCGGGAGCCGGGTCGGGGCTGCCTTACGACTCGCGCTTGCGCCAGCTCTCGATCTCGCGCTCGATCGCCTCCGCGACGTAGCCGCGGACGAGCTCGCCGAGCTCGTGGTTGATCGTCTCGATCAATTCCGCGCTGGCGCGATCGACGATCGGCTGCAGGCGTGCACCGAGCTGTTCGCGCAACCCGGTGTCGGTGAAGAGGTCGAGCCGCTGCAGCACCTGCATGCGGATTTCCTCGGCGAGCGAATCCCATTCGGGACCGGCCGGCGGCAGCAACGACGGGCCGGCGACGGCGGGAATCGGCGACTCCTCGCCCGGCGGCCGAGGCGCTTCGGCAGCCGGCGGAATCTCCAGGATGAAGTCGTCCTCGAGCGCCGCGGGCGGCGACTCGCGCGGCTCCGCGGGCGCTTGCGCCGGCGCCGCCGCGGACGGCTCCTGCTCCAGCACGACGGGAGACGGCAACGCGGCGGCCGCGACGGCGGCCTGGCCCGCGGAGGCGGGAAAGGCGTCGCCGAGCTCCGGAGCGCCCGCCCTCCCCGCATGGGCGATGGCCTCCTCGACCACGACCCACGGGAACGGGGTCTCGGCGACCGCGATCGGCGCCTGCACGACGACGTCGGTCAGCACCGGCACCTCGGAGAGCGTTTCGAGCGAGATCGGATCGTCGGCGACCGGTGTCGCGAGCGATTCCGCGACGGCGACCGCATCGAACCCGATTGGGGCGACCTCGGCCGGCGGCGCATCCGCCAACACGATCGTGGGCGCGAGCGTCGCGCCGCCGTCGGGCGAGCCGGCCAGCGTCGTGACGTCGCCGAGGCCTCCCTTGCCGCGTTTGCGATTGCGCCGCATCAGGGCGTCGGCCTGTTCAAGCAGTTCCCGGGCAGTGGGCATCAGTCACGATCGGTCGAGGATCTCATTCGCGCTGCGACCAATCGTGCTGGCGCAGTTCGTAGCCGCGTTCGCGGTAGAAGCGGAAGCGCGCGCGTCCGGCGCGAAGCTGCGCGTCGTCGGCCGCAACGACCTCGGCCAGGCGCTCGAAGCGGCTGAAGAACGGCGGCGGCTCCGGGTGCAGGTTGACGAGCACCGCCGCCGGTCCGCTGTGCTCGAGCGCTTCGTCGATCAGGATCGGCGTCTCGCTCGCGATGGCGCTGTCCATCCGGCAATGCGGCAGGAACGCGAGCGGCGGATCGAGCCACAGCAGGCGATCGAGCGCCTGCGTCGTCTCGGCATCGGGGGTGAGCACGCGCACGCTGCCGTGCATCCTGTACGCCTTCGCGACGATCTTCGCGGCGAGCTTCAGCGGCTGCGCAACGTTCGTGTAGAAGTCGATGCTCGTCACGCCGCGGTCTCGTGCGACAGCAGCCACGTCGCGAGCATCGGCACCGGCCGCCCCGTCGCGCCCTTCTCCTTGCCTTCCTTCCAGGCGACGCCCGCGATGTCGAGGTGCGCCCAATCGTACTTGCGCGCAAAGCGCGACAGGAAGCACGCGGCGGTGATGCTGCCGCCCGCGCGCCCGGCGACGTTCGCGAAGTCCGCGAAGTTGCTCGCGAGCCCTTCCTGGTAGTCGTCCCACAGCGGCATCTGCCAGCCGCGGTCGTAGGCGTCGTCGCCGGCGCCGAGCAGCGCGCGCGCGAGCGCATCGCTGTTGCTGAACACGCCGCTCGCGACGTGGCCGAGGGCGATCACCATCGCGCCGGTGAGCGTCGCGACGTCGACGACCGCCTGCGGCTCGTAGCGCTCGGCGTACGTGAGCGCATCGGCGAGGATCAGGCGCCCTTCCGCGTCGGTGTTCAGCACTTCCACCGTCTGTCCCGACATCGACTTCACGATGTCGCCGGGCTTGGTCGCGCGGCCCGACGGCATGTTTTCGCAGGCGGGAACGAGGCCGACGATGTTGAGCTTCGACTTGAGCTCGGCGATCGCGCGAAGCGTGCCGAGGACGGATGCCGCGCCGCACATGTCGAACTTCATCTGGTCCATGTCGGCGGCCGGCTTGATCGAGATGCCGCCGGTATCGAACGTGATCCCCTTGCCCACCAGCACCAGCGGCTTCTGCTTCTTCGCCGCCTGCTCGTATTCGAGCACGATGAACCGCGGCGGCTCCTCGCTGCCGCCCGTGACCGAGAGGAACGATCCCATGCCGAGCGCCTCGATCTGGGGCCGCTCCAGCACGGTCACCTTCACGTCGGGAAATTCCTTGCCGAGCTCCTGCGCCCGCTCGGCGAGATAGCGTGGCGTGCACACGTTGCCCGGCAGGTTGCCCAGGTCCTTGGCGAGATCCATCCCGTGCGCGATCGCGAGGCCGCGCGCGGCCGCCGCCTCTCCGGCACCGAGATCCGAGCGCTGCGGCACCGAGAGGGTCAGCTTGCGCAACGGCCGCCGCACCTCGGTCGGCTCGCTCTTCATCTGCTCGAACCGATAGACGGCATCCATCGCCACGATGACGGCGTGCTCGACGCGCCACGCGACCTCCCGCCGCTTGACCTTCTCCTCGGTAAGGTAGAGGACCGCCTCGTAGGATCCCGTCTCGTTCAGCAGCTTGACGGCGCTGCGGATCGCCTGGCGGAACTCCTTGTCGCGGAAATCGCGCTCCTTGCCGAGGCCGATCAGCAGCACCCGGTCGGCGAGCGTGCCGCGGACGCTGTGCAGCAGCAGCGTCGCGCCCAGCTTGCCCTCCATGTCGCCGCGGCGGATGATTTCGCTGATGTATCCGTTCGACGCCCGATCGATCAGTTCCGCCGACAGCGAGAGCTTGCGATTATCGAAGACGCCGACCACAACGCACGCGCTGCGCTGCTTCTCGGGGCTTCCGCTTTTTATGGTAAATTCCATCGGGCTCCTCGCCGCCTCTTTGCCGCCGTTTTTGCGCGACACGGCCAATAGTCACGCATTATCGGCAAATCGCCGTAAAAAAGTCAAAATTTTCCCGCCGTCATGATTTTCCGGCGTAGCCTGGTCCGCGAGCTGACGGCGACGGCGGTCGGGCTGTTCCTGGTCCTCCTCGCCATCCTCTTCACGAATCTCGTGCTGCGGCTGCTGGCCCGCGCCGCCGGCGGCGCCGTCGCGCCGGACGGGATCCTGGCGCTGCTCGGATTCAACGCGCTCTTTTACCTGAATATCCTGCTGTCGGTCGCGCTGTTTCTCACCGTCCTGCTGACGCTTTCGCGCTGGTATCGCGACAGCGAGATGATTGTCTGGTTCGCGTCGGGACAGTCGCTCGTCGAGTGTCTGCGGCCGATCATGCTGTTTGCCGCGCCGTTCCTGGTCGCGATCGTCGCGCTGTCGTGGTACCTCTCGCCGTGGGCCGAGCAGCGCAAGATCGAGTTCGAGCGGCAGCTCGAGTCGCGCGACGACCTCGCGGTCGTGACGCCGGGGCTGTTCCGGGAATTCTCGCGGGCCAACCTGGTCGTGTTCGTCGAGAGCGTCAACCCGTTCGACAACAGCGTGCGCAACGTCTTCCTGCACTCGATCGAGGACAAGCAGGAGGCGATCACCGTCGCCGCACGCGGCAGGCTCGAGGAGATGCCGAACGGCGACCGCTTCATCGTGCTCGAGCATGGCCGCCGCTACCAGGGCAATCCGGGCTCCGCCGACTACCGCGTCGTCGAGTTCGAGAAGCTCGGCCGGCGCATCGAGCCCTCCGAGGCGCGCGCGCTGCCGACGTCGACGAAGGCGATTCCCTCGGCGGCGCTCCTCGTCTCGAGCGGGCGCGTCGAGCGCGCCGAGCTGTTCTGGCGCATCTCGGTGCCGATATCCGCGCTGGTGCTGACGCTGCTCGCGGTGCCCCTCGCCTATGTCAATCCGCGTGTGGGCCGCTCGTTCAACCTGGTCGCCGCGGCGTTCCTGTACATGCTCTACAGCAATTGCCTCAACATCGTGCAGAGCCTGATCGCGCAGGGACGGCTCGAACTGTGGGCGGGCCTCGTCCTGCCGCACGCGATCGCGCTGCTGGTCGTCGCGCTGCTCTTCCGCCACCAGCTCTCGGTGAGCGGCCTCTTCCCGCGCACGCCGCGCGCCACGGACCCGGTCCCGGCGGCGGCGGCGTGACGGCGATGGCTGCGGCGCGCCGCAACGCCACGGCCGCGCGAAAGGCGCGCAGCCGATGAGGACGCTCCAGCGCTACGTCGGTCGCGACGTCCTGCTCGCGACGCTGCTGATCTTCGCCGCGCTGCTCGGCCTGTTCGCGTTCTTCGACCTGATCCACGAGCTCGGCGACGTCGGCCGCGGCGATTACACGATCAGCCGCGCACTGCTGTTCGTGATGCTCAACCTGCCGTCGCGGCTCTACGAGCTGTTTCCGGTGGCCGCGCTGATCGGGACGCTGTTCGCGGTCGCGCAGCTCGTCGCGAACTCCGAATACACGGTGATGCGCGCCTCGGGGATGTCGCTCGCGCAGATGGCGTGGTCGGTGCTCCGCGTGGGAATCCCGCTCGCGGCGGCGACGTTCCTCGCCGGCGAGTACGTCGCGCCGCCGGCCGAGCGCATCGCGCAGACGGTGCGCGCGTCGGGCAACGAATCGCGCGTGGTCGCGCAGCAGTTCGAGTCGGGCTTCTGGTTCAAGCAGGACCTGACGTTCGTCAACATCCGCACCGTGCTCGCCGACATGACGCTTTCCGGCATCCGGATGTACGAGTTCGGCGACGACCTGCGCCTGAAGGTCGTGCGCGTCGCGCAGTCGGGAACGTTCGTCGGCAACGGCCGGTGGAAGCTCGAGAACGTCAAGGCGACGGAAATCGGGCCGGACGCGACGCAGGTGACGACGGCACCCGAGTACGTGTGGGCGACGGTGCTGCGGCCGTCGATCCTCAACGTCTACCAGGTCGCGCCCGAGCGGCTGGAGATCGGTGCCCTCTACGACAACATCCGGGTGCTCGGCCACAACGCGCAGAAGACGTCGCGCTTCGAGATCGCCTTCTGGAACAAGATCTTCTATCCGGCGGCCGTGCTGGTGATGATGGTGCTCGCGCTGCCGTTCGCGCACTTCCAGCGCCGGCAGGGGGGCGTGGGCTTCCGCATCTTCGCCGGCACGATGATCGGCCTTTCGTTCTTCCTGCTCGGGCGGCTGTTCTCGAACCTCGGCGTGCTGAACGACTGGCCGCCGCTGTTCTCGGCGGTGTTTCCGCTCGCGGTGTTCACCGCGATCGCGCTCGGGATGCTGTGGTGGATCGAGCGGCGGTAGGATCCCGCGCGGCCCGGAACAAGATCGGGGCAGGCGCGCTATGTCGTCGGAAAACCGTTACCGGGTGGCCGACGCGGACTCCGGCGGCTTGCGCAGTTGCGCGAGCCGCTCCTGCGCGGCCCTGCGCTTTTCCGCGTACTTGGCCTTGACCGCCTGCATTTCCTTCTCGATCGCGTCGAGCGCCTGCGTGCGCTCCCACGGCGCGGCGGAGGAGTTGTTGAGCGTGTAGCCTTGCTTCGCGCGAAGCGGCGCGAGCTCGTCCTCCTCGGCCTGGTCGTAGCCGCGCAACTCGCGCTCGATGCCCTCGATCGCGAACTGCGTCTCGCGCGCCTTGCGCGTCTGTTCCATCTGGGCGACCTGCGCCTTGAGCCGCGCGAGCGACTCGTTGTCGGCCTGCGAGCGCTGCCCCTCGGGCCAGGTGTGGAACACTTTCCCGGACGTGCCGCACGCGTAGTCCTGGTAGACGACGGTCCCGTTCCTGTCGACGCACCGGTAGAGATCGGCCGCCGACGCGGAAGACGACGACGCGACGAGCGCGAGCAGCGCTGCCGCGAAGAGACCCGCGGACACGGGCCCTACGACGCCGAACGCGCACACAGGTCGACGTTCGGACATGATCGGCGCCGCTTGCTATGCGGCTTCGGGCGCCGGCACCACGTTCGCGTACTTGTGCTGCCGCTCGCCCTTGACGCGGAAGCTCACGGTGCCGTCGACGAGCGCGTAGAGCGTGTGGTCCTTGCCGAGACCGACGTTGACGCCGGGGTGGATGCGCGTGCCGCGCTGGCGCACGATGATGCCGCCCGCGCGGATCGCCTCGCCGCCGTAGACCTTGACGCCGAGGCGCTTCGCTTCCGAGTCGCGGCCGTTGCGCGAGCTGCCGCCTGCCTTCTTGTGTGCCATGACGTGCTCCTTCAGCCGACGATCGCGTCGATCTTGAGCTCGGTATAGCCCTGGCGATGCCCCTGGTGCTTCTGATAATGCTTGCGCCGGCGCATCTTGAAGATCCGGACCTTGTCGCCGCGCCCGTGCGCGACGATCGTTGCCTTGACCGTCGCACCCGCGACGGTGGGCTGGCCGACGCGAACGCTTTCGCCTTCGCCGACCATCAGCACCTGGTCCAGGACCACTTCCGCGCCCACGTCCGCCGGTATCTGTTCTACCTTGAGTTTTTCGCCGGCGGAGACCCTGTATTGCTTGCCGCCGGTTTTTATGACCGCGTACATGAGTGAAAGCTCCCGTTGTGCGGCGGATCCGCCCGGGAAGGCTCGCCGCCAAGACCGTCCGCGGCACCGACCGCCCTGATGCCGGCAACACGCGGAAAGCTTTGGATTGTAACGTCTTTCGGCTCGTGCGGGCAAGGACGATCGGCTTCCGCCGCCGCGGCAGGGCGGGCCCGGGAAGGCGCGCGCGACAGACTTGGTAAAATGACTAATTTCGCCGTCGGCATACGGCTCGCCGGGCGCACTGCCCGCCACCTCCAGCACCAGCGACTTCGCGCGGGTTCCGACCCCGCCGCCCGTTCGTGACGCTCGATTTCCTGCACCCCGTGATCGGGGACGACATGGCCGCGGTCGACCGCGTGCTGCGCGCGAGCCTGCGCTCGGACGTCGCGCTGATCCGCCGCGTCGCGGACTACATCGTCGGGGGCGGCGGCAAGCGGCTGCGCCCGGCACTGCTGCTGCTCGCCGCCAATGCCTGCGGCTACAGTGGACGCGACCACCATACGCTTGCCGCCGCGATCGAGATGATCCACACGGCGACGCTGCTGCACGACGACGTCGTCGACGAATCGCAGCTCCGGCGCGGACTGGCGACGGCCAATGCGGAGTTCGGCAATTCGGCGGCCGTTCTGGTCGGCGATTTCCTCTATTCGCGCACGTTCCAGCTCATGGTCGGCGTAAACCGGATGCGCGTGCTCGCGATCATCGCCGACGCGACGAATCTCATCGCCGAAGGCGAGGTGCTGCAACTGATGCACGCCGGCAATGCGGCGCTCGACGAGCGGGCGTACCTCGGCGTCATCGAGCGCAAGACCGCGAAGCTGTTCGAGGCCGCCGGACGCCTCGGCGGGGTGCTCGGCAACGCGACGCCGGAGTGCGAGGAGGCGCTCGCGCGCTACGGCATGCATCTCGGCACGGCGTTCCAGATCATGGACGACGTGCTCGACTACTCCGGCGATGCCGCACAGATCGGCAAGAACCTCGGCGACGATCTCGCCGAGGGCAAGATGACGCTGCCGCTCATTCGCGCGCTGGAGGTCGGCACCCCGGCCGACGGCGACGTCATTCGCCACGCGGTATCGGGAGGCGGGCTCACCGATTTCGCGCCGGTCCTGGCGGCGCTGCATCGGACCGGGGCGCTCGCCTATGCACGCGAGCGTGCGCAGGCGGAAAGCGACGCGGCGGCCGCATGCGTCGCCCCGCTGCCGGCGTCGCCGCCGGCGGCCAGTCTGCTACAATTGGCGGCTTTCGCGGCGCAGCGTACGTACTGAGTTTGCACGTACGCAATCCCGAAGCCGCAAGCAAGCAGGTCCTGCCGGATACGGGGTGTAGCTTAGCCTGGTAGAGCGCTACGTTCGGGACGTAGAGGCCGGAGGTTCAAATCCTCTCACCCCGACCATAAAAACAAACAGTTCCGGCACAACCTCTCCCGCCAGTACGCCCCAATAAGTGCAGGGTAAGTGCAATCGGAAGTCGCGCATGGGCTTCCGCTTCCCCCGCTCGTTCCGCGTCATGCCCCGCTGGCGCATGAACGTCAACAAGGTCGCGGCCTTCGACCATCCATGAGCAACAAGCCGACAATCCATTGCGTGATCTGCGACACGCCGAAGTTGTCTGCGGACGTCGTGTGTCCAGCATGCGGGTCGCCTTTGTCCGCCTATCGAATCACCCTTGAAGGTGCCCAGATGAAAGTCA
>DASURV010000207.1:0-42556 GCA_036375455.1 Casimicrobiaceae bacterium | reverse complement strand
AACGTTCGTGCGTGCACGTCGACCGCCGCGCCGAGCGCGCGTTCGGCGAGCGTCGTCATCGCCTGCACGACCTCGGCAAACGGCGCCCGTGCCGTCAGGTCGCGTGCCAGCGTATGGAGGAATACGCGCCGGCGCAGCAGCCGCAATGCGACGGCCAGCGCGCTCGCATCGTGGCCCGCGACGACTGCGGCCACGTCCGCGGTCGCACGCTTCCAGTCGAACGGCGCATCGAGCGTCGCCACGAGCTCCTCGCACAACGCCGGTTGCGCGCCGAGCGCACGCTCGGCGTAGCGGCTGAACGACAGCGCGCGATCGAGGTCCATCCGGACGGGAAGATGGCTACGACAAAAAGGCGGTGCGCGGCCGAATCGCGGCCGGGTCCTTCCGCTACAATCGATTTCGACTCGAACCGCCATCATTATGCCTTCGACCGCGCCGGCGTCGTCCCCGAGCGAGCGAGTGCTGCGCGTCGTCGCGACCGCGGCGCTCGCCGTCGTCGGAGCGTTCTGTGCGCTGCTGCTGGCGATCCGCTTCGTGGCGTTCCCGCAGATCGAGTCGCATCGCGCAGCGATCGCGCAATGGCTCGGCTCGAGGATCGGCCAGCCGGTGGAGATCGACGGCATCGTCACCGGATGGGACGGCTGGAATCCGAAGCTCGCGATCCGCGGCTTTCGCGTGCGCGAGCGCGCGGGCGACGGCACGGTGCTCGAGCTGCCCCGCGTCGATCTGGTGATCGCGTGGACGTCGTTGCCGCTGCTCGACCTGCGGCTGAAGGAACTGCTGGTCGAGTCGCCGCGGCTCGCGGTGCGCCGCGACCCCGCGGGCCGGCTGCACGTCGCCGGCATCGAGATGGAATCGGAGCCGGACGTCGACGACTCGGCATTCGCCGACTGGCTGCTGCGGCAGCCGCAGGTTGTCGTGCGCGACGCGCTGGTGACCTGGAACGACGAGTTGCGCCGCGCGCCCCAGTTGCTGCTCGATCACGTGCAGTTCCGGCTCGAGCAGCGGTTCGGGCGTCACCGCGCGGGCCTTACCGGCGTTCCGCCGCCGGAGCTCGCGGCCCCCATCGACCTGCGCGCGGACCTGACCGGGCGCTCCCTGAAGGAGCCGGGATCGCTGCGAGGCAAGGTCTATCTGCGGCTCGACTACGCCGATGTCGCGGCCTGGCGCGAATGGCTGCCGCTCCCGTTCGCGATCGAGCGCGGCAAGGGCGCCGTTCGCGTGTGGGTCGACGTCGCGCCATCGCAGGTGATGGACGTGGTCGCCGACCTGGAGCTCGCCGACGTGCGCGTCACGCTGGCGGACCATCTGGCCCCGCTCGCGCTCGCGCACGTCTCGGGGCGCACCGGGTGGAAGCGCACGGACGAGCGGACGGAATTCACGGCCGCGCGCCTTGCGTTCGCGTTGCCCGACGGGACCGGCATGGCGTCCACCGACTTCAAGCTCACGCTCACCAATCCCGCCGGCAGCGCACCCGGCGGCGGCAGCCTGGCGTTCAAGCAGGTCGAGCTCGGCCCGCTGGCGGCAATCGCCGCGCACCTGCCGATGTCCGAGGCGCTGCGCGACGACATCGCGAAATACGAGCCGCGCGGAACGCTTCGCAACGGCGCGATCGCATGGACCGGTGATGCCGACGCGCCGCAGCGCTATGCGGTGAAGGCGGACTTCGTCAACCTCGGCATCGCGGCGCGCGACGCGCTTCCTGGCGCGCGCAATCTCTCCGGAAGCATCGACGCCAGCGAGCGCGCCGGGCAGGTGCGCATCGCAAGCCAGGCGGCGACGATCGCGCTGCCCGGGATCTTCGCCGAGCCGCTCGCGTTCGACAGCGTCAAGGGCGACGTGGGCTGGCAACGCGAGGGCGGCGGCACGCAATTGACGCTGAAGGACTTCGCGTTCGCGAACGCCGACCTGGCGGGCACGACTGCCGGCACGTGGCGATCGCGCGCGAATGGTCCCGGCGACATCGAGCTCAAGGCGCAGCTCACGCGTGCCAACCTCGCCGGTGCGTACCGCTACCTGCCGGCGGTCGCGGGGCAGGGTGTGCGCGACTGGCTGCGCCGCGCGCTGGTCAAGGGGAGCTCGAACGACGCGAGGCTCACGCTCGCCGGTGATCCCGCGCAGTTCCCGTTCGCGCAGGCAAAGGGGGGCGGGCAGTTGATGATCGCAGCGAAAGTGCGGGACGCGACGGTCGACTACGCCGACGGCTGGCCGCCGATCACCGCGATCGCGGGTGACGTGCGCATCGAGGGGTCGCGGCTCGTGATCAACGCGACGACGGGGCGCGTGCTGAATTCGCCGATCGGCGCAACGCGCGCCGAGATTCCGGAGCTGCGCGACGCACAGCCCGTGTTGCGCATCGACGGCAGCGCGAGCGGCGCGACGAGCGCATTCCTCGCCTTCGTCGCGCAAAGCCCGGTTGCCGGATGGATCGATCACGTGACCGACGGGGGGAGCGCGACCGGCGACGGGCGACTCGCGCTCAGGTTCGAACTGCCGCTGCGCGATGCGACGCACACGACCGTGGCCGGCGAGTACGAGTTTGCCGCCAATGCCGTCCGGCTGACGGGGATACCGGAGCTCACCGGCGTCACCGGCAAGCTGGCGTTCACCGAGCGCGGTGCGCGCGCAACCGACTTGACAGCCGAGGTCTTCGGCGGACCCGCGAAGCTGCAGTTCACGAGCGAAGGCGGCCGCGTGCGCGTGAGCGGCAGCGGCGCCGCGAACGTGCAGCTCGTGCGCAGGGAGTACGACGCGCCGCTGCTCGACCGCATGAGCGGCAGCACCGATTGGCGGCTCGACGTCGACGCGCACGACGGCCGGGTCGCCTGGACGGTGGAATCGTCGCTGCAGGGCGCGAGCGTCGACCTGCCCGCGCCGATCGGCAAGCGCGCCGCCGACAGCGTGCCGCTGCGCATCGAGCGGCGCCCGCTCGCGTCGCAGGAGGACCGCATCGCGGTCGATTACGGCGGCATCGCCAGGGCGGTGCTGCATCGGCAGACGGGCGGGCAGGCGCCGGTGATCGACCGCGCGTTGGTGCTCGTGGGCAAGGCGGCGGCCGATGCGGCGCAAGCCGAGCAGCCGGGCGTGTGGATTCGCGCAGACGTGGCGTCGCTCAACGTCGACGACTGGCTGGCCGTCGATTGGCCGGTGGCCAACGCGTCCTCGAAAGGTGCGGCCACCGACGCGCCGGCGGTGAACGGCGTCGATCTGCGGGCTTCGACGCTGCAGGCGCTGGGGCGCAGCTTCACGAAGGTGAGGACCAGCGCGCGGCGCGAGAACGCCGAGTGGCGCATTGCGCTCGACGCCGACGAGCTGGCGGGCAACGCGACCTGGCGCGCGGCGACGGTCGCGCAAGGCAACGGCCGCCTGACCGCGCGACTGACGCGGCTCGCGACGCCGCCGGCGGCCGAGACGCCCGTGCCGGATGGCGCCAGCGCCGCCGTGCCGGCCGCCGCCGCGCCGAAGCGCTGGCCGGCCGTCGATCTCGTTGCCGATACGCTGCTCAGGAAGGGGCACGTGGTCGGCAGGCTCGAACTGCTGGCGCAGCCGTCCGGCGCCGACTGGCAGATCCAGAAGCTCGCGCTCGCCAACGACGCAGGTCGCATCGACGCGCAAGGGTGGTGGCGCAACGCGCCGCCGGCCGCGCCGCAGACGCGCCTCGACGTGGCGATCGACGTCAAGGACGCCGGCGCGTTCCTGGGACGCTTCGGCTGGCCCGATGCGGTGAAGGGAGCGGCGACGAAGATCGACGGCCAGGTGTCGTGGGCCGGCGCGCCGAGCGATTTCGACTATCCGTCGCTCACCGGCAATTTCAAGCTGCAGGCCGGCGCAGGACAGTTCACGAAGCTCGAGCCGGGCGTGGGCCGGCTGCTCGGCGTGCTTTCGCTGCAGGCGCTGCCGCGGCGGATCTCGCTCGACTTCCGCGACGTGTTCAGCGAAGGCTTCGCATTCGACACCGTTGCCGGCGACGTGCGGATGCAAAACGGCGTGATGCACACGGAGGACTTCCGGCTCATCGGCCCGGCGGCGGGCGTGAACATCGCGGGCGACGTGGATCTCGCGCGCGAAACGCAGCAGCTCAAGGTGCGGGTGCAGCCGTCGCTTTCGTCCGGCGTCTCGGCCGGCGCCGCGGCGCTGTTCATCGCGAATCCGCTGCTTGGCGCGGCGGTGGGCGCCGGGACGCTCCTCGCGCAGAAAATGCTGAACAATCCGCTCGACCAGCTCTTCAGCTACGAATATGCGATATCGGGAAGCTGGGACGATCCGGTCGTGACGCGCACCGGCGCGAGTGCCGCCACCGCGGCTCAATCGTCCGCCACGATACGATGAACGAGAGAGCAATCCACCCGCGGTACGAAGGCATGGATGCGACGACTTCCACGACGTTTCGCGTCGCGGCGATCCAGATGACGTCCGGCGCCGACGTCGGCGAGAATCTGCGCAGGGCCGGGACGCTGGTCGGGCGGGCCGCTGCCGAGGGCGCGCTGCTCGTGCTGCTGCCGGAGAACTTCGGCCTGATGGGTCCGCGGGCGCGCGACAAGCTCGCGGCGCAGGAGCGCGACGGCGACGGGCCGCAGCAGTCGTTCCTCGCGCGCATGGCGCACGCGCATCGCCAGTACGTCATCGGCGGCAGCGTGCCGATCGCGTCCGATGATCCGACCCGTGCCCGGCAATCGCTGCTCGTGTACGGGCCCGATGGCGCGCGGCTCGCACGCTACGACAAGATCCACCTGTTCCGCTACACGCACGGCGACGAGGATTACGACGAGGCGAAGACGATCGTCGCCGGCAGCGAGCCGACCGGCTTCGCCGCGCCCTGCGGGCGGATCGGGCTTTCGATCTGCTACGACGTGCGCTTTCCAGAGCTTTATCGCGCGCTTGGCGACATGGCGCTGGCCGTCGTTCCCGCCGCGTTCACCGCGCGCACCGGCGAAGCGCACTGGGAGACGCTGCTTCGCGCGCGCGCGATCGAAAACCAGTGCTATGTCCTCGCCGCGGCGCAGACCGGCGTGCATCCGGGCGGCCGCCGCACGTGGGGGCATTCGATGCTGATCGATCCGTGGGGGCAGGTGATCGCCGGGCTCGCGGAAGGCGAGGGCGTCGTTGTCGGGGACCTCGATGCGGCACGGCTCGCGGACGTGCGCACGAAGCTGCCGGCGCTGTCGCATCGGACGCTGCCCGCCGTCTGAGCATGACGCGTGAGCCGCAATCCCTTCGCGGGTTCGTCGTCCTCGTCGTCGACGACGACCTCGACAACCGGGACACGGCGGCGATGGTCATCGAGTCGTTCGGCTGCGCGACGCTTCGCGCGGGCTCGTGCGAGGAAGCGCTGGCGATCCTCGACTCCGGCGCGCATGTCGATCTGCTGTTTTCCGACGTCGTGATGCCGAAGGCGAGCGGCGTCACGCTTGCCTCAGGGGGTGCGCAGATCGGCAAGCGTGCCCGATCGGCCCCGCTCAGCGCCCCCGCAGCAGCACGATCACCGCACCGGCGCCCCCCGCATGGCGCGTCGCTTCGCAATACGCGAGCACGTCGTCCCACTGGGAGAGCCAGCGCCGCACCTTGCCCTTGAGGACCGGCTCGCGATTGGGCGACGTCAGTCCCTTGCCGTGGATCACCCGCACGCAGCGCAGCCCCCGGCCGCGTACGTCGAGCAGAAAGTCCGCGAGCGCGTCGTGCGCTTCGGCCGTCGTCATGCCGTGCAGATCGATGACGCCCTGCACGACCCAGTGGCCGCGCCGAAGCTTGCCGAGAATGTCCGCGCCGAGCCCGCGGCGCACGAACGTCTGCTCGCCCTCGAGCTCCTGGCCAATGTCCCAGGCGGTGGGCGCCGGCTCGGCGCCGTACTTCGACAGCTCGAGCGCCGTCCGCTCGTCTTCCATCCGCAGCCGCGCCACCGGAGCGGGCCGGGACCTGCTCGGAGCGGCACGGTTGCGCGGCGGCAGGCGCGTCACATCGGCGAACGCCTGCCGCAGATCGACATCGCCGTCGGCGTGCTTCGCGGCGGCGACGTGCCGCTTGCCGCTCGATCGATTCGCAGGGTGCGCGTTCGGCGGCTGGTCTTGCGTCCCGGCGGTCGCCCGTCGCGGCGCGCCGCCCCGGTGCGGTGCCGCGCGCGTGGCGTTGGCGCGCGCGGCGTCGAGCAATGCCTTCAGATCCGTCAGCTTGGCCACGTGCGTCGACGAGCGCCGCGGGGTCAGGCGGTCGTGACGGCGTCGGCGGGGCTTGCGTGATACGCGCTCGCGCTCTCCAGGAACGCCTCCGCATCGAGCGCGGCCATGCATCCGGTTCCGGCCGAAGTGACCGCCTGCCGATACACGTGGTCGGCCACGTCGCCCGCGGCGAACACGCCCGGCACGCTGGTCGCCGTCGCGTTGCCGTCCGATCCTCCCTGCACCCGGATGTAGCCGCCGGCCATCGCGAGCTGGCCTTCGAAGATCTGCGTGTTCGGCGTGTGGCCGATGGCGATGAAGACGCCATGCACGGCGAGGTTTTGCGTCGCCCCGCTGTTCACGTCGGCGACGCGCACGCCGGTGACGCCGGATTCGTCGCCCAGAACCTCCGCGACGGCATGGTTCCAGAGAATCCGGATGTTGCCGCCCGGGCCGGTCCTGGAAAGCAGCCGGTCGATCAGGATCGCCTCGGCGCGCAGCCGGTCGCGGCGGTGAACGAGCGTCACGCCGCGCGCGATGTTCGACAGGTAGAGCGCCTCCTCGACCGCGGTGTTCCCGCCTCCGACGACGACGACGTCCTGGCCCTTGTAGAAGAAGCCGTCGCAGGTCGCACACGCGGAAACGCCCCTGCCCATGAGCAACTGCTCCGAGGGAAGGCCGAGGTAGCGGGCCGACGCGCCGGTCGCGATGATCAGCGCATCGCACGTGTACTCGCCGTTGTCGCCGGTGAGCCGGAACGGTCGCTTCGAGAGGTCGACGCGGTTCACGTGGTCGAAGATCACCTCGGTCTCGAAGCGCTCGGCATGCCTCTGGAAGCGGGCCATCAGGTCCGGGCCCATCACGCCGTCGGCATCGGCCGGCCAGTTGTCGACGTCGGTGGTCGTCATGAGCTGGCCGCCCTGTGCGAGCCCGGTGATCAGTACGGGGCGGAGATTGGCACGCGCGGCGTATACTGCCGCCGTGTAACCGGCAGGACCGGAACCGAGGATCAACAGGCGGGCGTGCTTCGCAGGCATGGCATTCTCGTCATCGCTACTCCCGAAAGTCTAACGGAGATGGGGACGCGGCTCCCTGCCGCAAGAACGCGGCCTCGTCCCCGTTGCGCGGCGCGCTCGCGAGCCTCTATAATGCGCTGCGTGAGGTTCTAGCGGCAATTACATGTTTTTCAAGAGAAACGGTAATTCGCGCCGACGTGTCGCGACGCCGGAGCGCGAGCTGTCGCCGCGGATCGCGCGCCTGCTGCGCGAATCGTGGTGGCTGCTGGTCGTGGCCGCGTTCCTCTACCTCGCGCTGACGCTGTCGACGTACACGCGCAGTGACCCGGGTTTCTCGTTCACCGGGACCGGCGCTCCAATCGCCAATCGCGGCGGCGTCCTCGGGGCATGGCTGTCCGATCTGCTCCTCTACCTGTTCGGCTTCTCCGCCTGGTGGTGGGTCGTCGGGGGTGTCGTGCTCGTCGTGCTCGGCTACCGGCGGGTCGTGCATCCGGAGCGTGCCGGCGAGCATCCGCTCGCGCTCGGCGCCGCCGGATTCCTGCTGGTGCTGCTGTCGAGCGCGGCGCTCGAGTCGATACGACTCTGGCGACTGCCCGTGACACTTCCGCTCGCACCCGGCGGCGCGCTCGGTGACGCGATCGGGCAGGCGCTCGCCCGTGGCGTCGGCTTCAACGGCGCCACGCTGCTGCTGCTCGCGCTGTTCGCCGTCGGCACCTCGCTGCTGTTCGGGGTGTCGTG
Source organism: Casimicrobiaceae bacterium (assembly GCA_036375455.1). Classification (GTDB taxonomy): domain Bacteria; phylum Pseudomonadota; class Gammaproteobacteria; order Burkholderiales; family Casimicrobiaceae; genus VBCG01. The sequence continues at coordinate 34,650 of DASURV010000207.1, read as the reverse complement.
GCTGCGCGTGATGGAGCGCATCGGCGCGGCCATGGAGACGCTCGTCGCGCGCGTCCGCGCCCGCCGCGAGGCCGCCGAGGACCGCCGTATCGGGGGTGTCAATGCCGCCGAACGGGAGTTGGCGGTCGAGCATATCCGCGAGGACACGGGAGCGCGCGAGCCCGTCGTCGTCGTGCCCGCGGTGACCGCGGTGCCTCGCTCGGAGCGCGCCACGCGCGAGAAGCAGCGGCCGCTCTTCACCGACATGCCGGACTCGCCGTTGCCGCCGCTGTCGCTGCTCGAGGATGCGCCCCCCGCGGCCGAGACCGTTGGCTCGGAGACGCTCGAATTCACGTCGCGGCTGATCGAGCGCAAGCTCGCGGACTTCGGCGTCGCGGTGAAGGTGCTCGCCGCGTATCCGGGACCGGTCATCACGCGCTACGAAATCGAGCCGGCCGTCGGCGTCAAGGGCGCGCAGATCGTGAACCTGGTGAAAGACCTCGCGCGTGCCCTCTCGGTCGTGTCGATCCGCGTCGTCGAGACGATACCGGGCAAGTCGTGCATGGCGCTCGAGCTGCCCAATCCGCGGCGGCAGGTCGTGAAGCTCGTCGAGCTGCTTGCCTCGACGACGTACAACGACGCGCCCGGCACGCTGACGCTTGCGCTCGGCAAGGACATCGCGGGCAAGCCCGCGATCGCCGATCTCGCGCGGATGCCGCATCTGCTCGTCGCCGGCACGACCGGCTCCGGCAAGTCGGTGGCGGTCAACGCCATGATCCTGTCGCTGCTCTACAAGGCGGAGCCGCGCCAGGTACGACTGATCCTGATCGACCCGAAGATGCTCGAGCTGTCGGTGTACGACGGCATCCCGCATCTGCTCGCGCCGGTCGTCACCGACATGAAGCTCGCACCGAACGCGCTCAACTGGTGCGTGGGCGAGATGGATCGTCGCTACCGGCTGATGTCGCAGCTCGGCGTGCGCAATCTCGCCGGGTACAACCAGAAGGTCGTCGACGCGAGGAAGGCCGGCAAGCCGCTCACGCACCCGTTCTCGCTCACACCCGAGGCGCCCGAGCCGCTCGACGAGATGCCGCTGATCGTCGTCGTCGTCGACGAGCTCGCCGACCTGATGATGGTCACCGGGAAGAAGCTCGAGGAGCTGATCGCGCGCATCGCGCAGAAGGCGCGCGCCGCCGGCATTCACCTGATCCTCGCGACGCAGCGGCCGTCCGTCGACGTGATCACCGGCCTGATCAAGGCGAACATCCCGTGCCGCATTGCGTTCCAGGTGGCGAGCAGGATCGATTCGCGCACGATCCTCGACCAGATGGGCGCCGAGGCGCTGCTCGGCCAGGGCGACATGCTGTACCTGCCTCCGGGCACCGGGCATCCGCTGCGCGTGCACGGCGCGTTCGTCTCCGACGCGGAAGTCCACCGTGTCGTCGAGCATCTGAAGGCGCAAGGCGAGCCCCAATACGTCGAGGGTATCCTCGAAGGAGGCGCCGCGGCGGGCGACGGCGAGGATGGCGGCGGCGTCGAGGGTGGCGACGCGGAATCCGATCCGATGTACGACCAGGCGGTGGCCGTCGTGCTGAAGACGCGCCGGCCGTCGATCTCGCTCGTGCAGCGGCATCTGCGCATCGGCTACAACCGCGCGGCGCGCCTGATCGAGCAGATGGAGCGCGCGGGCATGGTGTCGCCGATGCAATCGAACGGCAACCGCGAAGTGCTCGTCCCCGCGGGCAAGGACGCGTGAGCGCGCGGGGCGAGGCGACGGGCAAACCGAGGTGTTCCGTCGCCGCTGCGATCGTGCTCGCCACGGCGGCGGCCACCGCGGCCGCCGGACCGGTCGACGTCTACCGCGAGGGGCCGCGCTTTTGCCCGCGCGACCGCCCCGCCGACGGCGCGCCGCTCACCGAGGGGCAGGCCATCGAGCGTGCGCATTCGCTGCTCCCGGACGATTTCTGCGGGCCGACGGCGCTCGTCAGCGGCTGCGACGTCGTCCCGGAGTATGCGGTCGGCGCCTGGCGGATCTATTTCCACCAATACCGGCTGCACGGCGCGCGCCGCGATTGGGGCGGCCTGACTCACACCTATGTGATCCTCGACCCCGTCGGCAACTGCTATGCGAACATTCCCGGCACCGAGCAGGGCGCGCCGCGATGAGCTTGCCGCCTCGACGGAACGTCCGCGGGACGACGCAGGTCCACCGCGGATGAATGCTCGTGCGGCGGCAATACTGGCGACGCGGCGCGTGCTGTGCGCCGGATGGCTCGCGTGCGCGGCGGCGCTCTCGGCGACGAGCGCCGCCGCCTCGGGGCTCGACCAGCTCCATGCGTTTCTCGAGGGGACGAAGACGGCCCAGGGGTCGTTTCGCCAGACCGTCGTCAACAAGAGCAAGCGGACGACCCAGGCCACGTCGGGGACGTTCGCGTTCGCGCGCCCCGGCAAGTTCCGCTGGACCTACGACAAGCCGTTCGACCAGCTCATCGTCGGGGACGGCGAAAAGGTATGGATCTACGATCGCGATCTGAACCAGGTCATCGTGCGCAGGCTCGACGCTGCGCTCGGATCGACGCCGGCGGCGCTGCTCGCCGGGGACAACGCGCTCGAGAAGAACTTCACGCTCGTCGCGGGCGGCGCGGCGGACGGCGTCGAATACGTCGACGCGACGCCGAAGGCGGCGGAATCCCAGTTCACACGCATCCGCCTGGGGTTCGCCGACGATCTGCCGCGCCGCATGGAACTGACCGACGCGTTCGGACAGACCACCGAGCTCACGTTCACCGACGTGAAGCGCAATCCGCAGCTCCCGGCGGAAACGTTCCGGTTCACCCCGCCGAAGGGCGCGGACGTCGTCGGACAGTGACTCGAGGAGCGACCGCGAGGATCGGTGTCCATCGCGTCGCGTGCTCGCGGCGCGTCGAAGCATGAGCGATCTCTTCGCAACCGCTCCGGACGCCGGTCCGCTGACGCCGCTCGCCGAGCGCCTGCGCCCGAAAGCGATCGCCGAGGTGGTCGGCCAGCGCCACCTGCTTGCGCCGGGAAAGCCCCTCGCCGTCGCGTTCGCCGCCGGCAAGCCGCATTCGATGATCCTCTGGGGACCGCCCGGAGTCGGGAAGACGACCCTCGCACGCCTGATGGCCGACGCGTTCAGCGCGGAGTTCGTCGCGATCTCCGCCGTGCTTGCCGGCGTCAAGGACATTCGCGACGCGGTCGCGCGCGCCGAGCTCGGCCGCGAGCAGTTCGGCCGCGCGACGATCCTGTTCGTCGACGAGGTGCACCGCTTCAACAAGGCGCAGCAGGATGCGTTCCTGCCGTACGTCGAGCGCGGCGTGCTGACGTTCATCGGGGCGACGACCGAAAATCCGTCGTTCGAAGTCAACAGCGCACTGCTGTCGCGCGCGGCCGTCTACGTGCTGCATCCGCTGACGGCGCCCGAGCTCGCGGAGCTCCTCGACCGCGCGGCGGCGGTCGCGTTGCCCGGCAAGGCGATCGACGAGGCGGCGCGCGACGCCTTGATCGGCTACGCCGACGGCGATGGCCGGCGGCTGCTCAATCTCGTCGAGCAGCTCGCGACGGCGGCGGGGGAGGCGCAGAAGGCGACGATCGACGTCGTGTTCGTCGAGGCGACGATCGCGCGCAGCCTGCGTCGCTTCGACAAGGGGGGTGAGGCCTTCTACGACCAGATCTCCGCGCTGCACAAGGCGGTGCGCGGATCGGATCCCGATGCGTCGCTCTACTGGATGTGCCGGATGCTCGACGGCGGCGCCGATCCGCTCTACGTCGGCCGCCGCCTGCTGCGGATGGCGAGCGAGGACATCGGCCTCGCCGACCCGCGCGCGCTCACGCTCGCCCTCGATGCCGTCGCGACGTACGAGCGGCTCGGTTCCCCGGAGGGTGAGCTCGCGCTCGCCCAGTGCGTGCTCTATCTCGCCTGCGCGCCGAAGAGCAACGCCGTCTACACCGCTTACGGCGCGGCGCGCGCGTTCATCGGCGAGGACGGCTCGCGACCGGTGCCGCTGCGCCTGCGCAACGCGCCGACGCGGCTGATGAAGGGGCTCGGCTACGGCAAGGGCTATCGTTACGCGCACGACGAGGACGAAGCGTACGCGGCGGGCGAGCGCTACCTGCCGGACGACATGCCCGACGTGGCGTTCTACGCACCGACCGAGCGCGGCCTCGAGGCGCGGATCGGCGAGAAGTTGCGCGCGTTGCGCACGCGTGACGAAGCCGCGGGCGGCAGGCGCGCGCCCGCACCCGACGACGAGTAGCGCCGGGCCGGTCGCGCGAGCGGTGGCAGGCGGGCTGCTAGAATCCCTCGATGCTCGACATCAACGCGCTGCGCAACGATTTGCCCGGCGTTGCCGCCGCGCTGGCGAAGCGCGGCGTCGCGCTCGACGCGGCGCGCTTCGAGACGCTCGAGGGCGAGCGCAAGCGCATCCAGACGCAGACGCAAGACCTGCAGGCGAAGCGCAACACGCTCTCGAAGCAGGTCGGGATCGCGAAGGGGAGCGGCCGGGACGCGACGCCGCTGCTGCGCGAGGTGTCCGGCATCGGCGACCTCCTCAAGGATCTCGAGCGCGAGCTGGAGAGCGTGCAGGCGAAGCTGCGCGATTTCCTGCTCGAGCTGCCGAACGTCACGCATGCGACGACCCCGGTCGGGCGTACCGCCGACGACAACGTCGAGATCCGGCGGCACGGCGTGCCGCGTCGCTTCGATTTCCCGGCGCGGGACCATACGGATCTCGGCGAGGCGCTGGGGCTCCTCGATTTCGCGGCCGCCGCGAAGCTCGCAGGCGCGCGCTTCACGTTCCTGCGCGGCGACCTCGCGCGGCTGCATCGCGCGCTCGCACAGCTGATGCTCGACACGCACACGCGCGAGCACGGCTACACCGAGTGCTACACGCCGTACATCGTGAACGCGCCGACGCTGGTGGGGACGACCCAGCTACCGAAGTTCGAGGCCGACATGTTCTCCGTCGCGAAGGGAGGTGCGGCGCCGGGCGAGACCGCCCATCCGCTGTACCTGATCTCGACGGCGGAGATCTCGCTCACCAACACCGTGCGCGAGGAGATACTGCCCGCCGAGGCGCTGCCGCTCAGGCTGACGGCGCACACGCCGTGCTTCCGCTCCGAGGCGGGCAGCTACGGCAAGGACACCCGCGGCATGATCCGGCAGCACCAGTTCGACAAGGTCGAGCTCGTGCAGATCGTGCGGCCGGAGGACTCCTACGCGGCGCTCGAGGAGCTGACGCGGCACGCCGAGACGATCCTGCGGAAGCTCGAGCTGCCCTATCGCGTGATGGCGCTTTGCACGGCCGACATCGGCTTCGCCTCCGCGAAGACCTACGATCTCGAGGTCTGGCTGCCCGGGCAGGACGCGTATCGGGAGATCTCGTCGTGCTCGAACTGCGAGGCGTTCCAGGCGCGGCGCATGCACGCGCGCTTTCGCAACGCGCAGGGCAGGCCCGAGCTCGTGCACACGCTGAACGGCTCGGGCCTCGCCGTGGGCCGCACGCTCGTGGCGGTCATGGAGAACTATCAGCGCGCCGACGGCTCGATCGAGATTCCGGCGGCCGTACGTCCGTACCTGGGCGGGCAGGAGCTCATCGCCCGTCGATGAGCATGCGACGGCGCGCGCAGCGCCGGCGTTGCCGAGTCAGCCGTCGATGAGGGCGCCCGACACCGGCACGCTCAGATGCGGAAAATCCGCGTCGTTCGTTTCGATGCGGATCGTGCCGTGGATGGCGCGTGCGTCGAGGTTCGAGCGCGGATTCAACGTGAGCGTGAGCTGATAGCGATCACCCGACGGTCCTCGGTCGGCGTGGATTTCGAGGCCGGGAACGTCGGTCGTGGCGCTGATCCTGAAATCGACACCGCCTTTGCGGTAGACCATCAGCGTTTGCGCGTTCTGCGCGAGCAAGCCCGGCCTCGCGCGCACGTCGGCAAGGCGGAACACGCCCAGATCGACCGCGTCCGGGAATGCGTAGACGCGCTCGCGAAGGTAGGTGTGGGCCGGGATTCTCAGCAGCGGAACTTCAGAGCTCGAGGTGGCGATCAGGATATCCGTGGCGTGCCTGCCTCGAGGACCATCGGGGACCAGCGTGATCGCCAGCCGGTAGCGCCGGCCCTCCTCCAGCGTTTCCAGGCGACTGACGAAGGACTCGGTCGGATGCGTGGGTTCGCCGAGGCGCAGCGCCTCGGGCATGTGGTTCGTGATCGTCAGCGTCGCCTCGGTGCGTGCTCCGCGCTGCCCCGCGAGATAGAACGCCGGAACGGGCGCGACCTCGATCGGATCGACGATTCGTCCCGACCAGGTGAGCTCGGTTTGCAGCGAGCTCGAATCATCGAGAGTCAGCACGATTCGACCGTCGAAGCGGCCCTCCATCCCTCGCGTCTCCATGCTCACGCCGATCAGCGCCTGACCGCCGGGAGCCACCTGGGCGGGCATGCGGGTGACGCGCAGCGGCGGCGTCAGCGCCACCTGCTTGATGTGGAGCGGCCGGCTGCCGTCGTTGCGAAGTCGAAACGCGTGCTCGACGGTCGTTCCGCGGGCGACGTCGCCAAAATCGAATCCGGAACGGTCGAGCGACACTTCCGGGTGGGCAATCGCGGGCCCGCTAACGCCCGAAAGCGTCAGCAGCAACGCGAGGAGGAGGCGGATCGGATGGCGAAGCAAACGGGGTGGGCGCCGCGAGGTGCCAACGGCGAGCCGGGGACGCGTGCTCGCCCCGGCTCGCCGCGCGCTCGCGCCGGTACGCTCAGTTGGTATAGAAGCGCAGTTGCACCAGTCGCAGACCGTTGTTGTCGTAATCCCAGAAGTACCCGTAATAGGGCGCGTCGAAGAGGCTCGTGGTGGTGCCGCCGATCGTGAGCGAGGTGAGCTCCTTCGTGACGTTGGTGAACACCGGCTGGCCATTCTTGCGGGTCAGCGAAACGATGTCCGGACCGGTGTTGCAGACGAGCTGATCGTCGGACGGATCGGTCGTGCCCATCGTGTCGACGGCGCACAGCGTCATCGTCGCGGTGCCGCCGGGCTTCGCCAGTTCGCGTGCCCAGACGCTGTACCCGCCCGCGGGCAGCGTGAACGAGGCGCCGTCCTTGTCGCAGGCGTTGCCGTCGGTCACCTGAAAATCTCCCGGCGAGAGGAAGATCTTGTTGATCTTGTTCAGCGAGGCCGCGGCCTGGCCGTTCTGGCTGCCGTCGTTGAAATTGAGCAGCACCTGGATCACGTGCCGGTTGGATCCGGTCAGGGGCGCCGGCGCACAGTCTTCCTTGCCGACGATGTTGAGGTTGTAGTGGGCGCCGTTGACGTCGAGGCCGTTGCCGGCGAAGGCGGGTGCGGCGGCGATGGCCGCGAGGGTCGCTGCTGCCGCGAGGCATCCCTTGTCCAGCTTGCGCATGAGTGCTCTCCTGAATAGGTGGTGACGAGCGTACCGCGTACGACTGGCAATGACATCGTCATATGCCGATGGCATGATGGTGTCGGGATCCGCCGCGTGTCAACGCCGGTTATCGGAAGCGCGGTGCCGACCGCGGGGAAGCGCGCTACCGCGTTGAATCAGCGCATGTTTCCGGTGTGTCCGAGCGAATAGCGGCCCGGCTGCGGCCAGACGGTGAGCCCGTGCGGCTCCTTGCCGACGGGGATCTTCCGCACCGCGCCGCTCGTTGTGTCGAAGACGTACACGACGTCGTCGTAGCGGCCCGATAGCCAGAGTTGCCGACCGTCGGCGCTGACGTTGCCCATGTCGGGACTGCCCCCGCCCGGAATCGGCCACGTCGCGTCGACGTTGCGCGTGGCGAAGTCGATCACCGACACGCTGCCCTTGCCGTGCGCGGGCCCGTGTATCTTGTTCGAGCCGCGATTGGTCACGTAGAGCTTGCGCCCGTCGCGGCTCGGGTACAGGCCGTGCGTGCCCTTGCCGGTCGCGATGAAGCCGATTTCCCGGAACGTCTCGCCGTCGATCACGAAGACGCCGTCCGCCATCATGTCGGCGACGTAGAACATCTTGCCGTCGGGACTCACCCGGATGTCCTGCGGCATCCCGCCCTTCGACAGCGTCAGGTAGCCGACGACCTTGCGGTCGGCGAAATCGATCTTGGCGAGGCCCTTCCCGAACTCGCAGGTGAAGATCGCGTAGCGGCCGTCGATCGAGAAGTCGGCGTGATTGATGCCGGCGCAGTCGGGCACGTCGAGCGACGATTGCAGCGCCATCGTCTTCGGATCGCGGAAGTCGAGCCGCTGGTGCGCCTCGGCGACGACGATCGCCGAGCGTCCGTCCGGCGTGAAATACATGTTGTAGGGATCGTCGACGGCAATCGGCTTGCCCGGCTTGCCGGTGGCGGGATCGATCGGCGTCAGGCTGCCGTCGGTGCGCCCCTCCGCGTTGTTCGCGACCCACAGCGTCGCGAGGTCCCACGACGGCACCACGTGCTGCGGATTGACGCCGACCTTGAAGCGGTCCACCACCTTGAGCGTCGCCGGATCGATCACGTAGACGTCGTTCGAGACGACGTTCGGGACATAGACGCGGGCGAGCGCACGGCGCGCCGTGGCGCTCATGTGATCCGCGGTGGCCTCGCTGTAGAGATTCGCGGCGTCGACGACGGGCGGCATGCCCGGCACGGTCGCGACCGCGGGCTTCGCGGCCTGCGCCGGCGCAGCGGTCGACTGCGCGGCGGCGGGGGGCGTCGCGAGGTCGCTGCCGAGCGACAGCGCGAACATCGAGATGACGAGCATCTGCGGTTTCACAGGGGCCTTTCCGGAGCGAGGCGAGGCAGGCGGCGAACGGCTAACGGTGCGAAGTGGCGGCGCGGATCGCCGCGACCGAGCGGCGCACGATCGCATCGACGCCGATCCGTCCCAATTCGGCGCTCGCGCGACGCGGATCGCCGTAGACCCCGTGTGCGGCATCGAGCATGTGGCTCGATGCGAGCTCCTCCGTTCGCACGAGCGAGGGATCCACCGCCAGCGCGAGCGAGGTATCGGCAAGCCCCGCGTGCGTGCCGATCTGCGCGTCGGAGAATCCCCGCGCCCTGAGCGCGTCCGGATAGTCCGTTTCGGCCGCCCGGTAGTAATCGACGAGCGCGTGCACGCGCACCGGCGTTCGCGCCCACTCACGATCGAGGCGTTGCGCGACGGCCTGCTCGCTGCGCTGGTAGCCGCCGTGGTCGCCGAGGAAGACGATGTCGCGGAAGCCGTGCGCGCGCAGGCTCCGCGCCGCATATTCGAGCACGCTTTCGAATGCCGCGGGCGGAACGCTGATCGTTCCCGGGAAGCGCATGTGCGCCGTCGGCGGCGTGACGTCGCCTTCGGGGACGTACGCGACGACCGGCGCGACCAGCGCGTTGCCGAGCGCTGCCGCGATCCGCCCGGCCAGCGCCTTGACGCGTACGTTGTGCTTGCCGAGGACCATGTGCGGCCCGTTCTGCTCGGTGCCGCCGATCGGGACCAGCGCGATCGTCTTGCCGCTGCGCACCTGCGCCTGCAACTCGTACGACGTCAGCTCGTCGAGGAATACGCTGGATTGCGCGTGCGCGATCGTCGACACGGCCGCGACGATGCACGCGGCGAGCCAATGCGATGAGTGACCGGCCATCCCCGTATGGTAGGGGATCGCCGGCGAACGACGTTCGCGATCCTTTGCAGGTGAGCGCGCCGACGGCGCGCCGGCCGTGCGGCGATGCGGCGCGATCAGCGCAGTGCCACGCTCGCCGACAGCCGCGGCTGCTGCGCCGACTCCGTGCGCAGCAGGATGTCGTAATAGCCGCGCACGCGGCCGACGAACGCGACGGGCATGCCGCCGCGCGCGTAGCCGTTCCTCGCGTTGACGTAGTACTCGGGCTCGGCGAGCAGCGGCAGCACTTTGCGCACGTCGCTCCAGAGGTCGGGATCGAGCTTCTGGCGTTGCGCGAGGATGCGTGCGTCCTCGAGGTGTCCGATCCCGATGTTGAACGCCGCGAGCGCGAACCACGTGCGATCGGGCTCGGAGATGCGCGGCGGAAGCTTGCGCTTCAGGTCGGCGAGATAGCGTGCCGCGGCGATGGCCGAAGCCTTCGGATCGAGCCGGTCGGCGACGCCCAGGTGGCGTGCGGTTTCCTCGGTGAGCTGCATCAGCCCGCGCACGCCGGTCTCGCTCGTCGCATCGGGATCCCACTGCGATTCCTGGTAGGCGACCGCCGCGAGCAGGCGCCACTCGATGCCGCTCCTCGTCTGCGCTTCGATGAACGTCTTGCGCCACTCGGGAAGGGTCTTGCGGATCCGCTCCTGGAAGACGCCGGCATCGATGCGCTCGACCTGCCGCGATTCGCCGAAATACCGCTCGGCGAGGCGTGCCAGCGTCCCGTCCCTGCGCAGGCGTGCGAAGAAGGCGTCGAGCGCGTTGCGCAGCTCCGGATACCCGGGCGCCACCGCCCAGGCGAATTCGCGCCGGGGCCCCGCGGAGAACGCGACATCGAAATCGAGATAGATGTTGCGCGCGATCGCCGCATCGCTCGACGCGACGATGGCGTAGCTCACCGTGCCGTCGGCGACCTGCGCGATCAGCGCGTCCGCCGACACGACATCGACCGGCTGCCAGTGCACCTCCGGATGCGAGAGCCGAACGGCCGCGAGCTGGACGTCCATGCCCGTATGTGCCGGATAGGCGACCGTCGCCTGGTCGAGATCGTCCCACCGCCGCGGCCGGAAGCCGTCGACGTTGTAGATCAGCACCGGATCGACGGCATGGTAGCCGCTGCTCCAGGCCACGGCCTGCGTTGCGGCCGCGACGCCGCCGGTCGACGCCGGCGAGGCCGCCCGGAACAGGCCCCCGGCGCCGAGCTGCGCGGCGCCGCTGCCGAGCTCGCGCAGCAGCGCTGCGGCCCCATCGGCGAACATCACGTTCAGGGGTACGCCGCGCTCGCGCGCGAAGCGCGTCAGCAGGTCATGATCGAATCCGCTGGCCTGGCCGTTGGGCCCGATGAACCAGGTTGCCGGTCCGGGGCGCACGACGACATTGAGCCCCGGCTTGGCGGGTCGCTGGAGGAGCGGCGCCCGCTCGCAGCCGCTGAACAGCAGCAGCGTCATCGCCGCCAATCCGATCAGGGATCGCCGGCACGTTCCCGCCCAACCGCATCCGGACGCTCGATCGCGCATGGTCTCCATCGCCCCCGTTGCCGGGTGGCGTACTCGAAGGTCTTGCGGCGATCTTGGTGCCGCCGTACGTCGCAGCCTTGCCGTGGGCTGCGGGATCTCCACTCTCTCCAGGTCGCGGACGCGGCGATCGCGTCACGGGCGACGACGGCATTATAACCCTTTGTAGGATATGGCCAATCGACCGTTCGGCCGCGGATGCTGGCCGGTCGGGGCGGGGATTTCGACCGCCCGGCCGGCGGGCCGCACCGGTTCGCCGGTATAATGACCGTTCGCGAAGCTCGCGCCCGATCAACGGCGGGTCGCCCCGCATTGCACGGTCGTGAATCTGGTCAGGTCCGGAAGGAAGCAGCCACAGCGATTTGCTGCAAGTGCCGGGGGAACGGCTCGCCACCCTTGCTCTTTGCCGACCCGATCGACCTGATACCTTGTTGCTCGCCGGCTCCAACGCTCACGTACTTCTCTGTACGTTCCGCGTTGTCGCCGGCTCGCGCCTCGTCTCGGGCCGATCGGGTGGCAAATAGCCAGCGCTTCGTCCCGGCTCCCCGGTCGCGGCCCCTGCCTTCGCCCGCATATCCATGAGTTACCAGGTTCTCGCCCGCAAGTGGCGGCCCCGGACGTTCGGCGAGCTCGTCGGGCAGGAGCACGTCGTCACGGCATTGACGAACGCGCTCACCGGCGGCCGGCTGCACCATGCGTATCTGCTGACTGGAACCCGCGGCGTGGGCAAGACGACGCTCGCCCGGATCCTCGCGAAGAGCCTCAATTGCGAGCGCGGCGTTTCGGCGACGCCCTGCGGCGAATGCGGGGCCTGCCGGGACATCGACGCCGGCCGGTTCGTCGACCTGCTGGAGCTCGACGCGGCGTCCAACACCGGTGTGGAGAACATGCGCGAGATCCTCGACAGCGCGCGCTACGCCCCGACGGTCGGCCGCTACAAGGTGTACCTGATCGACGAGGTGCACATGCTGTCGAAGGGGGCCTTCAACTCGATGCTGAAGACGCTCGAGGAGCCGCCCGAGCACGTGAAGTTCGTCCTCGCGACGACCGATCCCCAGAAGATTCCGGTGACGGTGCTCTCGCGGTGCCTGCAGTTCAACCTGACGCCGCTGCCGCGTGCCGCCATCGCCGCGCGGCTCGCCCACATCCTGGACGCGGAGTCGATTCCCTGCGAAGCGCCCGCATTGCCGCTGCTCGCGGCGGCCGCGCAGGGATCGCTGCGCGACGCCCTGTCGCTGCTCGACCAGGCGATCGCGTACGGCGGCGGCGAGGTTCGGGAAACGGGCGTGCGCGCGATGCTCGGCGTCGTCGATCGCGGCTACCTGCATCGGATCGTCGAGGCGCTGCTCGCGAACGACGGGCCGGCGCTGCTCCGCGAGGCGGATGCGCTCGTTGCCTCGGGCCATGCCGCCGCCTCTGCGCTCGACGAGCTGGCGACGCTGTTCCACCGCGTCGCGGTGCTCCAGGCCGTGCCGGGCGCGCCGGTCGGCGACGACGCGGAACAGGCCGCCGACTACGCGGCACGGATGGCTCCCGACGTGGTCCAGCTCGCCTACCAGATCTGCGTCCAGGGCCGCGCCGATCTCGCGCTCGCGCCCGACGAGGCGACCGGGTTCACGATGACGCTGCTGCGCCTGCTCGCGTTCGAGCCGGCCGCGGAGATCGGCGCTGCGCCGGCGCCGTCCGGCGAACGCGCGCAACCCGCCAGGGCGCCGGTGCCCGAAGCGCGCTCCGCGATCGACCGCAACGTCGCGACGATTCGCGACCCCGCTGCCGCGCTCGGCCGGCGGGAAAGCCGTGCCGCGCCCCAAGCCACGGTCGCCGCGTCGGGCAACGCGGCAGCCACGGCGAATCCGCCGCCTGCGCCGATCGGATCGGGCGGCTCGCCGCTCGCGCTTCCCGCGACGCCGGCCGAGTGGCCGGGTTTCGTCGCCGAGCTTCGGCTGATCGGCATGGCGGCACAGCTTGCGGCGCAGTCGGAGCTCAAGTCGGTCCGGGGCAATGCGGTATCCCTTGCAATTCCCGCCAGCCACAAGCATCTGGCCGACAAGGCGTACGCCGACAAGCTGAAGGCGGCGCTCGACGCGGCGACCGGGCGCAAGCTGCTGCTCGCCTTCGAGATCGGCGACGGCGAGGGGTCGCTTGCCGCGATCGAGCGCCGCGACCGCGCCCAGGCGAAAGCCGAGAACGAGGCGGCGTTCCGCAGCGAGCCATTCGTGCGCGAGCTGGTTACCCGGTTCGAGGCGACGGTGCGGCCCGAGACGATCCAGGCGGTCGACCGCGACGCCCCGGGCACCCCATCCACCAGGCAGGAAACGCCATGATGAAGAATCAGTTGGCCGGCTTGATGAAGCAGGCGCAGCAGATGCAGGAGAACATGCAGCGCGCGCAGGAGGAGCTCGCGCGCACCGAGGTCGAGGGTCAGTCGGGCGCCGGGCTCGTGCGCATCGTCATGACGTGCCGTCACGACGTGAAGCGCGTGTCGATCGACCCGTCGCTGCTCGGCGAGGACCGCGACATGCTCGAAGACCTGGTCGCCGCCGCGTTCAACGATGCGCTGCGGCGCGCCGAGGCGACGACGCAGGAGAAGCTTGGCGGGCTGACCGCCGGAATGGCGCTGCCGCCCGGATTCAAGCTGCCGCTCTGACGCACGGATCGGCGATGAACGCGCGCGATCCCGCTGCACGAGCCGCGCCGTCGGACGAGCCGCTGTCGAGCCTCGAGGCGCTCGCCCGCGCGCTGCGCTGCCTGCCCGGAGTGGGGCCTAAGGCCGCCCAGCGGATGGCGCTGCACCTGCTGCAGCACGATCGGGACGGCGCGCAGCGGCTTGCCCAGGCGCTCGTCGACGCCACGCGCGCCGTGCGGCATTGCGAGCGCTGCAACACGTTCACCGAAGGGACGCTGTGTGCGCTGTGCCAGTCCGGCAAGCGCGATCCATCGCTGCTCTGCGTCGTCGAAACACCGGCCGACCTGCTGATGGTCGAGCAGACGCAGGCGTATTCCGGCCTCTATTTCGTGCTGATGGGCCGCCTGTCGCCGCTCGACGGCATCGGGCCGAAGGAGATCCGCCTCGAGCGCCTGCTCAGGCGCGCGGCCGACGGCGTGGTGCGCGAGGTGATTCTCGCGACGAACTTCACGAACGAGGGCGAGGCGACCGCGCACTACCTCGGCGAGCTGCTGTCCGGCCGCGACTTGCGCGTGACGCGCCTCGCGCGCGGCGTGCCGGTCGGCGGCGAGCTCGAATACGTCGACGCGGGCACGCTCGCGCAGGCGCTGCGCGAGCGGCGCGCACTCGGGTCCTGACGTCCCTGCCGCGGCCGCGCCCTGCGCGACGCATGCGCGGATCGCCCGCTACTTCGTGCCCTGATACAGCATGCTCGGCAGCCACAGGATGATCTGCGGAAAGACGATGCAGAGCGCATTGCCGATCGCCTGCAGCCCGATGAACGGCATCGCCGAGCGGAAGATCATCGCCATCGTGATCTCCTTCGGCGCGACGCTCTTCAGATAGAACAGCGAATAGCCGAACGGCGGGCTCAGGAACGCCATCTGCATGTTGACCATGAAGATGACGCCGTACCAGAGCGAAATGTCCTTCGGGCCGACGCCCTCGATGCCGAGCACGCCGGGAAACGACAGGCCGATCAGGATCGGCAGGAAGATCGGCACCGTCAGCAGCATGATGCCGACCCAGTCGAGGAACATGCCGAGGATGAACAGCACGACCATCATCAATAACAGGATGCCGTAGGGCGGCAGCCCGGTGCCGATGATGAGATCGGCGACGAACGTCTGGCCGCCCTTGATGATGAAGAAGCCGACGAACATCGTCGCGCCGAAGAAGATCCACATCACCATCGCGGTCGCCTTCAGCGTCGCCATCGCCGCCTCGTAGAGCGCGACCCAGGTGAGGCGCCGGTGCAGCGCACACACGGCGAGCGCGCCGAACGTGCCGATGCCCGCCGCCTCGACCGGCGTCGCGATGCCCACGAAGATGACGCCGAGCACGAGGATGATCAGCAGCACCGGCGTGATCGTGTTGCGCAAGAGGCGCAGCTTCTCGCGCATGTCCACGCGCTCCTCGACCGGCAGCGCCGGGCCGAGGCTCGGGTTGATGTAGCAGCGGATCGTCACGTACGCAATGTAGAGGCCGGAGAGCATCAGTCCCGGGAACACCGAGCCGATCAGCAGCTCGCCGAGCGACTGCTGCGCGACGACCGCGTACACGATCGCCATGACCGACGGCGGGATCAGGATGCCGAGCGTGCCGCCGGCGAGCAGCGCGCCGCACGCGAGCTTCGGCTCGTAATTGCGCCGCAGCATCGCCGGCAGCGCGATCATGCCCATCGTCACCTCGGTCGCGCCGACGACGCCGACCATCGCGGCGAGCAGCGTGCAGGCGACGACGGTCGCGGACGCGAGTCCGCCCTTCAGCGCCCCCAGCCACTTGTAGATGACGTCGAAGAGCTCCTCGATGATCCCGGCCTTCTCGAGCACCGCCGCCATGAAGATGAACAGCGGCACCGCCGAGAGCTGGTAGTCCGTCATGAACGGGAAGATCCGCGACGGCATCATGTTCAGCACCGCGCTGTTGCCGAACACGAAGAGGAAGATCGTCGCGAGGCTCCCGGTGCAGAACGCCATCGGCAGGCCGAGCATCAGCAGCAGCCCGAGGCCGCCGAAGAGGAGCAGGGAGAGCCATCCGATCCCGATCTCGAGGCCCATCGCCTAGGCTCCCCGGCGCGTGACGAGCAGGATGTCCTTGAGGAGCTTCGAGACGCCCTGCAGCAGCAGCAGCGCCGCGCCGATCGGGATCGCCAGCTTGACGGGCCAGTACTGGATTCCCCATTCGGTGAAGGAGACCTCGCGGTTGTTGACCGCGTCGGCGGCGAAGCGGTAGCCGGTCACGAGCATCGTCCCGATGAAGATGAAGAAGAACACCGACGTGACGATGTCGGCGATCGCCTTGCCGCGCGGCGAGAACTTCGAGTAGACCACGTCGACCCGCACGTGCTGGTCCTCGCGGTACGCATACGCGCCCGACAGCATGTACTGCATGCCGAACATCAGGAACATGCTCTCGTGCACCCAGTTGGTCGGGGAATTGAAGACGTAGCGCGCGAGCACCTCGTAGTAATAGACGAACACGGCGATCAGCGACCACCAGGCGACGTATTCGCCGGCCTTCACGTTGATCGTCTCGATCCAGTCGGTCGCGCGCGAATGCAGATGCAGCGTCGGGTCCTCCGCCAGGGTCGGCTCGGCGACCGCGGCGATGCCGGCGGGGACGACGAGCGGCGGCGGCCCGCCCGCGCTCTCTCGCGCGCGCTGCCGGCGGACGAGCCGCGGCATCAGCACGGCGTCGATCGCGAGCAGGATCGCCATCACGATCGCGCCGAGGCCCGCGAGGCCGAACCAGCGGTCGGTGACCGCCTTCGCAACGGCGTACTCGCGCTGCTTGTCCTTGACCTCGCCTTCGGCGCGCGCGTATTCGGCGGCCGCCTCGGGGGTGGGCGACGCGCCCTCGGGCTTCGCCTGCTGCGCAAGCGTCTGCGCATGCTCGAGCGCGGCGAACGTGCGCGACGTGTCGTCGCGAACCTCGCGCACCTGCGAATTGCAATAGAGGATGAACAGGAAGACCGGGATGAACGCGAAGCCGAGCGCGCTGCGCAGGTAGAAGCGATGGATGCCGATGAATCCCGACGTGAGCCAGAACAGGTACGCGATGAAGACCGACGGGCGCGAATGCGGCGCGGCCTTCATTTGCCGCCGCACCAGGTACGTCGCGATCAGCGGAAAGACGAGCAGCCCGGCCCAGTAGAGCCAGTGCGGCATGACGAAGGTCAGCGATGGCATGGCAGGCGCATCCTACGCGCCGCGGCGGCCGGTCAAGGCCGCCGCGGGCGCATCAGGACGTACGAAATCCGGTCGGCGGCAACCGGGTCAGGCTTCGAGCTTGAGGCCCTTGTACATGTCCGGCGTCACGTAGCCGCACGTATGCGACTGCATGACATCGAGCTGCAGCTTGAAGATCCGGGCCGCGTCCTTGTCCTTGTTCGCCCACTTGAACCAGATCGGCACGGCGACGCGCTGGAACTTCGGCAGGTCCTCCGCGGGCAGGCGGGTGATCTGCGTCCCGGCCTTCTCGAACTTGCCCCAGGCCTCCATGTCGGCCTTCTGGATCGCCGCGAAGTGCACGTTCGAATAGACCTGGACTTCGTCGTCCACCCATTGCTTCATCTTGGGCGACAGCTTGTTCCACACGTCCATGCGCACGACGAGGTCCATCAGGTCGACGGGCTGGTAGACCGATTCGAGTCCCGGCGGGCCGGTCCAGATGTATTTCGTGACCTGCTGGAAGCCGAGGTCCCAGTTGACCGCCGGCCCCGTGTAGTCGGCCGCGTCCACCGTCCCCTTCTCGAGCGCGGAGAACACTTCGCCGCCGGGGAGCAACGTCGTCTTCGCGCCGATCGCCGCAAAGCCTTCCGCGATCATCCCTCCCGGCACGCGCAGCTTCAGGTCCTTGAAGTCCTCGATCGTGCGAATCGGCTTCTTCGAGTGGACGATGTTCGGGCCATGGTGAATGCGGTTGACGTAGTACAGCCCCTGCTTCTGGAACACGTCGCGGATCGCCTGCAGCCCGCCGTGGCTGTAGAAGAAGATGTCCCATTCGTGCGGATAGCGCAGCCCCATCAGGTACGAGGACATGAACGCCGCCGCCGGCATCTTGCCGGCCCAGTAGAGCGTGAACGAGTTCATCGCCTCGAGCACGCCGTTCTTGACGCCGTCGAGCAGCTCGAAATCGCCGACGACTTCCTTCGCGGCGAACGGCTTGAACTCGAGCTCGCCGCCCGTCTTCTCCTTGATCGACGCCGCCCACGTCTTGAACGTCTGCAGCCCGACGCCGGCCGGCCACGACGTCTGGACCTTCCAGGTCGTCGTTTCCGCGGCCGCGGCGTTGCGAATGAACGGCGCGCCGACGATCGCGGCCGTTCCCGCGGCGGCTGCTCCCGCCGTCTTCAGCAGACGCCGCCGCGTCGGTTCCGGACCCGGCGATGCTTGCGGTGGATTGGTGGTTTCATCCATTGTGGTTCCTCCAGGGTGAATGCATCGAATCGATGCCGGTCTTCTCGGGTCGCCTTGCGCATGTCCCGCCGGTTGGCGCGCCATCTTGCACCGCAATTGCGTCGATGAGCAAGTATCTTCGGCGCCCACGGAAGCGGCGTCCGACGCGCGGACAACGGCGCGCGACAATTCCCGCGCGCCGGCGGCGCATTCCGCTCGGCAGACTCCGCGGCGCGCCACTCCGGAGTACGCCGTTGCCCCGGGATGCCATGCGGAGTAACCTCGACATCGCAGGCCGGATCACCGGTGCACGAACGGAGGATCTGCGATGCTCGTCAGTGAAATCCTGCGGATCAAGGGCCACACGCTGTTCACGACGCCGCCCGAGCGGCCCGTCCTCGAGGCGGTGGAGGTGATGGCCGAGAACGACATCGGCTCGCTCGTGGTCATGGACCATGGGCGGATGGCCGGCGTGCTGACGTTCGCCGAAGTGCTCCAGGCCCTCGCCGATCGCCGCGGCTCGCTCGGCGCCCTGACCGTCGCGGAAATCTACCGGCGGGATCCCCTCACCGCGAAGCCGGGGCTCGACGTCATGGAGCTGCGCCGCGTCATGCTGGAGCGGCATGCCCGCTACGTCCCGGTGATGGACGGGACGACATTGCAGGGGGTCGTGTCCTTCCACGACGTCGCGAAGGCGGTCCTGGAGGAGCAGACCTTCGAGAACCGCATGCTGAAGAGCTACATCAAGAGCTGGCCGGACGAGGAGGCCACCACGTAGCCGGGGGCTAGGCCATGGGCTGGGCCGTGGGCTAGGCCTGGAGCAGGAAGATCGCTGGGCGCCGCTCGAAGCGGCCGGGGTCCTGCCGGCGCCACTGCGATGCCGTTCGGCACGCGACCTCCTCGGAGGCGAGCGTCAGGTCGGCGGCGACGCACACGCGCGTGCGCGGCGCCAACGTCTGCGCGAGCGCGCGCAGCAGCGCCGCATTGCGGTAGGGCGTCTCGATAAACAGTTGCGTGCGCGCATCGGCACGCGACTCGCGCTCCAGCGCGCGCAGCGCCGCGGCGCGCGCATCGGGCTTGACTGGCAGGTAGCCGTGAAAGCAGAAGCGCTGGCCGTTCATCCCGGATGCCATCAGCGCGAGCAGGATCGCCGAGGGACCGACGAGGGGCACGACGCGCAGCCCGCGCTCGTGCGCGGCGGCGACGAGAACCGCCCCCGGATCGGCGACCCCCGGACAACCGGCGTCCGAAAGCAGGCCCACGTCCCGGCCTCGATGCAATGCCTCGAGCGCGTTCCCGATCGCCGGGGCGCCCGGCTCGACCGGGAGCGCCGCAATCTCGAGATCGGCGATCCGATGGGGGACGTCCAGCGATTTGAGGAACGCCCGTGCCGCTTTCGGGGTCTCGACGACCCAGCATGCGAGGCGCCGCGCGACGTCGATCGTGCGCCGCGGCAGCGCGGCTTCCGGCGCGACGACGCCGAGCAGGTTCGGAACGAGGTACAACGTGCCGGCCATCGACGCGCTTGCTTTCCGTTCCCCTTCATTCGCCCTTCGGGTGCCCGCGCTCCGTGGTGCCAGCGGATGGCACGTCGCGTGCCGATCCCAGCACTGCCACGCCTTCCGCTCGCAACAGGTCGATCACGGCGATCAGCGGCAATCCGATGAGGGCGCTGGGATCGTCGCTGCGAATCGACTCGACGAGCGCGATGCCCAGGCCTTCCGCCTTGATCGACCCGGCGCAGTCGTAGGGTCGTTCGCGTCGCAGGTACTCGTCGATCGCTGCCGGCGTCAGCACGCGAAACGTCGTCGTGACGTCGACGAGCCGCAACTGGCACCGCCGGCTGGCAGCGTCGACCAGTGCCACCGCGGTATGGAACACGATCGAGCGTCCGGAGAGCTCGCGCAACTGGGCCGCGGCGCCGGCATGATTGCCGGGCTTGCCGATCGCGACACCGCCGGCGTCGGCGACCTGGTCCGCTCCGATCACGAGTGCGCGCGCGTGGCGGGCGGCGACGGCGCGGGCCTTCGCTTCGGCGAGTCGGCACGCCGTGGCGGCCGGCGCTTCGCCCGGCAGCGCGACTTCGTCCACGTCGGGGTGCTCGATCTCGAACGCCAATCCGAGTCGCTCGAGCAGCGCCTTGCGATAGCGGGACGTCGACGCTAGCAGCAGCGGTCTTTGAGGGTTCTCCGTTGTTTTTGCTCGCATTTTTTGACACGCCCCGTCGCGGGCGGTATGATTCTACGTTTTTCGCCGGTCGCTTGCGGTGCTCGTCACGCCCGCGCGGTCGATGGCGGAGCTCGATCGTGCGCGACAAGGTTTCCCGTGGCCGGCTCGATGCGTTTCGGATCGCCCGCGAGCGGGGCGTTGTCGAAGGCAGTGTCGATCCGCACCGGCTGACGCGCATCGCCGATGTGCTCGCCGAAGGGCCGGCATCGATCGCGTGGCGAATCGAGGGAACCGCCGACGCGTCGGGGCGACCTGCGCTCGACATCGAGCTGAAAGGCGCCGTCGCGCTGACGTGCCAGCGGTGCCTCGGCGAGCTCGCATGGCCGATCGACCAGCGGACCGAGGTGCTGCTCGCGCATGACGAGCGCGAGGTGGCGACGCTCGACGCCGACAGCAGCGCGGAAGTGGTGCTCGCGGAGGGTCCCGTCGATCCGCTCGCACTCGTCGAGGACGAGCTCGTGCTGGCGCTGCCATTCGCGCCCCGCCATCCCGACGGCGCCTGCGAGAGCACGATGACAACCAGGAGAGCATGATGGCAGTCCAGCAGAACAAGAAATCGCCGGCGAAGCGCGGCATGCACCGCGCGCACGATTTCCTTTCGAAACCGCCGCTCGCCGTCGAACCGGTGAGCGGCGAAGTGCATTTGCGGCATCACATCAGCCCGAGCGGCTACTACCGCGGCAAGAAAGTCGTCAGGACGAAGGCCGACGAGTGACACGGCGCGCGGGACGCGTGAGCGCCGCGGGCGAAGCCGAGGCTCGCACGGCGCGTCGTCGCGCGCATGCGGGACGCGGACCCGGTGTCGCCGAGTAAACGTCGACCGTGCAAGGAGGCCGACGCGTGCCGGTCACCGTAGCGATCGATGCGATGGGGGGCGATCACGGCCCCTCCGTCACCGTCCCGGCCGCGCTCGAGTTCCTCGCATCCGCGCCCGGCGCGCGCGTCGTGCTCGTCGGCCAGCCGGCGCCGCTCGAGGCGGCGCTCGCCCGCGCGAAGGCGCAGGCCGGCGAGCGCGTGAGCATCCGTGCGGCGAGCGAGGTCGTCGACATGAACGAGCCGCCCGCCGACGCGCTGCGCAGGAAGAAGGATTCGTCGATGCGCGTCGCCGTCAACCTCGTCAAGGAGGGAGCGGCCGACGCGTGCGTCTCGGCGGGCAACACGGGTGCGCTCATGGCGATCGCGCGCTTCGTGCTGAAGACGCTGCCCGGCATCGACCGGCCGGCGATCGCGTCGCAACTGCCGACCCTGCACGGCGACACGCTGGTGCTCGATCTCGGCGCGAACGTCAACTGCACGCCGGAGCAGCTCGTGCAGTTCGCCGCGATGGGCAGCGCGCTCGTCACGGCCGTCGACGGCATCGAGCGGCCCACGATCGGCCTGCTCAACATCGGCGAAGAGGACATCAAGGGGAACGAGGTCGTCAAGGAAACGGCGGAGCTGCTGAAGAGCTCCACGCTCAACTTTTTCGGCAACGTCGAGGGCGACGACATCTACAAGGGCACGACCGACGTCGTCGTGTGCGACGGCTTCGTCGGCAACGTCGCGCTCAAGACCTCGGAGGGCCTCGCGCAGATGCTCTACGAGTTCCTGAAGGCGGAGTTCACGCGCAATGCGCTGACGAAGCTCGCCGCGGCCGTCGTCTATCCGCTGCTGATGCGCTTCAAGCGGCGCATCGATCCACGGCGCTACAACGGCGCGACGCTGGTCGGCCTGAAGGGCGTCGTCGTGAAGAGCCACGGCGGCGCCGACGTGTTCGCGTTCGTCAACGCGCTCAAGCGCGCCCACGCGGAGGTCGAGCACGGCGTGCTGGACCGGATCGCGCAGCGGATCTCCGAAATGCCGCACATGCGGCCGTCCGACGGCGGCGAGCCCGGCCCGCTGCGCGCCCATGCATAGCCGGATCGCCGGCACGGGACGCTACCTGCCGCGCCGGATCCTCACCAACGACGAGCTCGCGCGGCGCGTCGCCACGAGCGACGAATGGATCCGCACGCGCACCGGCATTCGGCAGCGGCACATCGCGGCGGACGACGAGCAGACGTCCGATCTCGCGCTCGCGGCCTCGCGCGAGGCGCTCGCCGCCGCGGCGCTCGCGCCCGCGGACGTCGACCTGATCGTCGTGGCGACGACGACGCCGGACATGGTGTTTCCGTCGACGGCGTGCATCCTGCAGGACAAGCTCGGCGTGCGCGGCGGCCCGGCGTTCGACGTGCAGGCCGTCTGCTCGGGCTTCGTCTACGCGCTCACCGTGGCGGATCGCATGGTCGTCGACGGGCTTGCGCGCAACGCGCTCGTCGTCGGCGCCGAGATCTACTCGCGCATTCTCGACTGGAACGATCGCGGCACCTGCGTGCTGTTCGGCGATGGCGCGGGGGCCGTGGTGCTGGTGCCCTCGCGCGAGCCGGGCATCCTGTCGGCGCACCTGCACGCCGACGGGCACTATCGGAACATCCTGTGCGTTCCCGGACAGGTCAGCACCGGCGCCGTCGCCGGAACGCCGTTCGTGCACATGGACGGGCATAGCGTCTTCAAGTTCGCCGTCAAGGTTCTCGCCGAGGTCGCGCACGAGGCGCTTACGGCCAATCGCAAGACCACTGCCGACATCGACTGGCTGATTCCGCATCAGGCGAACGTGCGGATCATGGACGCGACGGCGAAGAAACTGGGCCTGCCGCACGAGAAGGTGGTCTCCACCGTCGACGTGCACGCGAACACCTCGGCCGCGTCGATCCCGCTCGCGCTGGACGTCGCCGTGCGCGACGGCCGCATCCGAGCGGGCCAGCACCTGATGCTCGTCGGCGTGGGCGGCGGCTTCACGTGGGGCTCGGTGTTCCTGCGGTGGCAGTGAGTGAGGTCGAAACGATGAGCATCGCATTCGTGTTTCCGGGGCAGGGCTCGCAGCAGGTCGGCATGATGGACGGATTCGCCGGCCATCCGGTGGTGGAGGCGACTTTCGCCGAGGCCTCCGAGGCGCTCGGCGACGATCTCTGGACCCTGGTGCGGCAAGGCCCCGCGGAAGCGCTGAACCTCACGCGCAACACGCAGCCGGTCATGCTGGCGGCGGGCGTCGCGGTGTGGCGCGCGTGGATGGCGACGGGCGGCGCGACGCCCGCCTACGTCGCCGGGCACAGCCTCGGCGAATACACGGCGCTCGTGGCGGCGGGCGCGCTCGCGTTCCGCGACGCGGTGCCGCTCGTGCGCTTTCGCGCGGAGGCGATGCAGGAGGCCGTCGCGGCGGGTGTAGGGGCGATGGCGGCCGTGATCGGCGCGGACGACGCGGCGGTCGTCGAGGCGTGCCGGGAGGCGGCGCAGGGCGAGGTGGTCGAGCCGGTGAATTTCAACGCCCCGGGCCAGCTCGTCATCGCCGGGAACAGGACCGCGGTCGAGCGCGCGATCGCCGCCGCGAAGGCGCGGGGCGCCAAGCGCGCGCTGCTGCTTCCCGTGTCGGCGCCGTTCCACAGCTCGTTGCTGAAGCCCGCGGCCGAGCGGCTCGCCGCGCGCCTTGCGCAGGTCGAGATCGCCGCGCCGGCGATCGCGGTCGTGCACAACGTCGACGTGCAAATGCACGCGACGCCCGATGCCATCCGCACCGCCCTCGCGCGGCAGGCGGCGAGCCCGGTGCGCTGGACCGAAACGGTGCAGTGGCTGGCAGGGCATGGCGTGAGACAAGTCGTCGAATGCGGCCCGGGCAGGGTTCTTGCGGGGCTCGCCCGGCGCATCGACGAACGCATCGCGGCGTTCGCGCTGACCGACGATGCCGCGCTGGCGGAAACCCGCGCCGCGCTCGCCGCCTGAGCGGGCGCACGCGGCCGCATTGCGCGATGAACGACGACACGCCGCACGGTGAATTGCGCGGCCAGGTGGCCTTGGTGACCGGCGCGACGCGCGGAATCGGCCGCGCGATCGCGCTGGCGCTCGCGCAGGCGGGCGCCGCCGTGATCGGCACGGCGACCCGCGACGAAGGTGCGGCGTCGATCGGCGCCTACTTGCGCGAAGCCGGCGCAACCGGCGAGGGGATCCGGCTCGATGTCCGCGATGCGGCGGCGATCGAGCGCGCGGCGAAGGATGTCGAGACGCGTCATGGAACGATCGGGATTCTCGTCAACAACGCCGGCATCACGCGCGACAATCTCCTCGTCCGGATGAAGGACGACGACTGGGATGCGATCATCGCCACCAATCTCAGTCCCGCGTTCCATCTCGCGAAGGCGGTGCTGCGCGGCATGATGAAGGCGCGCCGCGGCCGCATCATCCACATCGGCTCCGTCGTGGGCAGCTCGGGCAATCCCGGGCAGGCGAACTACGCGGCGGCGAAGGCCGCGCTGCTGGGATTCACGAAGTCGCTCGCGCTGGAGGTCGCCAGCCGCGACATCACGGTGAACTGCGTCGCGCCGGGCTTCATCGACACGGACATGACGCAGGCGCTGGCGCAACCGCAACGGGACGCGCTGCTCGCGCGCATTCCGCTCGGCCGCCTCGGCACGCCCGAGGACGTCGCCGACGCGGTGCTTTTCCTCGCGAGTCCGCGCGCCGGCTACATCACCGGCGCGACGCTGCACGTGAACGGCGGCATGCTGATGCCTTAGCCCGGATGTTTACCAGCGGCCGGCTGGCGAAATATCCGGGGTCGAGGCCTCGGCTCTGGTAAAATCCGCCGGTTTCGATTCATGACCCCTCGCAGGGGAGGAGATGCATGGAAAACGTCGAACAACGCGTCAAGAAAATCGTCGCCGAGCAACTGGGTGTCAACGAAGCGGAGATCAAGAACGAGTCATCCTTCGTCGACGACCTCGGCGCCGATTCGCTCGACACCGTCGAGCTCGTGATGGCGCTGGAAGAGGAATTCGAGACCGAGATTCCCGACGACGACGCGGAGAAGATCACCACCGTGCAGCAGGCGATCGACTACGTCGGCAGCCACCTGAAGAAATAATCGCCGTCCGCGCGGGCCGCGTCGGGCGCCCGCGTCGAAGCAGGGTCGGCACGGGCCACGCCTCTCGCGCACTCCCCGGCCCCGCAGTCCTCCAACCTCTCGCAGCAGCCATGTCTCGCCGCCGCATCGTCGTAACCGGTCTGGGCATCGTTGCGCCGGTCGGCATCGGTGTCGACGAGGCGTGGCGCAACGTCCTCGCCGGCCGCTCGGGCATCGGGCCGATCACCCGGTTCGACGCGAGCGCCTTTCCTTCCCGCATCGCCGGGGAGGTGAAGCATTTCGACGTCTCGCGGTGGCTGTCCGCCAAGGAGGCGCGCCGCTACGATACGTTCATCCACTACGGCCTCGTCGCGACGATGGAAGCGATCCGCGACGCGGGCCTCGACGATTACGGCGGCGACAAGGAGCGCTGCGGCGTCTGCATCGGCTCCGGCATCGGCGGGCTGCCGATGATCGAGGACACGCACACCGCGTACCAGCAGGGTGGCCTGCGCAAGGTGTCGCCGTTCTTCGTTCCCGGCACGATCATCAACATGGTGGCCGGGCTCGTGTCGATCCATTACGGCTATCAGGGACCGAACCTCGGCACGGTGAGCGCCTGCTCGACCGGGAACCACGGCCTCGGCGAGGCGGCTCGGCTGATCGAGTACGGCGACGCCGACATCATGGTGGCCGGCGGTGCGGAGGCGACCGTATCGCCGCTCGGCGTCGGCGGCTTTGCCGCGGCGCGCGCGCTGTCAACGCGCAACGACGACCCCGCGACGGCGAGCCGGCCGTGGGACGTCGGCCGCGACGGCTTCGTCCTGGGCGAGGGCGCCGGCGTGCTGGTGCTCGAGGAATACGAGCACGCCAGGGCGCGCGGCGCGACGATCTATTGCGAGGTCGCCGGCTACGGGATGAGCGCCGACGCCCATCACATCACCGCGCCCCCGGAGGACGGAGCGGGGGCCGCGCGCAGCATGCGAAACGCGCTGCGCAACGCGTCGCTGCAGACGACCGACGTCGACTACATCAACGCGCACGGCACGTCGACGCCGCTCGGCGACGTAGCCGAATGCGTCGCTGTGAAGCGCGCGTTCGGCGACCATGCGTACAGGCTCGCGGTCTCTTCGACGAAGTCGATGACCGGTCATCTGCTCGGCGCCGCGGCCGCCATCGAGGCGGTCTTCACCGCGCTCGCCATTCGCGACCAGGTCGCGCCGCCGACGGCCAACCTCGTCGAGGTCGACCCGAAGTGCGACCTCGATTTCGTGCCCCGGGTGGCGCGCCCGATGGCGATTCGCGCGGCGATCTCCAATTCGTTCGGCTTCGGCGGGACGAACGCGACGATCGCGTTTCGCGCCGTCCCGAAATAACGTGGCGCTGATCGTCCAGAAGTACGGCGGCACGTCGGTCGGCTCGATCGAGCGCATCCGCAACGTCGCCCGGCGCGTCGCGCGCTTCCATCGCGACGGACACCAGGTTGTCGTGGTCGTCTCGGCCATGGCGGGGGAGACCAACCGCCTGCTCGCGCTGGCGAAGGAGCTCACGCCCAATCCCGATCCGCGCGAGCTCGACGTCATCGCAGCCACCGGCGAGCAGGTGACGATCGGGCTGCTCGCGATCGCGCTGCACCAGCGCGGGCTCAAGGCGCGCAGCTACACGGGAGCGCAGGTGCGGATCCTGACCGACGATGCGCATACGAAGGCGCGCATCCTCGAGATCGCCGAGGAGCGCGTGCGCAAGGATCTCGCGCAGGGAACGATCGTCGTGGTCGCCGGCTTCCAGGGCGTCGACAGGCACGGCAACGTGACCACGCTCGGACGCGGCGGATCGGACACGTCGGCCGTCGCGCTCGCGGCGGCGCTGAAGGCCGACGAATGCCAGATTTACACCGACGTCGATGGCGTCTACACCACCGACCCGCGGATCGTCCCCGAGGCGCGGCGCCTCGACCGGATCACGTTCGAGGAGATGCTCGAGCTCGCGAGCCAGGGATCGAAGGTGCTGCAGATCCGCTCGGTCGAGTTCGCGGGCAAGTACCTGGTGCGCCTGCGTGTGCTGTCGTCGTTCGAGGATGCCGACAGCGCGTCGACCGGCACGCTGATCACCTACGAGGAAGACGAGGACATGGAACAGGCGATCATTTCCGGCATCGCGTTCAACCGCGACGAGGCGAAGATCTCCGTGATGGGCGTCGAGGACCGGCCGGGGATCGCCTACGCCATCCTGGGGCCGATCGCCGCGGCGAACGTCGACGTCGACATGATCGTGCAGAACATCGGCGCCTCGGGCCATACGGACTTTTCCTTCACCGTCAATCGCAGCGAGTACCAGAAGGCGCTGTCGGTGCTGCAGGCGGAGCGCGAGAAGCGGCGCTTCGAGGCGCGCGAGATCATCGGCGACAACCGGATCGCGAAGGTCTCCGTCGTCGGCATCGGCATGCGCTCGCACGTCGGCCTCGCGTCGAAGATGTTCAAGGCGCTGGCGGACGAGGGCATCAACATCCAGATGATCTCGACCTCCGAGATCAAGATCGCCGTCGTCATCGACGAGAAATACCTCGAGCTCGCCGTGCGCGTGCTGCACCGGGCGTTCGAGCTCGAGAAGGCGCCGGCGGCGGGCGGATCGTGATACTGTAGGACAGTCGATAGCGGACGAGCGGCGCTCGAGTTGTCCGTCGTGGGGCGGGGAATGTGCCGTGCAGCAACATCGGAGACGTGGCCGAGTGGTCGAAGGCACTCCCCTGCTAAGGGAGCATACGGGCCAAAACCTGTATCGAGGGTTCGAATCCCTCCGTCTCCGCCAATGGGCTCAAATGTAACGCGCTGATATAGCGACAACCCTTCGCTTGCGTCGCATCGCGGTACGTTCAGTTACCCATCGTCTTGCCCATCCGATAACAATACCAACGAGCGCGTTCGCGCGTTCCGTGCGGGAGGGCGCCTCGGCAAACGGCTAGCGACGCCTGTAGGTTGGGGCGCGCCGGTTCACCGGCGTTGCGGCCGGTCGCTCGTCCTTGTGCCTGAACGTGATGCGTCCCTTGCTGAGGTCGTAAGGGGTCAGCTCGATGCTCACCTTGTCTCCGGCCAGTATGCGAATGCGGTGCTTGCGCATCTTGCCGGACATGTAGGCGATGATGTTATGGCCGTTTTCCAGCCCCACGCGGAACCGCGTGTCCGGCATGACCTCGTTCACCATGCCTTCCATTTCGATCGTTTCTTCCTTCGCCACGCGTTGACCCTTTGTCGGTGTGGGAACCTGTCGGGCGAGCACGGACACGCCGTGCTCGTCGCCAGGCGTCAGATCGCCGTCAGATTCGCCGCCGAGACCTTCCCGTTGGCACCTTTCTCCAGCTCGAACGAGACCTTCTGGTTCTCCTTCAACGTCGCGAGGCCGGCGCGCTCGACGGCGGAGATGTGGACGAACACGTCCTTCGAGCCGTCGTCGGGTTGAATGAAGCCGAAGCCTTTGGCGTTATTGAAGAATTTCACTGTTCCGTTGATCATGTGCGCTCCAGATGTGACACCGCCTCGCGCGAGAGTGCGCGAAGCATCAAATTATCGATGGGGGAAAAACAGGACGGTCGGCGATGCGACGTGCGGCCGACCCGAATCGAATTCGACGGCGACATTATACGCCGATTTCCTCCCCGGCGGTCCCGATCACGGAAGGCACCCCGCGCACGGGTTTTTCTCGCATCGTGAGGGGACGGATTAGAATGGCTGCACTGGCTGCCGCGGTGAGCCTTCACTCTATCGCCCCATCGCTCCATGGATCGGTATTGCTCGTCGTGGACTGCAGAGGCGCCGTTCCGTTGATCAGGCCCTATTCGATGGATCGCCTCGGGAAGATGCTCGCAGAGCAACCGCCTCGCCGCAGCGGCCGCGTACCGCGCAGCAACTTCGCGGCCTGAGGCGCCGTGACGCGGCGTCGCCTGCACGCGACGATCCGCCATCCCGACGCACCCCCGAATCGCCAATGAATTCCGAGAGCGGGCAGAACGCGGGCCTGGGACATCGCGTCACCGCCGCCGCGGCCTGGATGGTGGGGTTCCGCTGGATCGACCGCCTGATCGGCGTGGCCAGCCTCGCGATCCTGGCGCGCCTACTCACTCCCGGGGATTTCGGGGTCGTCGGGTACGCGACGCTGGTGATCGGCGTTCTCGAGCTCTTCACCGGCATCTCGACCGACATCGAGTTGATTCGCCACCGGCAGGCCGACCGCGCCCATTACGACGCGGCCTGGACGATGAACTGCCTGCGTGGTTTGGCGATTTCGGCGCTGATGCTGGCGCTGGCCCGGCCCGCGGCCGCGTTCTTTCACGAGCCGAAGCTGGCGGCGGTCATGTTCGCGCTGGCGGCGATCCCGCTGATCCAGGGTCTCGAGAACGTCGGGATCGTCGATTTCCGGAAGCAGTTGCAGTTCGACCGCGAGTTCCGCTTCCTGCTCGTGTCGCGTCTCGTGGGTACCGTGGCGACCCTCGGCCTCGCATTCGCGCTGCAAAGCTACTGGGCGCTCGTGGCCGGCAGCCTGCTGCGCACGGCGTTTCGCGTCGCGTTGAGCTACGGGCTGCATCCGTTTCGCCCGCGGTTCGACTTCGCACGCGTTCCCGAGATGTTTCGCTTCTCACGCTGGATGATGCTCCAGAACCTCGCGACCGGCTTGAACGACCGGCTGCCGGGAATCGTGATCGGTCGCGAGTGGAGCAGCGACGCGCTGGCGTATTTCAACGTCAGCAAGGAGATCGCGGAGGTGTCCACCACGGAAGTGCGCGCTCCGATTCGCCGGGTGCTCTTTCCGGGGATCTCGCAGATCGCCGATCAGCGTCAGCGCCTCGCCGAAGTGCTGGTGAAGTCCACCGGCATGCTGGCGCTGCTCACCGCGCCGATTCCGCTCGGCATCGCGCTGGTCGCCGACGATCTCGTTCCGCTTTTTCTCGGGACGCAATGGCAGCCGGTCGTGCAGGTGCTGCAGCCGCTTTGCGTCGCCGGCTCGATCGCCGCGCTTGGAACCAACAGTGCGCTCGCCTACCTGGCGCTCGACCGCTCGCACCTGACGGCGATTGCGGCCTCGCTCCGTGCGGTGGTCCTGCTCGGCCTGCTGCTCGTCGTCACGCCGTCCTACGGGATCGTCGGCGCCGCCTATGCGGTGGCGGGCGTGACGATCGCGATGGCCGTTGCCGATTACGCGCTGGCGTCTCGCTTGCTGCAGATCGACGCGCGACGCTTCCTGGGCGTCGTGTGGCGTCCCGTCGCCGCGGCCCTTGCGATGGCAGCGGGAGTCTGGCTGTTGCGTAGCGGCGTTGCGCGGCCCGAGGACCTCACCGGGCATGCGCGGTTGCTGATCGGCGAAACGCTGCTCGGCGCCGCGATCTATGTGCTCGTCGTGGCCGGGCTGTGGATCGCCGGCGATCGTCGGGAGGGTCCCGAGCGCAGCCTCGTTGCATTGACGAAGGACGTTTTCGGTCGCGGCGCGCGCGCCCGCTGATCCCGCCCGCAGGCCCGCCTGCCGCGGTCGTTTCGAGCGGCCGGGCTCCGCATTTCGTCGGAGGCGCGCCGCAATGTGCGGAACGCGGGCTCCATCCGATTAGAATCCGTGGGGCATGCAGCCGCGAGAGGGGTCGAAGTGGACGCAGGTGACGTCACCATCGTCGTCGTGCCGCGGGATCACTTCAGCGACGCGCGGGAATCCCTCGAAAGCCTGTACGAATTCACGCGGCCCGCGTGTCCGCTGGTCTACGTGGACGGCGGCTCACCACCCGGCGTGGCCTCGTACCTGCGCGAGCAGGCGGCGGCGAGGAGCTTCAGGCTCGTACGCTCCAACCATTACCTGACGCCGAATCAAGCCCGGAATCTCGGCGCGGCGCTCGTCGCGACGCGCTACCTCGTCTTCGTGGACAACGATGTCGTCGTTGCGCCGGGCTGGCTGGCGCCGCTCGTCGATTGCGCGGATGCGACAGGGGCCGCGATCGTCGGACCGCTCAATTTCGAGCAACGACCGCTCTTCGAGACCGTGCACTTTGCCGGTGGCGACGCGAGGATCGTCGTCACGCGAGAGGACGGGCGTGAGCGCTGCCGCCTCGTCGATCGAATCCACAAGACCGACATCCCCGCTTCCCATGCGCCGACCGAGGCCGCGGAGTTCCATTGCATGCTCGTAAGAACGGAAGTCTTCCGTCGCCTGGGAGGATTGGACGAGAACCTGCTGAGCACCCGGGAGAACATCGATTTCTGTCTCGCGGTGCGGCAGACCGGCGGGAAGATCCTCCTGGAGCCGCGCTCGAGGATCACCTACCTCCCGCCTAACCCGCTCAAGCTGTCGGACGTGCCGTACTTTGCGCTGCGATGGAGCGATCTCTGGGATTTGTCGAGCTTCCACCATCTGCGCGACAAATGGAACCTCGACGAGGACGAGTACTTCCGGCGCCAGTATCGCAATCTCGGCTGGCGCCGGCGCGAGATCATGATGCGGGGCGGGATCCTCCGATGGCTCGGTTCCGTTCGGCTTCGCGCTGCAGCCGAACGCGTGCTCAGACCCCTGGAGCGGCGGTTGAACACCGCGATCGCGAGGCGGCACGCCAGGCGCCACGGCGTGCCGCTGCGGTCGGGCTAACGTGCGCACGCGCGAGGCGCCATCGATGCGCAGCCGCCCCGTGTACCTGTTCGTCGTGCCGTGGCCCGTGGTCGAGGAGGGCGGGCTCAATCAGGTCGTGCTGAATCTCGTTCGCCAGTTCAGGACGAGCGGGGCGTACACGCCGTGGATCTGGGTCACGTCCTGGGAGCACCGGCGCCCGTCGACGATGACCCGCGAAGACGGAACCTTCGTCACGTACATGCGGATAAGGTCGCCGATCGTCCCCGGCGTGCGCGCCGCGCGGGCTGCGGCCCGGATTGCCAAGTGGTTCGCAGTGCTCGTTCCCGAGCTGCTGCGCATCGCGCATTTTCTCCGCGTGAACCACGTGGCGTATGTCAACCTCCATTATCCGTCGCTCGCCGCGCTGCAGGTCGTTCTGACCCGATCGCTTTGCGCGCGTCGCGTGAAGATCATATTGTCGTTCCATGGCCTCGATCTGGCCCGGGCCGGGCGCACGCGGGGTCTGGAGCGCTGGATGTGGCGGGTCCTGCTCCGGCAATCGGATGCGGTGGTGACCTGCTCGAACGCCGAGACGGAGCTGGTCCTGAGGTTCGCCCCCGCGGTCCGCGCGCGGGCGGCCACCATCCACAACGGGATCGACATCGAGGAGGCGATGCGCGCCCGCAACCGGGCGGCGCAGATCGATCCGCGGCTGCGCGAGCGCCGGTTCATTCTGAGCGTTGCCTCGTACGAACCCAAGAAAGGACTCGACACGCTGCTGCGCGCCTTCAGGATCGTGCGCGACGAGCATCGCATCGATGCAAAGCTGGCCCTGGTGGGGCCCGATCTCGGGATCGGGGAGCAACTGAGGGAGCTGGCGGCGCGGCTGGGTGTCTCGGGACAGGTCGTCTTCTGCGGTGAGTTGCCGCACCGTGACCTGCACGCCTACTACGCGTCCGCCAGCGTCTTCTGCCTGTGTTCCCGAGCCGAACCCTTCGGGATCGTCCTGCTCGAGGCCGGAGCGTTCCGATGTCCGGTGGTCGCGACGTCGGTCGGTGGCATTCCGGAGATCCTGAAGCACGACGTCAATGCATGCCTCGTTCCGCCGGACGATCCGGTCGCGCTCGGCGCCGAGCTGCGGCGGCTGCTGTGCGACCGGGAAACGAGTGAGCGATTGTCCGAAGCGCTGTACCGCCACATCGACGACAATTTCACGTGGAGCAGGGCCCACGGCGGCTACATGAGCCTCGTCGATCGGCTCGACACCGCCGGGCGGCGGCCCGCAAGCGTGTCGTGCGGCTCGCGGAAAAACGGCGACGCTTCGTGATTGAGCGTGTCGATCCCCGCGGCGGTGGTTCGATGCGTGCACCCGCGGCGGCGCTCAGGTCGGGTCGACCCCCAGCCACCGCTGCGTCGCATCGCCGATTTCCGCCAGCACGTCGGCATCGCTCCTTCCCGACGTCTTCGGCACGTGGAACGAATGATCCGCGCCTTCGAGCCAGTGCATATGGAAGTTGTCCGGCAGCTTCGCCACGACCCCATCCATCAGGTCGCGCGTGCATAGCGGATCGCGCGTCCCGTTCAGGCAAAGGACCGGAACGGCGATCCGCGCGAGATGGGCGTCACGCAGCTTTTCCGGCTCGCCGGCCGGGTGCAGCGGATACGCGAGCAGCAGCAGGCCGGCGCAGGCGAAGCCGTCGGCGGCGAGCATCGACGCCGCGCGCCCGCCCATCGAGCGGCCGCCGATGATCCAGCGTTCGACGTCGATCTCGTCGCGGGCGCTCGCCATCACGGCGGCGATGCATTCCTGCAGCACCGGCATCGGGTCGGGCCGGCGGCTCCTTCTCTCGCTGTACGGAAAGTTGAAGCGCACGACGTGCAGGCCGCGCGTGCACAGCAGCGACGCGAGGGCCAGCATCCCGCGGTCGGCCATGTGACCGCCGGCGCCGTGCGCGAAGACGAACGCCGGCGCCTTCCGGTCCGTGCGCGCCGGATCGAGCTCCGCGGTCACCGCGTGCGAGCCGACGCCGACCGTCCACCTGCGCGTGCTCACGGCGCGCCGCGCTACTTCCGGTGGAGCTTGCGATACGCGGCGAGATGGCGGATCGCCTCCTGCCGCTTGCCGGCCGCTTCGCACAGCATCGCGAGGTTGTAGTGAGCCTCCGGAAGGTCCGGCATTTCGTCGAGCGCCGAGCGATACATGTCCGCCGCCTCGCGCGGCCGCTTCAGGTCCTCGAGCAGGATGGCGAGGTTGAAGAAGAGCGTCCCATCGGGCCCGCAGTGAGCGAGGCCGTCGCGGTAGACGGCTTCGGCTTCCGCGAGCCGCTCGCGCTCGTGCAGCAGGCGGCCGAGATTCGTATACGCTCCGAGATGGGCAGGATCGGCCGCGATCGCCTCGCCGTAGAGGCCGCACGCCGCCGCCGGGTTTGCCTCTTCGAGGTCCATCGCCTGCTCGAACAGCCGCTCGCCGGACGGCGGTGGCGGGAGGGGAGCGTCGAGAAAGGCGAGCCGGCCGGCCGGCGATTCGACCTGAAAGCGAAGGACGTACTGACCGCTGTCCGGCTGCCACAGCGCATTGCCTTCGCGCACGACGACGGCGTCACCGACTGCCTCGACGCGCAATCCCGACAATGGCAGTTGCGGCGGAAGCTGGGTTCGCAGCCTGCGCAGCGACCGGAGGATTCGCGTCGTCGGTAGCTTCGCCTCGACGAGCGCTTGTGCGGCCCTGAGGACGACGAGATCCTGGAACGTG
>DASURV010000206.1:0-12284 GCA_036375455.1 Casimicrobiaceae bacterium | reverse complement strand
GGAGAGGAGGGGCGTCGTCAGGCGCATCATCCAGACGAGCGACAGCAGCAGCGCGATGCGCGTGAGCATGGCGAGACCGAGACCCAGCACCCGCGCCTGCTGCCGCCGCTCCGGCCGCAACCGGCTCACCAGGATCGAGATGAAGATGATGTTGTCGATCCCGAGCACGATCTCGAGCGCCGTCAGGCTCAACAGCGCGATCCAGGCCTCCGGCGAGGTCAACCATTCCATGATGCTTCCTTCAGCAAGTGCGTCTTCATGACCGGCAGGCACGCCCGGTCCGCGCGGCAGGTCGCGCCGACGGGCGCGGCCAACGCCCGCGCCTCAGTCCGCGGCGGCGGCGAGCAGCAGGGCCAGCACGGCGCCGATGCCCGCGGGCAGCCCGTAGCGCTCCGCCATCGAAACGGGCTCCCCGGCGATGACGACCACCGGCACCGACGTGCGCGCGAGCACCTGGTCGACGACCGCATCCTCGAGCAGCCGCAGCAACGCGCTCCGCCGTGCCACGCCGATGACGATGCAGTCGCACGCGAGCCGCGCTGCGGTGGCGGCGATCAGCACCCCCTTCGGTCCGACCTCCGCGTGCACGTGGTACGGCGCTCCGGCGCCGTCCAGCATCTGCCGGACCGGACGCAGCGCCTCGGCCGTCCTGTCGCGGTGGAACGCTTCACGATCCCGCCGACCAATGAATTGCGCGACGTGCCTGCGCAACCGCGGCTCGACGTGCAGCACGTGGATCTCGGTGGCGGCGTTCATCGTAAACTCGCGCACGACATGCCGCAGCGCGTGACGCGCATTGCGAAAATCGTCGACCGGGACGAGCACTCTCGGCATCGGGCCGTCCACCGGCGCGCGGGCGCCGTTGCAACTGCGTGCAGTCTGCCATGATCCGAAGCTTCGGCAAAATCGAATTTGCCTGACGAAACATTCGACTTTCTCGAATCGATGCCCGCGCTCAACTACAAGCATCTGCATTACTTCTGGACCGTCGCCAAGGCGGGCGGCGTGGCGCGCGCCGCCGAACGGCTGCACCTCACGCCGCAGTCGGTGAGCGGCCAGCTCAGGCTGCTCGAGGAAAGCCTCGGCAGCGACCTGTTCCGCCGCGCCGGGCGCAAGCTGGAGCTGACCGACGCCGGCCGCGTCGCGCTCGCCTACGCCGAGGAGATCTTTCCGCGCGGGGAAGAGCTGCAGGACGTGCTGAAGCATCGCCGCGGCGGCGTGCCCGAGCTGCTGCGCGTCGGCATCGCGGACGTCGTCCCGAAATCGATCGCGTTCCGCCTGCTCGAGCCGGTCCTGCGCCTGCCCGACCCGATGCGCATCGTCTGCCGCGAATGGCGGCTGAGGGACCTGCTCGCGGAGCTTGCCGTGCAGCGCCTCGACGTCGTGATCGCCGATGCGCCGATGCCGACGGCCGTGGACGTGCGTGCCTTCAGCCATCTGCTCGGCACCTGCGGCGTCGCGTTCTTCGCGACGCCCCGCATCGCCCGGCAATGCCGGCCGCGCTTTCCGCACTCGCTCGACGGAGCGCCCATGCTCCTGCCGGGCGAGGATGCCGCCGTGCGCCCGCGCCTGCTGCAATGGTTCGCCGCGCAGCGCGTTCGTCCGCGCATCGTGGGCGAATTCGACGATCGCGCACTGATGCAGGACTTCGGGGAGGCGGGCAGCGGGGTGTTTGCCGCGCCGGCGCCGCTCGGCGGCCAGCTCAGGCAGCGCCACCGCGTGGTGATGCTCGGCAAGACGGATCAGGTGGCCGAGGAGTTCTACGCCATTTCGGTCGAGCGCCGGCTCACGGCACCGGCCGTGCTGGCGATGCGCGAGGCGGGACGTGAAAGCCTGTTCGGCCGGCCGGCCGGCGACGCGCCGGCGTCCCGCCGCGCGGGACCCCACGCGCGACGTGGCTGACGCGCGCGCGCATATGGGTATAATGGTCGGTTTATGCGCTTTCTCGCGGACTATTTTCCGCTGCTGCTCTTTTTCGCCGCGTTCAAGTGGCAGGGCATCTGGGTCGCCACCGCGGTGGCCATCGCGGCGTCCGTGATCCAGATCGCGTGGTTCCATTGGCGCGGCAACGTCTCGCCGGTGCACTGGCTTTCGCTGGCGATCATCGTCGTGTTCGGCGGCGCCACGCTGGTGCTGCGCGACGAGACGTTCATCAAGTGGAAGCCGACCGTGCTCTACCTTGCGTTCGGGGCGATTCTCGCCGCCGGGAAGCTCGTCTGGCGCCGCGATCTCCTCGCCGCGGTGATGAAGGACCTCGAGCTGCCCCCGCCGATCTGGACGCGCCTGACGTGGTCCTGGGTGGGCTTCTTCGCCGCGATGGCGTTCGCCAACTGGTACGTCGCGTTTCATTTCGCGACGGACACCTGGGTCAACTTCAAGGTCTGGGGCGGCATCGGCCTGTTCCTGGCGTTCGCGCTGATCCAGGGACTGTTCCTCGCGCGTCACGTGACCGAGGCGCCGCGATGAGCCCGGTCGCGGCGGAGCTCCAGGCGAGGCTCGCAGCGCTCGCCCCCAGCCACCTCGAGATACGCGACGACAGCGCCCGGCACGCCGGTCACGCCGGTGCCGCCTCGGGCGCCGGGCACTTTTCCGTGACGATCGTGTCCCAGCACTTCCTCGGACTGACGCGCCTCGCCCGCCACCGGGCCGTCCTGGATCGCGTCGGCGACCTGATTCCCCACCCGGTGCATGCGCTCGCGATCGACGCATTTGCCCCCGATGAATTTCGTTCTGACGAAAGGATGAAGCAATGAAACGCACGCTGGTTGCCGTTGCGGTGATGACCGCGCTTTGCTCGGGCGGCGCCTTCGCGCAGGCCGCCGCCCCCAAGGCGGCGCCGAAGGCCGCCGCCACCGCCGCCGCGCCCGCCGCCGACAAGGCGGAGAAGGTTCTCTACACGCAGGGCCAGTACGACGTCCTGCTGAAGGAACGGCTCGCCCAGGGCGGTCACGACACGCCCGAAACCCGCAATGCGGTCAAGGAGGAGCTCAACACGCGCGAGCTCCTTGCGCGCGAAGCGAGGAAGGCGGGCCTCGACAAGAACGCCGACGTCAAGACGCAAATGGATCTCGCGTCGCAGACGGTCCTCGTTCGCGCCTACGTGAGCGACTGGATCAAGAAGAATCCGGTTCCGGAAGCCGATCTGAAGAAGGAGTACGAGGCGATCAAGACGCAGATCGGCGACAAGGAATACAAGGTCCGCCATATCCTCGTGAAGACCGAGGACCAGGCGAAGGACATCATCAGCGAGCTGCAGAAGGGAGCGAAGTTCGAGGAGCTCGCGAAGGCCCGCTCCGAGGACCCCGGCTCCAAGGAGAAGGGTGGCGACCTCGACTGGAACGCGCCCGCCAACTTCGTGAAGCCGTTCGGCGACGCGATGAAGGCCACGCCGAAGGGGAAGTTCACCCCGCAGCCGGTGCAGACGCAATTCGGCTGGCACGTGATCGAGGTCGACGACGTCCGGGATGCGAAGGTTCCCGGCTTCGACGAGGTGAAGCCGCAGCTGCAGCAGCGGATGCAGGCGCAGTGGCTCGACAAGTACTTCAAGGATCTGCGCGCGAAGAACGGCGTCTGATCTTCGCCGCAATCGCCTGAGCGAAGGGCAGGCTCGAGCGAGCCTGCCCTTTTTCGTGCGTGCGCGCGCCGCGCATCGGCGATGCTATGCTTTCCGCGGCGCGGAACCGGAGAGTCGCCGCGCGCTGGAGGAGCGGGATGCCGTCGATTCGCAGTCCGAAGGACTTCTGGTCGGGTGCGCTGTTCATCGCCATCGGCATCGCGACGCTCGTTCTCGGCTCGAAGTACGCGCTCGGCACGGCGGCGCGCATGGGGCCGGGATACTTCCCGCGCATCCTCGGCATTCTGCTGATCGTCCTCGGCGGAATTCTCGCCGTGCGTGCGATGCGAACGGCTGGCGCTCCGGTGTCGCGCGTGCACTGGCGCCCGACGCTGATCGTGCTCGGCAGCGTCGTGCTGTTCGGCGCGATCGTGCGCACGCTCGGCGTGGCGCTTTCGACGGTGATCCTGATCATGACGGCAAGCGCCGCGAGCCACGAGTTCAGGCCGCGCGAGTCGCTGGTCGTCGGCGCATGCCTCGCCGCGCTCGCCGTCGGCGTGTTCGTCGTCGGCTTGCAGCTCCAGTTGCCGATCTGGCCCTGGCAGGAATAGTTCGGACAGGTCACCGGACCGGCGTCCTCGCGACTTTCATGGAGCTCTTCAGCCATCTCGCGACCGGTTTCGGCGTCGCGCTGACGCCGATCAACGTGCTTCACGCGCTGATCGGCGTGCTGCTCGGCACACTGATCGGCGTGCTGCCCGGCATCGGGCCGGTGGCGACGATCGCCATGCTGTTGCCCACCACGTACGCGCTGCAACCGGTGTCGGCGCTGATCATGCTGGCCGGCATCTATTACGGCGCGCAATACGGCGGCTCGACGACCGCGATCCTGGTGAACATGCCGGGCGAATCATCGTCGGTCGTCACCTGCCTCGACGGCTACCAGATGGCGCGCAAGGGCCAGGCGGGCACCGCACTCGCGACGGCGGCGCTCGGGTCGTTCTTCGCCGGCACTTGCGCGACGGTGCTCGTCGCCGCCGTGTCGCTGCCGCTGTCGGCCCTCGCCCTCAAGTTCGGTCCGGCCGAGTACTTCTCGCTGATGGTGCTCGGACTGATCGGAGCGGTCGTGCTCGCGCGCGGCTCGCTCGTCAAGGCGATCGCGATGATCGTGCTCGGCCTGCTGCTCGGCATCGTCGGCACCGACGTGAACTCGGGGGTCGTGCGGTTCGATTTCGGCATTCCCGAGCTGTCCGACGGCATCGGCGTCGTCGTCGTCGCGATGGGCCTGTTCGGCTTCGCCGAGATCATCCTCAACCTCGAGTCGACGGAGAAGCGGGAGGTGATCAGGACGCGGCTCAAGGGCCTGTGGTTCACGAAGGAGCAGTTCAAGCTCGCGGCGCCGGCGGTCGTGCGCGGCACCGCGCTCGGCTCGGTGCTCGGCGTGCTGCCGGGCGGCGGCGCGATGCTGTCGTCGTTCGCGTCGTACAGCATCGAGAAGAAGCTCGCGAAGGACCCCTCGCAGTTCGGCAAGGGCGCGATCCAGGGCGTGGCCGGTCCCGAATCGGCGAACAACGCCGGCGCACAGACCTCGTTCATACCGCTTCTGACGCTCGGCATTCCCGAGAATGCGGTGATGGCGATGATGGTCGGGGCGATGACGATCCACAACATCCAGCCGGGACCGCAGGTGATGACGTCGAATCCGGGGCTCTTCTGGGGCCTGATCGCGTCGATGTGGATCGGCAACCTGATGCTGGTCGTGCTGAACCTGCCGCTGATCGGCATCTGGATCAAGCTGCTGACCGTGCCCTACCGGATCCTCTATCCGGCGATCCTGCTGTTCTGCGGCATCGGCGTCTATACGGTGAACAACACCAGCTTCGACCTCATGCAGACGGCGTTCTTCGGAGCGCTCGGCGTGCTCTTCGCGAAGCTCGAATGCGAGCCCGCGCCGCTGCTCCTCGGCTTCGTGCTGGGGCCGATGATGGAAGAGAACCTGCGCCGTGCGCTGCTGCTGTCGCGTGGCGACCCGTTCGTATTCGCGACGCGGCCGATCTCGGCGGGATTGCTCGTCGCCGCGATCCTGCTCGTCCTGATCATCGCCGTGCCGAACATCCGGCGCCAGCGCGAGGAAGCGTTCCAGGAGGCATGACGGGAGCGACGGGACGAGATCGCTTTGCTGATGCCTGTTACCTCACCTCGGATTCCTGAAATGGACTGGTCCCTGCCCTACGCCTCGCGCCGCCAGCCGATCTGCGCGGCGAACGTCGTCGCGACGTCGCAGCCGCTCGCAACCCAGGCGGGTGTCGCCATGCTCGCCCGCGGCGGCAACGCGGTCGACGCCGCGCTCGCGACGGCGATCACGCTGACCGTCGTCGAGCCCTGCAGCAACGGCATCGGGTCGGACCTGTTCGCGATCCTGTGGGACGGCGCGGGCCTCGCCGGGCTGAACGCATCGGGGCGCGCTCCCGCGGCGTGGAGCCGCGCGCGGTTCGCGGCGCACCGGCAGATGCCCCAGCGCGGCTGGGAAACGGTCACGATCCCGGGAGCGGTGTCCGGATGGGTCGCGCTGTCGCGACGCTACGGCAAGCTTCCGTTCGGCGATCTGTTCGAGCCCGCGATCCGTTACGCGCGCGACGGTTATGCCGTGTCACCGGTCGTCGCCGAGAAGTGGCGGCTCGCGGCGCCGCTGATGCCGCAGGGGCTCGGCTGGCAGGACCATTTCCTCGTCGACGGGCGCGTGCCGAAGGCGGGGGAGCGCTTTTGCTCACCCGCGATGGCGAGCACGCTGGCGACGATCGCGGCCACCGCCGGCGAAGCGTTCTATCGCGGCCCGCTCGCCGCCGCGATGGTCGCGCATGCGCAGGCGCACGGCGGCGCGCATGCGCGTGCCGACTTCGAGCGCCATGCGATCGACTGGGTGACGCCGCTTCGCGTCGACTATCGCGGCGCCGCGGTCCACGAGATCCCGCCGAACGGCCAGGGCATCGCGGCGCTGATGACGCTCGGGATGCTCGAGTCGTTCGACCTCGCCGCGCTGCCGCCCGACTCGGTCGAAAGCCAGCACCTGCAGATCGAGGCGATGAAGCTCGCGTTCGCCGATGCGCATCGCTACGTCGCCGATCCGTCGGCGATGACCGTATCGCCGGCGGCGCTGCTCGATCGCGACTACCTGCGCGAGCGCGCGGCCTCGATCGATCCGCACCATGCACAGACCTTCGGGTCCGGCTCGCCGCCGCGCGGCGGCACCGTCTACGTGTGCGCGGCCGATCGGAGCGGCATGATGGTGTCGCTGATCCAGTCGAACTACATGGGCTTCGGATCCGGCGTGGTCGTTCCCGGCACCGGGATCAGCCTGCAAAACCGCGGCGCCGGATTCTCGCTCGAGCACGATCACCCGAACGAGATCGCCCCCGGCAAGCGACCGTTCCACACGATCATTCCGGGCTTCATGACGCGAGAGGGCGCGCCGCTCGCGGCCTTCGGCGTCATGGGCGGGCCCATCCAGCCGCCGGGTCACGTGCAGACCGTCGTGCGCATCGTCGATTACCGCATGAATCCGCAGGCGGCGCTCGATGCGCCGCGCTGGAAGGTGAACGTCGGCCGCTCGATCGACCTCGAGGCGAGCGCGGCGCCCGCTCTGCGCGAGGGGCTGATCGCGCTCGGTCACCGCCTCGAGTCGGTCCCCGATTCGTACATGGATTTCGGCGCGGGCCAGGTGATTGTCCGGGCCGAGAACGGCTACGTCGCCGCATCCGACCCGCGGCGCGACGGTCAGGCGGCGGGGTTCTGAGTCCGCGCGGCTGGCTACCTGCGCTGCCGTGCCTTGACCGATGACAGCGGAAGGATTTCCGGGAGGTCGAGGCGCTTGCGGCCGGGCTCGACGGCCGCGAGCGGCGCGGTGGCCTGCATCGTCGCGAGGCTGCGGCGCGTGAGCTCCCGATATCCCTGCGTGCCCTCGATCTTCCACGCGAGCTCGGTTTCGGTGAGCTCGCGCACGACGCGCGCCGGCATCCCCGCGACGAGCATCCGCGGCGGCACCACCATCTTCGCCTTGACGAACGCCATCGCCGCCACGATCGACGACTCGCCGATCACCGCGCTGTCGTTGACGACGGCGTTCATGCCGACCAGCGCGTTGCGCTCGATGATGCAGCCGTGAAGGACCGCAGCGTGCCCGATATGCCCGCCCTCGGCGACGATCGTGTCGATGCCGGGAAAGCCGTGCGCGACGCACGAATCCTGCAGATTCGCACCGGCGCGGATCTCGATGCGCCCGAAGTCGCCGCGCAGCGACGCGCACGGGCCGATGTAGCAGCCGGCGCGGACGATGACGTCGCCGATCAGCACCGCGGACGGGTGCACATAGGCGCTGGGATCGACGACCGGCGTCACGCCGTTGATTGCGTACACGGTGAGGCTCATCGCCGGCTTCCTCGGTGGCATCGCTCCTCCTCCTCGATCCTCGCCCTTCGTCCCTCGCCACTATTCCAGCGCCTGCTCGATGTCGGCAATCAGGTCCTCGACGTCCTCGACACCGACCGACAACCGCACGAGGCTGTCGTCGATGCCGAGGCCCGCGCGCACGCTCGCCGGCAGCGACGCGTGCGTCATGATCGCCGGATGCTCGGCCAGGCTCTCGACACCGCCGAGACTCTCCGCGCACACGAAGATGCGGCAGCGCTCCAGGAAGCGCCGCGCCGTATCGAGACCTCCCTCGAGAACGACCGACACCATGCCGCCGAAGCCGTTCATCTGCCGGCGCGCGAGCGCGTGTTGTGGATGCTGGGCGAGCCCCGGGTAATGCACGCGCGCGACCTTCGGATGGCGCGACAGCGTGAGCGCGATCGCGAGCGCGCTCTCGCAGTGGCGCGCCATGCGCAGATGCAGCGTTTTCAGGCCGCGCAGGGCGAGGAAGCTGTCGAACGGCCCGAGCACGGCGCCGACTGCGTTCTGGAGGAAGGCGAGCCGCTCGGCGACGTCGCGATCGTCGCCGACGACGAGGACCCCGCCCACCATGTCGGAGTGGCCGTTCAGGTATTTGGTGACCGAGTGGACGACGACGTCGAAGCCGTGCTCGAGGGGCCGCTGCACCCACGGCGTGGCGAACGTGTTGTCGGCGACGCAAAGGATCCCGCGCGAGCGCGCGATGGCGGCCACCATGTCGAGATCGACGAGCTTCAGCAGCGGATTGCTCGGCGACTCGACCCAGATCAGGCGCGTGTTCGGGCGGATGGCCGCCTCGACGCGCGTGCGCTCGGTCATGTCGATGAACGTGACGGCGAGATCCGCCGAGCGCCGCCGCACGCCCTCGAACAGGCGATACGTTCCGCCGTACAGATCGTCGAGCGCGACGACGTGGCTGCCCGCGGGCAGCAGCTCGAGCAGCGTCGCCGACGCGGCCAGCCCCGAGGCGAACGCGAAGCCGTGGTGCCCGCCTTCGAGGTCGGCGACGCAGCGCTCGAACGCCATCCGTGTGGGGTTCTGCGTGCGCGCGTATTCGTAGCCCTTGTGCACGCCCGGGCTCGATTGCGCGTAAGTCGAGGTCGCGTAGATCGGCGTCATCACCGCACCCGTCGTCGGGTCGGGCGCCTGGCCCGCGTGGATCGCGCGGGTGCCGAATCGGTTCGAATCGCTCATCGTGTCTGGGGCCAGGCCCTTAGCGCGCGCGTCGGCGCAGGTAGTTGAGGAGGTCGTAGCGGGTGATGAGGCCGAGGAACTGCTCGCCGTCCATGATGATCGCCACGCGGCCCCGGTCGAAGATCGGCAGCAGCGCGTCCACCGGCTCGCGCGCCTGCAGCGTCTCGAGGCGCGAGGTCATCGCCTCGCGCACCGGCTCGCGGAACCGGCCGGGGTCGTCGTAGACGGCGATCAGGATATCGGACTCGTCGATGATCCCCACGACCCGTTCGCCTTCGAGGACGGGGAGCTGCTGGAAGTCGTACAGCTTCATCCGCCCGAGCGCGGTCATCAGCATGTCGTCGGCACCGATGCTCACGGTCGCGCGCTCGGCGTGCCGGCGCGCGATCAGATCGGTGAGATCGCCCCTCGCCTCGCGCGCGAGGATCCCCTGATCCATGAGCCAGTAGTCGTTGAACATCTTCGACAGGTACTTGCCGCCGGCATCGGGCACGATCGTCACGACGCGCTTGGGCCGCGTCTGCTCGCGGCAGTAGCGCAGCGCAGCCGCGAGCAGCGTTCCCGCGGACGAGCCGGCGAAGATGCCTTCCCGCTTCAGCAGCTCGCGCGCCGTCAGCAACGATTCGGCGTCGGGAATCGTGTAGGCGCGGTGCACGAGGCCGAGATCGCAGTTGGGCGGGACGAAATCCTCGCCGATGCCTTCGATCAGCCACGAGCCCGCTTCGCCGTGCGTGCCGGTGGTGACGATGTCGGCGAGCACCGAGCCCTCGGGATCCGCGAGCACCATCTCGACGTGGGGCGCCGCGCGCTTCATGAAGC
Source organism: Casimicrobiaceae bacterium (assembly GCA_036375455.1). Taxonomy (GTDB): domain Bacteria; phylum Pseudomonadota; class Gammaproteobacteria; order Burkholderiales; family Casimicrobiaceae; genus VBCG01. Next base: position 2,272 of record DASURV010000206.1, on the reverse strand, counting down.
GTCCTATGCCGCTCAGCGTTCCGCCGGTGCCGACGCCGCAGACCACGGCGTCGAGCCGGTGCTCCATCTGCTCCCAGATCTCCGGGGCCGTCCAGGTTTCGTGCGTCCGTGGATTTGCCGGGTTCGAGAACTGGTCGATGTAGAACGCGCCCGGCGTCTCCGAGCAGATCCGCTTCGCCATGTCCTGGTAGTACGCGGGATGCCCCTTGCCCACATCCGAGCGCGTCAGCACGATCTCGGCGCCCATCGCCCGCAGATGAAAGATCTTCTCCTGGCTCATCTTGTCGGGAATCACCAGGAGCAGCCGATAACCCTTGTGAATCGCCGTCAGCGCGAGCCCGAGTCCCGTATTGCCGGCGGTCGCCTCGACGATCGTGCCGCCTGCGCGCAGCTTCCCGTCCCGCTCCGCGGCCTCGATCATGCGCAAGCCGATGCGGTCCTTGATCGAGCCGCCCGGATTCTGCGACTCGAGCTTCGCGTACAGCTCGCAGGGACCCGTATCGAAGCGGGCGAGGCGCACGACCGGGGTGCCGCCGATCAGGTCGAGGACGTTTCCATGGCGGCGCATCTTGGTCGGTATCGCGCGGGTCGGCATGCCGGGAATGGGCATTATCCTCGCCCGCCACCCTGCGGCTGGTGCGATACGATAGGCGGATGCCGACGCACTTGACCGATCGGGACATCCTGCTCGTCGTCGACGTGCAGAACGACTTCCTGCCGGCGGGCGCGCTGGGCGTTCCCGGCGGCGATGCGATCATTCCCGTCGTCAATCGCCTCGCGCGGCGCTTTCCGCACGTGGGGCTGACGCAGGACTGGCATGGGGTGGGGCATCTTTCGTTCGCGTCGAGCCATCCCGGCAAGGCGCCGTTCGAGACGATCACGCTGCCCTACGGCCCGCAGATACTCTGGCCCGACCATTGCGTGCAGGGAACCCACGGCGCGCAATTCGCTGCGGCGCTCGACATCCCGCACGCGCAATTCGTCGTGCGCAAGGGTTACCGCCGCGAGGTCGACAGCTACTCGACGTTCTGCGAGGCCGACGGCGTCACGCCGACCGGCCTGGCGGGATACCTGCGCGAGCGCGGGTTCAGCCGCGTGTTCCTGGCGGGGCTCGCGACCGACTTCTGCGTCGCGTATTCGGCGGTCGATGCGCGGCGCGCCGGCTTCGACGTGGTGGTCGTCGAGGACGCCTGCCGGGCGATCGACACCGGCGGCTCGCTCGCCGCCGCGTGGCAGCGCATGCGCGAGGTGGACGTCATCCGGATCACCGCGGAAGAAGTGGCGCGTTGAGGGCCTGTTCACGGACCGTGGGGGAATCTCCCTCGCGGAAGCCGCTCGGAGGACTCGCGGAAGCTGCTCGGAGCCCCTGGCGACGAGGCAGGCGATGCCGCCGAGGTGTCGCCGGCGCGCCCGCTCAGCCGATCCAGCACCGCGCGTTCGCGAACATCCGGTACCACGGCGAGAGCTCGCCCCACTCGTCGGGATGCCACGACATCTGCACGGTGCGCCAGACGCGCTCCGGGTGCGGCATCAGGATCGTGAAGCGGCCGTCCGCGGTGGTGAGCCCGGCGATGCCCTCCGGCGAGCCGTTCGGGTTGTACGGATAGACCTCCGTCGGCCCCCCTCGCGGATCGACGAAGCGCAGCGAGACATAGGGCTGCGCCGCCGCGCGTTGCGCGGCATCCCGAAATTCGGCCAGCCCCTCGCCATGCGCGAGCGCGACCGGAATCCGGCTCCCCGCCATGTCGCGGAAGAACAGCGACGGCGAGCGCAACACCTCGAGCATCACGAAACGCGCCTCGAACTGCTCCGACGCGTTGCGCACGAAGTGCGGCCAGTGCGCGGTGCCCGGAATGATGGCGTGCAGATTGCTCATCATCTGGCAGCCGTTGCACACGCCGAGCGCGAACGTGTCGCCGCGCGCGAAGAATCCCGCGAACGCGTCGCGCAGGCGCGCGTTGAACAGGATCGATTTCGCCCAGCCCTCTCCCGCGCCGAGCACGTCGCCATAGGAAAACCCGCCGCAGGCGACGACGCCGCGAAAGCCCGTCAGCACGTGCCGGCCGGCGGCGAGATCGCTCATGTGAACGTCGAACGCGTCGAAGCCGGCACGCGTGAGCGCCGCGGCCATTTCGACCTGGCCGTTGACGCCCTGCTCGCGCAGCACCGCCACCCGCGGCCGCGCACCCTTCCCGATCAGCGGCGCCGCGGGATCCTCGTGCGGATCGAACGTGAGCGCCGGTCCGAGTCCCGCGTCGTCGCCGAGGAGCCG
>DASURV010000205.1:0-10343 GCA_036375455.1 Casimicrobiaceae bacterium | reverse complement strand
GATCCTGCGTCGCGTTTCACGAGCGGCGCGGCGCCGGCAGCTCGCCCGGCTTCACCCGCTCGACGATGCTCTCGAACGTCTTCCACCGCTCCCCGGGCAGGAGCTGCTGCGCGTCCTGCAGCGTCTGCTCGAGCGGCTTCGCCTGCCGGCAGTAGCGCGCGAGGACGGCGTTATCGAGCAGCAGGCTCGCCAGCGCTTCCGCTCGCGCGCGCGGGTCCATCCCGCGATCGCGGGCGATGCGGACGATATCCTTGCGATTGCGTCCGTAGGTCGCTCGACCCTCCTTCCAGGTGCGCGCGAGATCGACCGTCATCGAGTCGCCGGCGTCCTTCATGTAGATCGCGAACGACGGCGCGCCGGCGTGGGTGGTCAGGTCGTTGTTCTCGAGCCGGTCGTACATGTCGACGAAGTAGCCGCGACGGTAGAACGCGCCCGGTCCCTGGTTGCGGGTCCCGCCGGCCTGCTCGCCGATGTGGACCAGGCGGTCGCCCCGCAGCGCGAAGACCTGGTCGATGTCGCAGCGCCACCTGTTGCCCCCGCCGCATTCCTGGCGCACGAACAGGTAGCGGTCCTTCCAGCCGATCGTTCGCTTCAGGGCCACGACCGCGTCGTCCGAATCGTCCACGCCGACGACCGTCGTCTTGTAGGCGAACGAGCGCTCGCCATGGGAGACCGTCAGCGTGAACGGAAAGAACCGCGCGGGGTCACCCGGCTGCGAGTCGAGGCGCGCCGCGACGGCGACCGGCTGCGCGAGGATCGTGAAATCCTGCGCCTCGGCGGCATGCGCGACCGATAGCGCGCAGATCAGCGCGATCCGGAACGACCACGGCCCTGGTTCCATGAGCGGCTTCGGCGTTGCGCGAGTGGATGCGGTGGCTGATGCCGCGTCTTCGCGCCTCGCAGCATACATCGGGATGCCGCGCGCATGCGAGGAAGGCGCCGGACCGCCCGCGCGGCCGCGGCCCGTTCGCTTGCGGATCGACCGCGCGCTGCGCTATGATGCGCATGTGCTGACCATGTGCATGGAGGATCCCGTGAGCACCGTCACCGAGCGCATTCCCGTCCTCGTGTCACGGACGGAAAAAGCGGAGATCTCGCGCAAGGCCAAGGCGGCCGGACTCTCGATGGGCGAGTTCCTGCGGCGCGGCGCGAAGAGCTATCGATCCACCCCGCCCGAGGACGAGAGGCTCCTTCTCGGGCTCATCGAGCAGATGAACAAGTCCACCGCGGAGGCCGGCAAGGCACTCGAGGACCTGCTGGCCTATGTCGAGGCCTCGAATCGCCGCATCGACGCGCTGGAGCGTCGCGCACGCAGGAAGGGCGAGCGGTGAGCGTCACCGAGAAGATGCTCGACGGAATCACCAAGGTGATCCTGATGAACGAGCGCCTGAAGGGCGTGACGGCTGCCGTCGCCGGCCATCAGCAGAGGCTCGAGAATCTCACCGAGCGCATCGTCCGTCTGGAGACCGCGCTGGAGATCGGGCTCTCCTCGCGGGGCGGCGTGCGCCCGGCCCGGGTGGCCGGCCGCGTCGAACGCAAGGCTTCGCCCGACGACGCCGAGTGAGGCTCCGCGTGCGGCTCCCTCGCTTGCTTCCCGACCGGGCCGGGCGTGTCGCTCCCCATCCGGGATCCGAGGTCATTGCCCCAGGAACGCCCGTATCGCGTCTGCCTGCCGCGCGACGTTGAGCACGCCGTCGAGGTGCCCGCCGTCGCCCTCGATGATCGCCACCTCGGCCACCCCGCCCTGCTGCTTGTAACGCTCCGCTGCCTTCAGCGACAGCTCGGGCGGAAAGATCAGGTCGCTCTCCGCGGGAATGAACAGGATCTTCGCCTTGATCCTCTTCACGTCGTCGCCGAGGTTGTAGAGCTGGTTCGCCTTGGCCATGTAGATCATCGAATTGGCGTCCGTCGTCGAGGCGCGGGCAGCGCCGGCCTTGTCGAGCGCGTCTCCGATCGCGAACGCGTTGCCCATCGCCGCTCCCGGATCCTTCGCGGGATCGGCCCACTTGTAGCCGAACGTCTTCTCCGCCCAGCCGTGCGCGCGCGCGGTGATCGTCACGATCTTGAGCGCCTGCGCCACCCCCGCAACCGGCTCGTCCTTCCCGTAATAGTCGCCGTGGTTCCACTTGGGATCGAGGCGGATCGGCAGCACCCAGACGTCGAGCATCTCGACGACGTACGGCGAAATGTCGAAGCCGGGCCCGATCACGTGGATCACGCGCTCGACGAAGTCCGGATAGAGCGCCGCCCACTCCATCGCCTGGATCGAGCCGCCGGAGGCGCCGGCGACCGCGCGCAGCTTCTTCACGCCGAGAGAGTCGACGAGCGACTTGTGCACGCGCACCGAGTCGCGCATCGAGACGACGGGGAACGTCATGCCGTAGGGCTTCCCCGTGTCGGAATCGACGCTCGCGGGCCCGGTCGTCGTGACGTTCGGATCCTTGGTGTTGAGGTTCGCGAGCGCATCGGCGCTGATGACGAAGTACTTGTCGGTGTCGATCGGCTTGCCCGCGCCGATGATCGGATCCCAGTAGCCCGGCGCGGCATCGCTCGGCTTGTACTTGCCTGCCGCGTGCGACGTCCCGGAGAAGAAATGGGCCACGAAGATCGCGTTGTCGCCCGCCGCATTGAGCGTGCCGTAGGTCTCGTAACCCACGCGCACGTTCCTGATCGCCTTGCCGCCGACGGTCGTGTACGTCGGGAGCGTGAAGACCTTCTTCTCGACCGCACCGTCGTACGCCGCCGTCGCCGTCGCGAAGCACAGCCAGAGCGCAGCCGTCATCCATGTACCGACCCGAACCCGCTTCGCGTTCATCGCTCCCTCGACGTCGTGCGCGCTGCCTCGCGCGGTGCGCGGGATTGTACCGCCCGCAGGGCTTGCGCCGGCGCCCGTGTCGGCGCGTAAGCGCTACGGCCCGCAGCGAACCAGCGTGCTTGACCGCCTCGCCGCCGCCGGAACAGAATCCCTCCGCACAAGATCGGACCCCGCCCGCGACGGGCGCGGGCCAGTCGAAATGGAGGAGCAGGGATGCGCAAGCGTATCGGCAGGTTGACGTGCGCCGTGTGCGTGGCCGCAATGGCCTCACCGGCGGCCGCGGAGCAGATCACGTTCATGACCGGACCGCAGGGCGGATCGTGGATTCCGCTCGGCGGCGCGCTGAAGCACCTGTGGGAACAGGCCGTCCCGGGGCTGTCGATCCAGGAGACGCCGGGCGCGGGCATCGCGAACGTGCGCGGCGTCGAGGAGAACAAGGCGCAGGTCGGATTCGCGAATTCGGCGACCACCGTCGACGGCCTCGAGGGCCGCCCGCCCTACCCGGCGAAGACCACGCATGTCTGCCAGGTCGCCAATCTCTACCCGCAGTATTTCCAGGTGGTCGCGCTCAGGGACGCGAACGTCAAGTCGTTCGCGGACATGAAGGGCAAGGCGCTCGTCACCCAGTCGAGGGGCAACACGGCCGAGATCCTCACGAGCCTGGTGCTGAAGATCAACGGCATGAGCTACGGGTCGCTTGCGAAGGCCAACTTCCAGGCCGCCTATACCGACGCCGTCGGGATGATGAAGGACGGCCACGCGCAGGTGTTCACGCTCGGCACGACCTCGCCCGCCTCCGCGGTGATGGATCTCGCGAGCGCCCGCGACATCGACCTCGTGCCGGTCGACGACAAGACGATGAACGAGCTGCGCGCGATGAACCCCGGCTACCACAAGCTGACGATCAAGGCCGGCACCTATCCGAAGCAGGACAAGGACGTCCCGGCGATCGCCTACTCGACGCACGTCGTCGTGCGCTGCGACCTGCCGGAGCAGCTCGTGTACCGGATGACCAAGGCGATGGCGACGCACGTCGACGACATGGCCGCGGTCGTCAAGCCGATCCAGGGCCTGACGGCGAAGGCGATGGCCGTCGACATCGGCGTGCCGTTCCACAAGGGCGCAGTCAAGTACTACAAGGAAGTGGGCGCGATGTGACGCGCCGCGGCTGATCCGGCGCGAGTTGCGCCGATCGTCGCTTCGCGGGGCGGTCCGCCGGACGGATCCGGGCCGGCCCCGCCCGCTTCTGCGGCACCGCTCGAGAGGAGAGTCCTTGTCCGCGCCCCCCGCCGCCGCCGCCGTCGTCGTCACCGACGAAATGCCGGCGACCGCGCCGGTGAGCCCCGCGCTGCACGCGCTGGTCAACGGCGTTGCCGTGGCGATGTCGCTGTATCACATGTACGTCGCGGCGTTCGGTCCGCCCGAGGCGATCATCTTCCGCGGCACGCACCTGCTGTTCGCGCTGACGCTGGTCTTCCTCCTCTACCCGCTGCGCCCCGGCCGCGCCGCGTGGCGCACGCTCGACCTCGCGCTGCTCACGCTCGGCTTCGGCTTCGTGCTGCACATCTTCCTGAACTACGACTACTTCATCAACCGCATCATCTACATCGACGACCTCACGCGGTCCGACGTCTTCTTCGCCGTGGTGGCGATCGTCATCGTCCTCGAGGCGACGCGACGCGTGATCGGGCTCGCGCTGCCGCTCACGGCGCTCGCGTTCCTCGCCTACGCGGTCGGCTTCACGCACGTGCGCATCCCGGTGCTGCTCGAGCAGCTCTACCTGTCGACCGAAGGCATCTTCGGCTCGACGCTGGGCGTGTCGGCGAGCTACGTGATGCTGTTCGTGCTGTTCGGCGCCTTCATGGAGAAGAGCGGCACCGGACAGCTCTTCATGGACTTCGCGCTGTCGCTCACCGGTCACACCGCCGGCGGGCCCGGCAAGGTCTCGGTGGTCTCGTCGAGCCTGTTCGGCACCGTATCCGGCAGCGCGGTCGCGAACGTCATGGTCGACGGGCCGATCACGATTCCGCTGATGAAGAAGACCGGCTTCCGGCCGCCGTTCGCGGCCGCGGTCGAGGCGGTCGCGTCCACCGGCGGACAGCTCATGCCGCCGATCATGGGCGCCGCCGCGTTCGTGATGGCGGAATTCCTCGCCGTGCCCTACGCGCAAGTGGCGCTGTGGGCGATCATCCCCTCGGTGCTCTACTACGTGGCGGTCTTCTTCGCCGTGCACTTCGAGGCGCAGCGCCACGGCCTGCGCGGCGTCCCGCGCAGCGAGCTGCCGCGGCTCGGCGGTGTCCTGGTCGGCCGCGGCCACCTGTTCGTGCCGATCTTCGTCGTGTTGTTCGGCCTCATGCTCGGCTACTCGGCGCCGCTGTGCGCGCTCGCCGGCGCACTGGCGTGCCTGCCGATGGCGCTGCTGCGCGCGTCGACGCGCCGGGGCATCGGATGGCGCAGCGTCTTCGACGCGCTGGTCGACGGCGCCCGCAACACGCTCGCGGTGGCGATGGCGTGCGCGTGCGCGGGCATCGTCATCGGCGTGGTGACGATCACCGGGCTCGGGATCGTCTTCACGCAGTTCGTCGTGGCGATCGCGCAGAACTCGCTGCTGCTCGCGCTGCTGCTCACCGCGCTCGCCGGCATCATCCTCGGCATGGGGATGCCGACGACGCCCTCCTACATCGTCATGGTGTCGCTGCTCGTGCCGGCGCTGATCAAGCTCGGCGCCGTCACGCCGGCCGCGCACATGTTCGCGTTCTACTTCGCGATCCTCTCCGCGATCACGCCGCCGGTCGCGCTCGCCGTGTTCGCCGCCGCGGGCCTCGCGAAAACCGACCTGTGGAAGGCGGGCTGGGAGGCCGTCCGCGTGGCCGCACCCGCCTACATCGTGCCGTTCATGTTCGTGTACGAGCCGTCGCTGCTGACGATAGGCGATCCGGTGACGATCGCGACGTCGCTCGTCTCGGCGGTCATCGGCGTCGTCTGCCTCGCCGCCGGATTGATGGGCTACCTGCGCCGTCCCTGCGCGTGGTGGGAACGATGCCTGCTGGTCGTCGCGGCCCTGCTCCTGATCAAGCCCGGGTACGTGAGCGACGCCGTCGGGCTCGCGGTGCTGGCGGGGCTGCTGCTGCTCGACAGGCGTGCGCGCGCGACCGCGCAGGCCGGCAAGTAACCTGGCCGTGCTACAACAGCACCGCGGAGAAGCTCGCGTTTTCCTGGCAGCCGCTCGGCAGGCGCGCGGCGAGACGGCCCTCGATGCCCTGGGCGGTCGCCTTCAGCTCGTACACGCTGGCGGTCGTCGTGAAACCGAGGTTTCCCGTGCACGCGTAGGAAGCCGCCGGCATGTCGTAGAGCTGGCCGTATTGCTGGAGCGCGCCGGACAGCGTGCAGGTGGCCCCGCTGTCGTAGGTGAACGTGAGCGTCGCCGACGCGGCCTCCTGGGTCACCTTCAGCGTGTACTTGTCCGTGTAGGAGCCGCTCGCACTGCAGCCGGAGTACGAGCCGCCTTGCGCGCCGAGGTAGCTGCCGCCGAGCGCGATCTGCGTCAGTGTCTGGCGGACGATCGGCTTGCTGGCGCTGCCGATTCCGTCCGCGGTGTAGGTCAGCGTCGCGTGATAGGAATCGAGCGCGCTCGGCTCGAAGCTCGCCGTGCCGACCCGTTGCGCGTCCGGATGGTCCGCGGGGTTCCACGGATTCGCCCAGAACGTGCCCTGCGTCGCGAAGAGGCCTCCCGAATACCGCGCGCCGTCCCACGTGAGCTGCGCCGTGTACCAGGTCGGCTGGTTGTTGGCGCCATAGACGAAGAAGGTCGCGAACAGGAACGCGTCGGATTGCACGACATTGACGCCCCAGCCCGACTCCTGCGGCACGAACCAGATGTCGGTGAAGTCGGTCGAGAACGCCGCGCCGGGGAATGCGAGGGCCGCGAGGAATGCAACACGTGCTGCAATGCGCCTGATGTGCTCGAGCATGAAGAGACGGGCCGTTGCCAAAAATGCGTGAGTGTATCCGCTCCGTCACGCACCGGTCCACGCGCGCTCGATCTCGGCGACGAGCTCCGCTTCGCGCCCTTCGTAGCGGGGGGAGAAGTGAAACGGCCTGACCGCCTTCGCGCGGGCCAGATGCGCGATGCGGCCGGCCTGCCCCGCCGTCAGGTGGTTCTTGCGCGCGCCGTGCTCGGCGTCCTCGTCGAGGAACACGCTCTCGATGAACAGCACGTCGACGTCGGCGAACAGCTCGGCGAGCGCGCGCACGTTCGCCTCGGTGTAGCGCAGATCGGTGGCGTATCCGATCCGCTGGCCGCGCGCGATGTCGAGGATCAGGTGCCGCAGCTCGCCCACCTGCCGCGTCACCGCATGGTCCCCGTCGCGATCGCGCCATTGCACCTCGATCGGCGTGGTTTCGGGCGCCCCGGTCAGGACCGCGTGCTTGAGATCGCGCAGCCAGGCGCCGGTCGACACGCCGAGCGCGGCGAGCCGATCCTTGGCCACGTTGACATGCGCCTTCTCCTCGATCGCGTACGCGAGGCACGGCACGTCGTGGTCGACGAAGCGCGCGCGCACGCGGAACGTCGCCTCGTCGTGCACGACGTCGTCCCGCAGCTCGAACGAGCCGCTCGATTCGCGCACGAAAAGGGTCCGGGTCGAGAAGCGGGCGCACTGCCCGCGGCCGTCGGTGCCGATCTCGCACACGTCGAGCGCGAGCTCGTCGTAGCGATGCACGACGTTCCACGTGTAGGCGCGGAGCTTGTGCTCGACCTGCGCGACGAAATCCGGGCCGCCGAAGAGCGCGAGCCGCGCCTTGCGCCCAAGCACGACCGCGAGCAGGCGGTCGAACCCGGCGAAATGATCCATGTGCGTGTGCGTGACGAACACATGCGACAGGCGCATCAGCTTGCGCGGCGGCAATGCGGCGATGTCGCCGAGATCGAACAGCAACGCGCGCCGCTCGTCGCGGAAATCGACGTAGAGGCCCGGATCGCCGAACGCCTCGTTGACGAGCCGGGGTTCGAAAAGCCAGCGCATGCAGGGTCGGACGCCTCGGCGCGACGCGCGTTCGCGGCGCTCTTCCCGGAACCGCGCCGGAGAGCTATTTCCGCTTCTCGTACGTGCCGATCAGCGTCGCCTGCGCCAGAACGTGCCCGTCCATCGCCTTCTCCAGCGCGGCCTTGGTCGGCCGCTGGAGGTCGGGCAACAGCGTATCGAGCGCATACAGCTTGTGGAAGTAGCGGTGCCGGCCGATCGGCGGGCACGGTCCGCCATACCCGGTCCGCTTCCAGTCGTTGACGCCTTCGCGCGCGCCGGCCGGCAATGATTTCACCGCCTCGGCGAGCGCCGCGCTCGCTCCCGGGATGTTGTAGAGCACCCAGTGGACCCATGTCATCCTGGGAGCTGCCGGATCGGGCGCATCGGGGTCGTCGACGATCAGCACGAAGCTGCGCGTGCCCGCGGGCGCGCCGCTCCACGCGAGCGGCGGCGAGACGTCGTCTCCCTCGCAGGTGCAGCGTGCCGGTATCGCGCCGCCCGGCGCGAATGCGGTCGAGGTGATGGTCAGGCTCATCTATCGCTTCCTCTACTGGGGGAAGGTCGCGACCAGCTCCCGCAGCCGCGCCTTCGCATCCTTCAGGATCGGCACGCCATCGCCGAACAGCAGCGCGTCGAATTCGAGATCGAGCAGAGCGCGCACGCTGCGCCGCAGGCGCGGCGGGTCGTCCATGACCTTGTCGCGCAGCAACGCGCATCGCCCCGGCGGATTGCCGATCACGGCGTCACCGACGAAGAGCAGCTTCCGTTCCGGCCAGTGCAATACGACTTCACCCGGCGATTTGCCGGGTGCCGCGACGACGGCGAGAGGTCCGACCTTCCCGTCCGGCCGCAGGTCCGCGTCGATCGCCGCGCCCTGGCTGAGGGCGTGAGGTGCGTCGTCGGGGTGGATCAGCGTGCGCGCACCCGTGCGCTCGCGCACGAGATTCGCCGCGCGCGAGTGGTTGCGATTGGTGATCAGGATCGTCGCCGCGCCGAGGCGCTCGATCTGCGCGAGATTCGCGTCGCCCGGCTGCACCGGATCGATGCACAGGTTGCCGCCGGCGTGACGGATCAGGTAGCCGTTGAAATCGTAGCCGTGCGGTTCGGAAAACCACGACCACGTGAAGATATCGGGGAGGATCTCCTGCATCGCGGCGTCTCCTTCTGAGGGTCGCGGGCGCGATCGGGGAACGGTGCGCGCGTTTTCCGGCCGAAAGCCTTACCGCGGCGCGCGAGCGCCCGCGATATGAAAGTCTAGCGCATCCCTGCCTGCGCCGGCGCGCGGGCGCAAGCTCTTCGAGGACGTGAATCATGACCGACATGCAGATCGATCCGGACGACGTCGGTCGCAGGTTCTGCGACCTGGTGATGAAGGGCGGCATCACCTCCGGCATCGTGTTTCCGAAGCTCGTCGCCCGGCTGTCGGGTCAATATCGCTTCCGCAACATCGGGGGAACGTCCGCCGGCGCGATCGCGGCCGCGGCAGCGGCGGCGGCCGAATTCCGGCGCGCGACCGACAGCGCGGATCCCGGATATGGCTTCGCGCGGCTCGAGCAATTGGCGGAAGTCCTCGGCAGGCGGGACGGCGAGCATTCGCGGCTCTTCGCTCTCTTCCGGCCGGAGCCGGCCACACGCAGGCACTTCGCGATCCTCGAGGCGATGCTGAACCGCAAGCCGGCGTCGAATCGGGTCCTGCGCGGTGCGCTGGCGACGGTGCGCCGCTTCCCGCTGGCGGCGCTCGCGGGCGCGCTCCCCGGCCTGATCCTGGTGACCGCCACGCGCGGTGCCGCACCGCTGCACGTGCTTGCGATCGTCATCGCGGTTCTCGTGAGCGTGGCCGGCGCAATGCTCGCCGCCGTCGCAACGGCCGCAATCTCGCTCGCGCGAACGCTGCCGAAGCAGGGATTCGGCCTCGCGCGCGGCCACGTCGCGGACCCGGACCCGAAGGATGCGCCGGCGCTGACCGACTGGCTGCACGCCTACGTGCAGGATCTCGCCGGCAGGGATTCGGCACGTCCGCTCACGTTCGGCGACCTCGACGGCGTGACGCTCGACGCGGCCCGGAACATTCGCGGCATCGATCTGCAGATGCTGACCACCGCGCTGTCGATGGGCCGCCCGTTCTCGCTGCCATTGCGGAGCGAGCAGTTCTATTTCAAGGCGGCGGAGCTGGCGCTCTATTTCCCGACCGATGTCGTTGCGTGGCTGACGGCGAATCCGGGGCCGCGGAGCGCGTCGGTCGGCGCGCGCGACGCCGCGATGGCGGCGCTCGGCTACCTGCCTTTCCCCGGCCGCGCGACGCTGCCGGTGGTCGTCGCGGTGCGGATGAGCCTGTCGTTTCCGCTGCTGCTCTCCGGTGTCCCGCTCTACCGCTACGCGTGGGAAGCGGCGGCCGAACGCGAGCGCGACGCCTTCGCCGACGAGCCTTCGGAGCCGGCGGATCCGCACCGCGCGAGCGCGACGATGGCCGCGCGTCGCGAGGCGAGCGAAGCGGCGTTCTCGCC
>DASURV010000204.1:0-37765 GCA_036375455.1 Casimicrobiaceae bacterium | reverse complement strand
TCGACGGGATCGTCGCGCGGCTCGGCCTCGCGCAATGACGCGAGCGCCGGGCCGCGCATTGCGCCCGCCGCCCGCGTCATCCCAGTTGCCCCAATATCGTGTCCGCTCCGGACACCTCGAACTTTCCCGGTGCTTCGATGTTGAGCGTCTTCACCACGCCGTCGTCGACGAGCATCGAGAAGCGCTGGCAGCGCACGCCCATCCCGCGTGCCGTCAGGTCGAGCTCGAGCCCCAGCGCCCTCGTGTAGTCGGCGCTTCCGTCGGCGAGCATGCGGATCTTGCCGTCGGTATGCTGCTCGCGTCCCCACGCGCCCATCACGAACGCATCGTTGACCGACATGCACGCGATCGTGTCGACGCCCTTCGCCTTCAGTCTGGCGTAATCGGCGACGTAGCTCGGGACGTGCTTGGCCGAGCAGGTGGGCGTGAACGCGCCCGGAAGTCCGAACAGCACGAGCTTCTTGCCGCGCGTGAGGCTTTCGATCGTCACGGGGTTCGGACCGATCGAGCAGCCGTCCTTCTCGACGTCGTAATACTCCTGCAGCGTGCCGGCGGGCAGCCGGTCACCGACCTTGATCGTCATATGCGTGCTCCTCGCAAAAGGGAACGCCGCCCCGGATGGGCGCGCCTCGATGCTCGATGCGAGCATCGCAGCCGCGCGCGTCGATTTCAACCCCTTGCCGGCGCGCTCGCGATCGCCACGCGCGAATTTCGACCCGGTGAATTTGCGCATCGATGCAACGATGCGTCTTGCCCGGTCATCGAGGGCGGCGTAGCGTTGCAACCTTTGCGATCGGACGGCACGTCCGGCGCACGCTTGGAGGAGACACACCCATGGCTCGTTCCCCGGCCTCGGCGCGTGCTGCGCCGGCGCGACAGACCCGGCTGCTCATCGCAACCCGCAAGGGACTGTGGACGCTTGCGAGCGATGTCGCGCGCAACGGCTGGCGGCTCGGCGGGCCGCAGTTTCTCGGCCATATCGTTCACCATGCCGTCGCCGACCCGCGCGATCGCCGCACGCTGCTCGCCGCGGCGCGCACCGGGCATCTCGGCCCGACGGTTTTCCGCTCGACGGACAATGGCCGGACGTGGAAGGAAGCGGTGCGTCCGCCGGCCTTCGCGTCGGGCAGCGGCCGCGTCGTCGACCACACGTTCTGGCTCGCCCCCGGCCATGCCGAGGAGCCCGGCGCCTGGTTCGCCGGCACGTCGCCGCAGGGGCTGTTCCGCTCGACCGACGCGGGCGCCACCTGGGAGGGCGTCGAGGGGTTCAACGCGCACCCGCAGCGCAAGGCGTGGTGCGGCGGCGACCAGGAAGGGACGCCGGATGGGCCGAAACTGCACTCGATCATGATCGATCCAAGAGATGCGAGGCACATCTATGTCGGCATGTCCGGGGGCGGGGTGTTCGAATCGCTGGACGCCGGCGCGGATTGGCGGCCACTCAATCGCGGTGTGCGCGCCGATTTCCTGCCCGATCCCGCGCCCGAGTTCGGCCACGATCCGCACTGCGTCCGCTTCGCGGGCGGCAATCCCGATCGGCTGTACCAGCAGAATCATTGCGGCATCTATCGGCTCGACCGGCCCGGTGAAACGTGGCTCGACATCGGGGCGGGAATGCCCAAGAGCGTTGGCTCGGTAGGTTTTCCGGTCGTCGTGCATCCGAGCGACCCGGAGTCGCTGTGGGTGTTCCCGATGGATGGCACGAGCGTGTGGCCGCGCACGTCACCGGGCGGGCGTCCCGCCGTCTATCGCTCGCGCGATGGCGGCAGGTCGTGGAAGCGGCAGGATCAGGGCCTGCCGCGCTCGCAGGCGTGGTGGACCGTGAAACGGCAGGCGATGACGGCCGATTTCCGCGAACCGACCGGCATCTACTTCGGCACGACGTCGGGCGAGGTCTGGGGCAGCCGCGACGAGGGACGCAGCTTCCGTTGCCTGGCGCGCCACCTGCCGGAGATCTACGCGATGGAGGCGGCGTGACGATGCCGTGCGCGGCGGGGGCAACGCGATGACCGCGCGCTCGTCGCCGGAGGCCGCGGCGGTCGTGCGCGTGCGCGTGCCGTCGCCGCTTCGCTCGTACACCGGCGCCGCGGAAGTGGGCGTCGCGGTGCCCGTGCTCGCGCCGGAGCTTCCCCCCACCGTCGGCGGTGTTCTCGCGGGGCTCGAGATCGCCTATCCCGGCATCCGCTTCCGGATCGTCGACGAGCAGGGCAAGGTGCGGCCGCATATCAAGCTGTTCGTCGGCAACGAAATGACGCGCGATCTCGCCGTGACCATTCCGGCCGGCGCGGCGCTGATGATCGTCGCCGCGCTTTCGGGCGGCTAGCTAGCCCGGACATTTCACCGGGCCGGCCCCGCTTCGTTGGATTGCCGGGCACATCCGGGCCAAGCGACGGCGAGGCGTGAAACGTCAACAGGTCGTTTCCCGACCGAGGGAGGCGTCGCACCCGGTCGAGTCGTCGCTGCGACTCCTTTCGGGCGCGCGTGCCCTTTGGTTGCGCCGCAACATTTCGTTGCGAACGGGCCCGTTCCGCGGGTAGAATCGCAAAGTTTGCTTGGCAGTTTGGTCAGGCTCGTCGGCCGGCGTTCGCGGCCGCCCGGATAGTGCCCAAGCCGCTTTCCACCAGGCCTTTTCGGGTCGCGCTCGTCTGGCAGGCCGTGGCGACGCTGGCGATCGCGGTGGTCGCCGGCCTGTGGGTGGGATTCCACGGCGCGCTGTCCGCGGTGCTGGGCGGCGTGATCAACCTGTCGGCGGGCGTCGTATACGCATTCTTGATGATGATCAGGCCCCCGGCCACGGCGGGTGCGACAATCGTCGCCCTGTTTCGCGCCGAAGCGGCGAAGATCCTGGTGATCATCGGCCTGCTGTGGCTGGTGCTGTCGACGTACCGCGAGGCGGTGCTGCCGGCGCTGCTGGCGGCGTTCATCGTGACCGTGTTGCTGTTCCGCGTTGCCCTGTTCATCCGCGACTAGAGCTCCGAGCAGATCCCTCCGATGGCCGCTTCGTACGACTCCCCGACCGATTACATCCAGCACCACCTCTCGTTCCTGGTCCAGCCGGTCGAGCCCGGCGAGTTCTGGGCGTTCAACGTGGACACGATGCTCACCACGGCCGTGGTCGGGGTGCTCACGTTCGGGTTCATGTGGCTCGTCACGCGCAAGGCAACCACCGGCGTGCCGTCGAAGACGCAGGCGTTCGTCGAGCTCGCGATCGACTGGGTGAACGAGCAGGTGAAGAGCATCTACAACGGGACCACGCGCCTCGTCGCGCCGATCGCCGTGACGACGTTCGTGCTGGTGCTGTTCCTGAATGCGATGGATTTCCTGCCGATCGACATCGTGAGCACCGGCTTGCATGCGATCGGCTTCGACAAGTTCCGCTTCGTGCCCACCGCCGACGTCAACACGACGTTCGCGCTCTCGCTGTCGGTGTTCGGCCTGATGATCTTCTACAACATCAAGATCAAGGGCATCGGCGGCTGGTTGCACGAGCTGTTCTGCGCGCCGTTCGGCGCCAACCCGCTGCTGTGGCCGTTCAACCTGCTGTTCAACATCGTCGAATACGTGTCGAAGCCCCTGTCGCACTCGCTGCGGCTTTTCGGCAACATGTATGCGGGCGAGATCATCTTCCTGCTGCTCGGCATGTGGGGGGCCACCGGCCTGGTCGGCCTGGTATTTGGGGCCGTCCTGCACCTGGGCTGGTCGATCTTCCACATCCTGATCGTCGCGCTGCAGGCCTACATCTTCATGATGCTCACCGTCGTCTACATCGCGATGGCGCACGAACACCACTAGGAACGCCTGGACCGCCGCCGCGGGCGCCGATCGGGCGGATCGCGCCGCGAAGGCTCCGCCGGCAAGCCGCCCCACCCGCTTCGACTGTCGAAAAACCCACGAAAGGAAACTCAATGGACAAAATGCAATTCGTCGCGATGATCCAGGCCTACACGGGTGTGGGCATCGGCCTGATGATCGGCCTCGGCGCGCTCGGCGCATGCGTCGGCGTCGGCATCATGTGCTCGCGCTTCCTCGAGGGCGCGGCGCGGCAGCCGGAGCTGATGCCGCAACTGCAGGCGAAGGTATTTCTGCTGCTCGGGTTGATCGACGCGTCCTTCATCATCGGGCTCGGCATCGCGATGCTGTTCGCGTTCGGCAATCCGCTGATTCCCGCCGGGCTCAAGTAGCGGGCCCACATCGACGCGCAGAGGCGACCATGAACATCAACCTCACGCTGCTCATGCAGGCCGTCGGCTTCGGGCTGTTCATCTGGTTCACGGCAAAGTTCGTCTGGCCGCCGCTGATGCGCGCGGTCGAGACCCGGCAGAAGCAGATCGCGGAAGGCCTGGCTGCGGGCGAGCAGGGGCGCCAGAACCTGGTCTCGGCCGAACGGCGGGTTGCCGACATGATCGCCGAGGCGAAGGTGAAGGCGGGCGAGATCGTCGCGATCGGCGAGAAGTTCAAGGCCGAAACGATGGACCAGGCGAAAGCCGAGGCGGCCGCCGAGCGCGAGCGCATCATCGCGGCGGCGAAGGCGGAGGCGCAGCAGGAATACGCCGCCGCGCGCGAGCAGTTGCGCAACCAGGTCGCCGACCTCGCCGTTGCCGGGGCCGCGAAGATCCTGAAGCGGGAAGTCGA
Source organism: Casimicrobiaceae bacterium (assembly GCA_036375455.1). Taxonomy (GTDB): domain Bacteria; phylum Pseudomonadota; class Gammaproteobacteria; order Burkholderiales; family Casimicrobiaceae; genus VBCG01. Next base: position 33,133 of record DASURV010000204.1, on the reverse strand, counting down.
CGCGAAGGCGCATGCCGACCTGCTCGCGGCGATCCGGCAGGACCTGTAGCGGACGCGCGACATGGCGGAGCTCGCGACCATTGCCAGACCGTACGCCGAGGCGGTGTTCGAGCTCGCGCGCGAGCGGAACGCGCTGCCGGTGTGGTCGGAAATGCTGCGCTTCGCGGCGACGATCGTCGCCGACGAGCGCGTTGCGCAGGCGCTCGGCAACCCGCGCCTCGATGCCGGCGCCAAGGAGTCGCTGCTGCTGTCGATCGGCGGCGAGCGCTTCGACAACGAGGCGCGCAACTTCATGCGCGTGCTCGTCGAGGCGGAGCGGGTGACGCTGCTGCCGCAGATCGCCGCGATGTTCGAGTCGCTGAAGAACGACGCCGAGGCGACCGCCAAGGCGACGATCGAAAGCGCGTTCGAGCTGTCGGAGGCGCAGATCGCCGAGCTGCGCGGCGCGCTCGAGAAGCGCTTCGGCAGGAAGATCGAGACGACCGTAGCCGTCAATCCCGACCTGATCGGCGGGGCACGCGTCACCGTCGGCGACGCGGTGCTCGACGGTTCGGTGCAGGCGAAGCTCGCGGCGATGCGCGCGCAGCTTCGCGCTTAACGAGGAACCCCCATGCAACTCAATCCATCGGAAATCAGCGAGCTCATCCGCTCGCGCATCCAGAACCTCGACATGGGCGCCGAGGTGCGCACGCAGGGGACGGTCGTGTCGGTGACCGACGGCATCTGCCGCGTTCACGGGCTGTCGAACGCGATGCAGGGCGAGATGCTGGAATTCCCGGGCAACACGTACGGCCTCGCCCTCAACCTCGAGCGCGATTCGGTCGGCGCGGTCATCCTCGGCGAGTACGAGCACATCACCGAGGGGGACGTCGTCAAGTGCACGGACCGCATCCTCGAGGTGCCGATCGGCCCCGAGCTGATCGGCCGCGTCGTCAACTCGCTGGGCCAGCCGATCGACGGCAAGGGCCCGGTCAACGCCAAGATGACCGACGTGATCGAGAAGGTCGCGCCGGGCGTGATCTGGCGCAAGTCGGTATCGCAGCCGGTGCAGACGGGCCTGAAGGCGATCGACGCGATGGTGCCGATCGGGCGCGGCCAGCGCGAGCTGATCATCGGCGACCGGCAGACCGGCAAGACCGCGGTCGGCGTCGACACGATCATCAACCAGAAGGGCAAGGACCTGTTCTGCGTCTACGTCGCCATCGGGCAGAAGGCCTCGACGATCAAGAACGTCATTCGCAAGCTCGAGGAGCACGGCGCGATGGCGTACACGATCGTCGTCGTCGCGTCCGCGTCGGAGTCGGCGGCGCTGCAGTACATCGCGCCCTACTCGGGCTGCACGATGGGCGAGTACTTCCGCGATCGCGGCCAGGACGCGCTGATCATCTACGACGACCTCACGAAGCAGGCCTGGGCCTACCGCCAGATCTCGCTGCTGCTGCGCCGGCCGCCGGGCCGCGAGGCGTATCCGGGCGACGTCTTCTACCTGCATTCGCGGCTGCTCGAGCGCGCCGCGCGCGTCAACGAGGAATATGTCGAGAAGTTCACGAAGGGCGCCGTCAAGGGCAAGACCGGATCGCTGACGGCGCTGCCCATCATCGAGACGCAGGCCGGCGACGTGACCGCGTTCGTGCCGACGAACGTGATCTCGATCACCGACGGACAGATCTTCCTCGAAACCGACCTGTTCAACGCCGGCATCCGCCCGGCGATCAACGCGGGCATCTCGGTGTCGCGGGTCGGCGGCAACGCGCAGACGAAGGTCGTCAAGAAGCTCGGCGGCGGCGTGCGGCTCGCGCTCGCCCAGTACCGCGAGCTCGCGGCGTTCGCGCAATTCGCGTCGGACCTCGACGAGGCGACGCGCAAGCAGCTCGACCGCGGCAAGATCGTCACCGAGCTGATGAAGCAGCCGCAGTATTCGCCGCTGTCGGTCGCCGAGCAGGCGCTGACGCTCTTCGCGGTGAACCGGGGCTTCTACGACGGCGTGCCGGTCGAGAAGGCGCTGGCGTTCGAGGCGGCGCTGCGCCAGTTCATGAAGAGCAAGTACGCGGCGATCACCGACAAGATCGAGCAGACGAAGGACCTGACCGCCGACGACGAGAAGGCGCTCGTCGCGGCGATCGAGGACTTCAAGAAGACGGGAACGTACTGATCAGGAATCAGCAACCAGCGGACAGGGACCAGGCGCGGCGCCGTAATCCGTGGCGGCGCATTGAGCGGCGGGTGCTGTCGGCGTAGGGAACGAGATGGCGGGCTCGAAGGAAATACGCACCAAGATCAAGAGCGTGCAGAGCACGCGCAAGATCACCAAGGCGATGGAGATGGTCGCGGCCTCGAAGATGAAGAAGGCCCAGGACCGCATGCGCGCGTCGCGACCCTACGTCGAGAAGACGTTCAACATCGTGATGCACATCGCGAGGGCCAACACCGAGTACAAGCATCCGTTCCTGACGCCGCGTCCGGAGGTGAAGCGCATCGGCGCGATCGTCGTCACCACCGACAAGGGGCTGTGCGGCGGCCTCAACACCAACGTGCTGCGCCTGGTCATGCAGCAGCACAAGGAATGGCGGGCGAAGGGGCTCGAGGTCGACTACGTCGCGATCGGCAGCAAGGGACAGGGTTTCCTGAACCGGATGGGGGCGAACGTCGTGTCGAGCGCCGTGCAACTGGGCGATCGGCCGCATTACGACAAGCTGGTCGGGCCGGTCAAGGTGCTCGTCGACGAGTATCTGGCCGGCAACGTCGACGAGATCCACGTGTTCTTCAACGCCTTCGTCAACACGATGAAGCAGGAGCCGCGGCACGGCCGCATCGTGCCGATCCCGAGCCGTTATCGCAGCTTCACCGGCGAGGAGCGCACGGCGGACGTCTCCGAGAGGAACTGGGATTACATCTACGAGCCGGACGCGCGCGAGCTTCTCGACGGGATGATGCGCCGCTATCTCGAGGCGGTCGTCTTCCAGATGGTCAACGAGAACGTCGCCTCCGAGCAGTCGGCGCGGATGGTGGCGATGAAGGCCGCGTCCGACAACGCCGCGAAGATCATCAACGAGCTGCAACTCATCTACAACAAGACGCGCCAGGCCGGGATCACGAAGGAGTTGTCGGAGATCGTCGGCGGCGCCGCCGCCATCGGGTCGTGACCCACTTGACGCAGGCTGATTGACATGGACCAACGAGCGAGCAACGAGGGAACGATAGTTCAATGCATCGGCGCGGTCGTCGACGTGGAATTCGCGCGCGACCGGATGCCGAAGGTCTACGACGCGCTGAAGATGGACGACATCGGGCTCACGCTCGAGGTCCAGCAGCAGCTCGGCGACGGGGTCGTGCGCACGATCGCGCTGGGCTCGTCGGACGGCCTGCGCCGCGGCATGCAGGTCGTCAACACGGGCGCACCGATCTCGGTGCCGGTGGGGCCGAAGACGGTCGGGCGCATCATGGACGTGCTCGGCCGCCCGATCGACGAGGCCGGGCCCATCGGCGCGGAAAAGTCGATGACGATCCACCGCAACGCGCCGACCTTCGAGGAGTTGTCGCCGTCGACCGAGCTGCTCGAGACCGGCATCAAGGTGATCGACCTCATCTGCCCGTTCGCGAAGGGCGGCAAGGTGGGCCTGTTCGGCGGCGCGGGAGTCGGCAAGACGGTCGCGATGATGGAGCTCATCAACAACATCGCCAAGCAGCACTCGGGCCTCTCGGTGTTCGCCGGCGTCGGCGAGCGCACGCGCGAGGGCAACGACTTCTATCACGAGATGAAGGAATCGAACGTCCTCGACAAGGTCGCGATGGTGTACGGGCAGATGAACGAGCCGCCGGGCAACCGCCTGCGCGTCGCGCTGACCGGCCTCACGATGGCCGAGTACTTCCGCGACGAGGGGCGCGACGTGCTCCTGTTCATCGACAACATCTACCGCTTCACGCTGGCCGGCACCGAGGTGTCGGCGCTGCTCGGCCGGATGCCGTCGGCCGTGGGCTATCAGCCGACGCTCGCCGAGGAGATGGGCCGTCTGCAGGAGCGGATCACGTCGACGAAGGTCGGCTCGATCACGTCGGTGCAGGCGGTCTACGTGCCGGCGGACGACCTGACCGATCCGTCGCCGGCGACGACATTCGGCCACCTCGACGCGACCGTCGTGCTGTCGCGCGACATCGCGGCGCTCGGGATCTATCCCGCCGTCGATCCGCTCGATTCGACGTCGCGCCAGGTCGACCCGAACGTGATCGGCGACGAGCACTACACGACGACGCGCGGCGTGCAGTCGGTGCTGCAGCGCTACAAGGAGTTGCGCGACATCATCGCGATCCTGGGGATGGAGGAGCTCTCGCCCGACGACAAGCTCGCGGTCTCGCGCGCGCGGAAGATCCAGCGCTTCCTGTCGCAGCCGTTCAACGTCGCCGAGGTGTTCACCGGATCGCCGGGCAAGTACGTGGCGCTGAAGGAAACGATCAAGGGCTTCAGGATGATCGTCAACGGCGAGTGCGACGCGTTGCCCGAGCAGGCGTTCTACATGGTCGGCACGATCGAGGAGGCGTTCGAAAAAGCCAAGACGTTGCAATAGGCGCGGGTGGTGGCGGTGCGCGATGGCAGGCTCCACTCATGCGACGAGCGCGGGTCCGGCGTGCAGGTCCGTTGGAGCGTCGGCGGCGCTCGCTTGCCGGACAGTCGCGCGCACGAGCGTCGACGCTCAACGTCCCTGCACGTCGTCGCGAGCCGCGGTGTGCTCCCCAGTCCCTAATCCGTAGCCCCTAGTCCCGAGCCCCTCATGGCCAACACCATCCACGTCGACGTCGTCAGCGCCGAAGAGCAGATCTATTCGGGCGAAGCGGAATTCGTCGTGCTGCCCGGCGCGATGGGCGAGCTCGGCATCTATCCGCGGCATACGCCGCTTTTCACCCAGATCAAGCCCGGCCCCGTGCGCATCAAGCCGGCCGGCTCGCAGGAGGAGGAGCTGGTCTTCGTGCAGGGCGGCTTTCTCGAGGTGCAGCCGCATCTGGTGACGGTGCTCGCGGATACCGCCATCCGCGCGAAGGATCTGGACGAGAAGGCCGCGCTCGAGGCGCGGGCCGCCGCCGAGGAGGCGATGCAGAACAAGACTTCCAAGGAAGAGATCGCGACGGCGGAAGCGGAGCTTGCGAGCGCGCTCGGACAGCTCGAGGCGATCCGCAAGCTGCGGCACCGGGCTTAGTCATGGCGTAGTCCCGGGCGCGCATCCCGCAATTCCTGCGAAGGGCAGCCGCGGCTGCCCTTCGGCATTCCGGACCGGCGTTGCGCGCTGCTGCGTTGCAACGTCATGGTTGGGCGCATCCGCACATTCTGCTAGTATGTTGCGGTGCAGCATCCGCGCTCTGCGCGAGGACTTTTTCATGCCCAATCTGAACCAGACGATCGATCGATCGCTTTCGATCTCCCGCGGGGTTGCCTCGGTTCTCGACCGCCGCGTGCGCGAGGCCTTCCTGGCCTACGCCGAGCGCGTGCGCGGCGCGCACGCCGCCTACGCGAAGGCGGGCGTTCCGGTGAACGGCGCCAACCCGCAGCAGGTGTGGCAGGACTGGTGGGAATACGGCGTCGATTTCGCGCAGCGCGCGGTGCTCTTCTGGGACACGCTGCGCCAGCGCGGGACCAACTGGATCGCACACGAGGAAGCCGGCAAGCCTCCGCTGCTCGCCTACGAATACGAAGTGCTCGCCGACGGCCGGACGTTCGAGCGGCCGGTCAACTACGCGCTGGTGCGGATCATCCCGCCGCAGGGCGTCGAAGTCGACGACGCGCTGCGCCCGTTCATCATCATCGATCCGCGCGCGGGGCATGGCCCCGGCATCGGCGGCTTCAAGGAGGATTCGGAGGTCGGCGTCGCGCTCCGGGCCGGCCATGCGGTGTACTTCGTCATCTTCTTCCCGGAACCCGAGCCGGGCCAGACGCTCGCCGACGTCACCGACGCCGAAGCGGAATTCGTGCGCGTCGTCGCGGAACGGCACCCCGCGAGCGCGAAGCCCGCGCTGATCGGCAATTGCCAGGGCGGCTGGGCGGTGATGATGCTCGCTGCGGCGCGTCCCGACATCGCGGGTCCGCTGGTGATCAACGGGGCGCCGATGTCGTACTGGGCCGGCAACGACGGCGACAACCCGATGCGCTACGCCGGCGGCCTGGCGGGCGGGGCGTGGGTGTCGCTGCTCGCGAGCGATCTCGGCGGCGGCAAGTTCGACGGCGCACATCTCGTGCAGAACTTCGAGAACCTCAACCCGGCGAACACGCTGTGGGACAAGTACTACCACCTCTTCGACGACATCGACGGCGAGGCGGCGCGCTTTCTCGAGTTCGAGCGCTGGTGGGGCGGCTTCTACCTGCTGAACGAGGAGGAGATCCGCTGGATCGTCAACAACCTCTTCATCGGCAACAAGCTCGCGCAGGGCGAGGCGCGGCTCGGACCGGGCCGCTACTTCGACCTGAAGTCGATCAAGCAGCCGATCATCGTGTTCGCGTCGATGGGCGACAACATCACGCCGCCGCAGCAGGCGTTCAACTGGATCTGCGACATCTACTCGAGCACCGAGGAGATCAAGGCGAACGGCCAGACGATCGTCGGCCTGATCCACGAGGACATCGGCCACCTCGGCATCTTCGTGTCGGGCAAGGTCGCGAAGAAGGAGCACACGCAGATCATCGAGGTGCTGCGCTACATCCAGACGCTGCCGCCCGGGCTGTACGGGATGGAGATCCACGAAGCGCTCGATGCCGAAGGCAACGTCGAATACGACGTGACGCTCCGCGAGCGCAGGCTCGAGGACCTGAAGAAGATGCAGCGCTACGATCGCGTCGACGAAAAGCCGTTCGAGGCGGTCGCGGCGCTCTCGGAGCTGACCGAGCGCGCCTACGAGCTGCTCGCGCGGCCGGCGGTGCGCGAAGCGACCCCCGAGTGGCTCGCCAAGCTGCTGCGCGAATGGCATCCGCTGCGCGTGCAGCGCTGGTGGTTCTCCGACCGCAATCCGCTGCTCGCCGGCCTGCCTTACGCCGCCGCGGCGGCGCGCGCGTATCGCCACCCGCGCGCCGACCGCAACGCCGGGCGTCGCCTCGAGCATCTCCATGCCGCGTACGTGAGCGCGTCGCTCGATCTGTATCGCGACCTGCGCGACGCCGCGCGGGAAGCGGCGTTCTACCAGGTCTACGGCAACATGCTGTCGCTGCAGATGGCCGACCAGCGCGCCGTCATCCGGCGGCAGACGCGATTCGATCCGCGCAGCATGCCGGCCGTGCGCCAGGTGCTCGACGAGCTCGACCAGGGCGGGCTGCCCGAGGCGATCATCCGCACCGCGATGCTGCTCGCGAAGGCGGGCGGCGGGAAACGCAATCTCGCGCAAATGGAGCAGACGCGCGCCCTGCTCGGTCCCACCGGCGTCTTCCGCCACATCGACGACGACCGGTTCCGGCGCACGCTGCACGAGGAGACGCTGGCGGTCGAATTCGAGCCGCAGCAGGCGAAGCGCTCGCTCGGCAAGCTCGCGCGCAGCGCCTCCGACCGCGAGAAGCTCAACCGCGTGTTCGATTCGCTCGAGTCCGCTGCGGGGCTCGACTCACGGCAGCAGGCGCTGCTCGCCGAGTTGCGCGCGCTCGTGCCGAGGCCGAGCGCCATCGGCGCGCCGCGATCGCCCAAGGCGCTGCCGCAAACGATCGCTCCCGCCCGAAGCAACGATCGGGCGCGCGCCGTGCGCGGTGCGCAGCGCGCGAAGGCGAAGCCCGTTCGACGGCGTGCTGCGGCCGCCGCACAAGCGGAGTAGCATGGGCCGATGAGCGAGGCTGCGGCAACGGCCGTGTCGATCCGCATCGAGAAGGATGCGCTCGGCGAGGTGCGCGTGCCTGCCGACCATCTGTGGGGCGCGCAGACGCAGCGCTCGATCGAGAACTTCCCGATCGGCGTCGACCGCTTTCGCTGGGGCCGGCCGGTCATTCGCGCGTTCGGCGTGCTCAAGAAGGCGGCGGCGATCGCCAACGCGGAGCTTCGCGAGCTGGCAGCCGACAAGGCGAAGCTGATCGAGCGCGCGGCGCAGGAGGTGATCGAGGGCCGCCTCGACGCGGAGTTCCCGCTGGTCGTCTTCCAGACCGGCTCCGGCACGCAATCGAACATGAACGCGAACGAGGTGATCGCGAACCGTGCGATCCAGCTCGCGGGCGGCACCGTCGGCTCGAAGAAGCCGGTCCATCCGAACGACGACGTCAATCGCGGCCAGTCGTCGAACGACACGTTTCCCGCCGTCATGCACATCGCGACAGTCGACGAGCTCGACCGGCGCCTGCTGCCGGCACTGGAGCGACTGCGCGCGACGCTCGGCGCGAAGGCGGCGGCGTTCGCCGACATCGTGATGATCGGCCGCACGCATCTGATGGATGCGACGCCGGTGACGCTCGGCCAGGTGATCTCGGGATGGGTCGCGCAGCTCGACGACGCAGGCGCGGCGATCGAGTTCGCGCGCCGCGGGCTGCTGCCGCTCGCGCTCGGAGGCACGGCGGTGGGCACGGGGCTCAACGCGCACCCGAGGTTCGGCGAGACTGTCGCGGCCGCGATCGCCCGCGAGACCGGCGTGCCGTTCGTTTCGGCGCCGAACAAGTTCGCCGCGCTGTCGGCGCACGATGCGATCGTCAACGTCAGCGCGGCGTTGCGCACGCTCGCGGGCGCGCTGATGAAGATCGCCAACGACGTCCGCTGGCACGCGAGCGGGCCGCGCGCGGGGCTGCGCGAGATCACGATTCCCGACAACGAGCCCGGATCGTCGATCATGCCCGGCAAGGTCAATCCGACGCAGTGCGAGGCGCTGACGATGGTCGCCGTGCGCGTGTTCGGCAACGACGCGGCGGTCGCGTTCGCCGGCAGCCAGGGCAACTTCCAGCTCAACGTCTACAAGCCGGTGATGCTGCAGGGCGTGCTCGAATCGGTCGAGCTTCTGGCCGACGCCATGGACTCGTTCGACCAGCGCTGCGCGCAGGGGATCGAGCCGGACCTCGCGCAGATCCGCGCCAACGTCGAGCGCTCGCTGATGCTGGTGACGGCGCTCAATCCGCACATCGGTTACGAGAACGCCGCGAAGATCGCGCTCACCGCGCATCGCGAGAACCTGAGCCTGCGCGAGGCGGCGCTGAAGCTCGGCCTGGTGAGCGCCGCGGACTTCGACCGCTGGGTCGACCCGGCGGCGATGACGCGGCCCGGGAGCGGCTGAGCCTGTCCGGTAGAATCGCGCCTCCGGTGGAGACGCGACCCTACGACCTGCTCGTCATCGGCGGCGGCATCAACGGCGCGGGCATCGCGCGCGACGCCGCCGGGCGCGGACTCTCGGTGCTGCTCGTCGAGAAGGACGACCTCGCCGCGCACACGTCGTCGTGGAGCACGAAGCTCATCCACGGCGGTCTGCGCTATCTCGAGCACTACGAGTTCCGGCTGGTCGGCGAAGCGCTCGCCGAGCGCGAGGTGCTGCTGCGTGCGGCGCCCCACCTGATCGAGCCGCTGCTCTTCGTGCTGCCGCACGAGCCGCACCTGCGGCCGGCATGGATGATCCGCGCCGGGCTCTTCCTCTACGATCGTCTCGGAGGGCGCATGACGCTGCCGAGGTCGTTCAGCGTCGACCTCGACGCGACGCGCTACGGCGCGGGCCTGAAGCCGCGCTTCCACAAGGGCTTCGTCTACGCCGATGCGCGCGTCGACGACGCGCGGCTCGTCGTCGCCAACGCGCTCGATGCGCGCATGCGCGGCGCCGACATCCGCGTGCGCACGCGGCTCGCGGCCGCGCGTCGCGACAACGGCCTGTGGCGTGCGACGCTGGTCGAGGGCGGCGGCGCGAGGCGCGAGGCGACCGCGCGGGGGCTCGTCAATGCGGCCGGACCGTGGGTGCGCGACGTGCTCACCGAGCTGGTCGACGCTCCGGTGCGGGAGCAGGTCCGTCACGTCAAGGGCAGCCACATCGTCGTGCCGCGCGTTCACGACCAGGCGCACGCCTACATCCTGCAGAATGCGGACAACCGCATCGTGTTCATCATCCCGTACCAGGACCGCTATTCGCTGATCGGGACCACCGATGTCCCGGTCGAGCATTACGACCACCCGGCGATCAGCGAGGAGGAGACGTATTACCTGCTCACGCTCGCCAACACGTATCTCGAGCGCCCGCTCGCGGGCTCGGACATCGTCTGGACGTACAGCGGCGTGCGCCCCCTCTACGACGACGGCACGAGCGATCCATCGGCGGTCACGCGCGATTACGTGCTGAAGGTCGATGCGCCGCGCAACGGCGCGAAGGACGCGCGCGCGCCAGTGCTGTCGGTCTTCGGCGGCAAGATCACGACGTATCGCAAGCTCGCGGAGGCCGCGCTCGCCGAGCTGCAGCCGTACTTCCCCTCGATGAAGCCGGCGTGGACGCACGACGCGACGCTGCCGGGCGGCGATCTGCCGAACCAGGATCGCGAGGCCTGGCTCGCCGATCTCGCCGCGCGCTATCCCGCGTTGCCGCGCGAGCTGCTGCGCGGGGTCGCGCATCGGCACGGCACGCGGGCAGCGACGGTGCTCGGCGATGCGCGAACCTCGGCGAGCCTCGGCGAGGACTTCGGCGCAGGGCTCACCGCGCGCGAGGTCGAATACTTCCGCGAGCACGAATGGGCAGCGACCGCGGACGACATCCTGTGGCGGCGCACGAAGTGCGGCCTTTCGATGACGCCGCGCCAGCGCGAGCGGGTCGCGGCTCGCCTCGGCGGGTAAGCACGTGACCGACGTGCGCCCTCCCCGCCCGCTCGCGACGATGCCGGACGGCGTCCGCCGTGGCATTCGCGGCGTGCTCACCGACATCGACGACACGCTGACGAGCGACGGCGCGCTCACCGCGGAGGCCTATGCCGCGCTGCAACGCCTGCATGCGGCGGGGAAGATCGTGGTGCCGGTCACCGGACGGCCCGCGGGCTGGTGCGATCACATCGCGCGGATGTGGCCGGTCGATGCGGTGGTCGGCGAGAACGGCGCGTTCTACATGCGCTTCGACCCGGGCCGACGCAAGCTCGTGCGTCGTTTCGTCGCTCCCGACGCAACGCGGGAGACACTGCGGGCGCGGGTCGCGGCGATCGGTCGCATGATCGTCGACGCGGTGCCGGGCAGCGCACTCGCCTCCGACCAGGGTTATCGCGAAACCGATCTCGCCATCGACTATTGCGAGGACGTCACGCCGCTCGCGCGCGCCGACGTCGACCGCGTCGTCGCGCTGATGCAGTCGCAGGGGATGACCGCCAAGGTGAGCTCGATCCACGTCAACGGCTGGTTCGGCGACTACGACAAGCTCGCGACGACCCGCATGCTGATGCGCGAGGTGTTCGCGGTCGACCTCGACGCCGAGCGCGAGCGGTTCGTCTTCGCCGGCGATTCGCCCAACGATGCGCCGATGTTCGCCTTCTTCCCGAACGCCGTGGGCGTGGCCAATCTGCGGCGATTCCTGGACCGCATCCCCGTGCCCCCCGCGTACCTCACGGCGCAAGAGGCCGGCGCCGGATTCGTCGAGCTGGCCGGCTTCCTCCTCGACGGCGGCCAGTAGGCAGGCGCCCTGCCGAGCCAACGGCTACGCGATTCCCGCTGCGAGCGCGGAAAGCACGCGAAATCAGCGTCTTATTGCCCAGTCAACCAATGTCTTGACAATGACTGCTTAGGCAATTATATTTCGGCCATGGTCGAGCAGCTCGAAAGCCCCGAGGCGGCAATCTACAACCCGAAAACGTTCGATCCGTTGACCGGCATCGGCCGGCTGCTGACGCGCGTCAAGGGCGAGATGATGGACGCGCTCGATCGCGAGTTGGCGCCGCTCGACATCAGCGCGGCCCAGTACGTGATCCTCGTCACTCTGCACGGCGGCGAAATCGATTCGACGGCGCGCCTCTGCCAGGGCGTTTCCTACGATCCCGGAGCCATGACGCGGATGATCGACCGGCTCGAGCGCAAAGGGCTGGTTCGGCGGGTGCGCTGCGGAAGGGATCGGCGCAAGGTCATCCTCGAGCTGACCGACGCGGGCAAGGCGATCTACCCGAAGCTGGTCGAGGCGGCCGTGCGCACGGTCAACCGGTTTCTCCGCGGCTTCACGAGGGACGAGGTCCGCGGGCTCGAGCAGCTCCTGCGCAGGATGCTCGCAAACGCCTGATTTTTGCCGACAAATCGTTGCCTGGGCATTGTCGGCCCGGGCAACAAGTCGCGGCGACTGCGCGCTGAGAAGAGGTGGTGTGAACATGAATGTCCAGTGCAACGGATCGGGGCGCCGCGCGTGCGAAAAACGCACGGTGGCTCGGCGCCTTCGCGCGCGCGTCGCGGGTGCCGCGCTCGTCGCGATCGCCGCGGCGACGATCGCCTACGGTCAGAGCTGGCTGCTGCGCAGCGCACCGGCGGTGAGCGTCGAGTTCGCTGCCGGCGACGGCTTCGCGCGCGTGCTCGACCGCGAATTGAGCGTCAACTGACGTACCGGGCCCTTCCAGTCAAGCCACTCGAACGGGAATCACGAACATGAGCAACGCTGCCGAACCTGCCCCGACGACGCCCGACCTGCAATCGAAGCGCAAGCGCTGGCTCGCAATCGTCGCCGGCGTCTTCGTCGTCGCCGGCGTCGCCTACGGCACCTGGTGGACGTGGTTCGGGCGCTATCACGAGGCAACCGACAACGCGTACGTGGGCGGCAACATCGTGCAGATCACGCCGCAGATCTCGGGCACCGTCGTCGCGATCGGCGCCGACGATACGCAGTTCGTCGAGGCGGGGCAGCCGCTGGTCGAGCTCGATCGTGCCGATGCGAAGGTGGCGCTCGACCAGGCCGAGGCGAAGCTCGCGAAAACGGTGCGCGAGGTGCGCAACCTCTTCGCGACGTCGGCGCAATTGCAGGCCACCGTCGCGATGCGGCAGTCGGATCTCGCGCGGGCGAGCGAGGACCTCGCGCGGCGCGAGCGGCTCGCGAGCTCGGGCGCGATTTCCAGCGAGGAGCGGCAGCATGCGCGCGACGCGGTGAACAGCGCCAACGCGGCGTTGCTCGCCGCTCAGCAGGAGCTCGCCGCGAATCGCGCGCGCGTCGACCGCACGACGGTCGAGGATCACCCCGACGTGCGCAACGCCGCCGCCGGCGTGCACGAGGCGTGGCTTGCGTACGCGCGCACCGAGCTGCCGGCACCCGTCTCGGGATTCGTCGCCAAGCGCGCGGTCCAGCTCGGCCAGCGCGTGAGCCCCGGCGCCCCGTTGATGGCGATCGTGCCGCTCGACCAGGTCTGGGTCGACGCGAACTTCAAGGAATCGCAGCTCGCGAACATGCGCGTCGGTCAGCCGGTGACGCTCACGGCGGACCTGTATGGCGGCAAGGTCAACTACCACGGGAAGGTCGCGGGCTTCGGCGCGGGCACCGGATCCGTGTTCGCCCTGCTGCCGGCCCAGAACGCGACCGGAAACTGGATCAAGGTCGTGCAGCGGGTCCCCGTGCGCATCGCGCTCGACGCGAAGGAGCTGGCGGCGCACCCGCTGCAGATCGGGTTGTCGATGCAGGCGGAAGTCGACACGCATCAGCGCAGCGGAGAGCGGCTTCCGGAATTGCCGCAGCCCGCGATGGCGTACTCGACGGACGTGTTTCGCGCGCAGGACGCGCTCGCCGATGGCCGCGTCAAGGCGATCATCGCGGCCAACGAAGCGGGCCGGGCCACTGCGGCGCCGCCGCAGGAGCGCGTCGCCCGCGGCGGCGAGCGCGCCGGCCATCTTGCGCGCTTCGATGCCGCGAAGCCGATCGTACCGGTCCGCGGCAAGTCCTTCTGAGGTAGCGCCCGGGTTCGCCATCGTGGCCGAGCAGCAAGCGCGCGTTTCGCATCCGCCGAGCGGCGCACCCGCCGCGCAGGGAGCCGCCGCGGCAGCGGCGCCGCTCACGGGTACGACGCTCGCGCTCGGCACGATCGCGCTGTCGCTCGCGACGTTCATGAACGTGCTCGACACGTCGATCGCCAACGTGTCGCTGCCCGCGATCGCCGGCGACCTCGGCGTGTCGCCCGACCAGGGCACCTGGGTCATCACGTCGTTCGGCGTCGCCAACGCGATCTCGCTGCCGCTCACCGGCTGGCTCACCCAGCGCTTCGGGCAGGTACGCCTCTTCACGGCGTCGGTGCTGCTGTTCGTGCTCGCGTCCTTCCTGTGCGCCCTTGCGCCGTCGCTCGGCGCGCTCGTCGTCTTCCGGGTGATCCAGGGCGCGGTGGCCGGACCGATGATTCCGCTGTCGCAGGCGTTGCTGCTGTCGAGCTACCCGAAGCAGCGGGCGGGCACCGCGCTCGCGATGTGGGCGATCACGACGCTCGTCGCGCCAGTCGTCGGGCCGCTGCTCGGCGGCTGGATCACCGACAACATCGCGTGGCCCTGGATCTTCTACATCAACGTGCCGGTCGGCCTCGCGGCGGCCGCCGTGACGTGGCTGATCTACCGCGCACGCGAGACGCCGACGAAGCGGCTGCCGATCGATGTCGTCGGGCTCGCGCTCGTCGTCGTCTGGGTCGGCGCGCTGCAGATCATGCTCGACAAGGGCAAGGAGCTCGACTGGTTCGGGTCGTGGCAGATCGTCACGCTCGCGATCGTCGCGAGCATCGGCTTCGCGCTGTTCCTCGTGTGGGAGTTGACCGAGCGCCATCCGATCGTCGACCTGCGCCTGTTCGCCCGTCGCAATTTCTGGTCGAGCTCGCTCGCGATGTCGCTCGCCTACGGCGCGTTCTTCGGCAACGTCGTGCTGCTGCCGCTGTGGCTGCAGCAGTACATGGGCTACACGGCGACGATGGCCGGGATGGTGCTCGCGCCCGTGGGCGTCCTCGCGATCCTGCTGATGCCGATCGTCGGCAGGACCGTGCACAAGGTCGACCCGCGGATCTACGCGACGACGGCGTTCGTCATCTTCGCGCTCGTGCTGTACATGCGCTCGCAGTTCAACACCAGCGCGGACCTCGCCACGCTCCTCACCCCGACGATCATCCAGGGCGCGGCGGTCGCCGTGTTCTTCGTGCCGCTGGTGACGCTGAGCCTGTCCGGGCTTGCGCCAGAACGCATACCGGCGGCATCGGGCCTCTTCAACTTCGCGCGCATTACCGCCGGCTCGTTCGGCACATCGATCACGACGACGTGGTGGGACCGCCGCGCGAGCCTGCATCATGCGCAACTCGCCGAGCGCGTCACCGCCTACGATCCGACGACCGCGCAGGCGCTGGGCAACCTGCACGCGAGCGGTCTGTCGGCCGCACAAAGCCACGCAGCGCTGAACCGGCTCATCGATCAGCAGGCGTACATGCTGTCGGCGAACGACATCTTCTACGTCTCGGCGATCCTGTTCCTGCTGCTGATCGGGGTGGTCTGGCTCGCGCGGCCGGTGAAGCAGCCGGCCGGCGCGCCGGCCACGATGGCGGCCGACTGAGCGCGGTTGCGATTCCCGCAGCCGTTGCCTCGGCACGAGCGCGGTTTCGCGGGTCGCGCGAAGCGGCGACATCCGACGCATCGGGGCGCAAGCACACGAGGTCGACCTGCGGTCCTCCGGCGGGCCATTGGCTGTTGGCAAACGCCGGTAGCGAGCACACACTAGCGCGACATGGCGCGCGAGCGTGGCCTTTCGCAGAGGTGCCGATCGAGATTGCGCGATGCGTCGATCCCTTCGTCGGACCGGCGGGCGCCTTTCGAGGGCTGGGAACGCAATTTGCACTTTGCGATTTCCCGGGGTGGCGTTGGGGGACCACCGCGACCGGACCGATGTCGAAACAGCGAGGAGGCTTCGAGAACGCCATGATCCGCTATGGTTTCACGATCCGCACCCGGACGGGCCAGCGCATCGAAAATGTCTCGATCATCGCCGGATCGCAAAGCGACGCCGAGCGCCGCCTGCGCCAGATGTACATGCAGTGCGAGATCCTGGAGTGTCGCGAGCGTTCGATCCCCCGCCGTTTCGAGGCCGCCAACCTCGCGACGATGATCGACCTCCGCGCGATCAGTCCGCCGACGATCCAGCACCACGGTTGACCGGGTTTCGCGCGCTCCCGTCCGGGAGCCGTGCGCGCCGCAGCGCACCGTTCGTCCGCTGCCTCAGAGCATTCGCTTGCGCACCTGCGTCACGCCGACTTCCGCGGCGATGACGACGACGAACATCGCGACCAGGATCAGCGCGACGCGATCCCACTGGAATAGATTGAGCGCGGCGTCGAGCGCCATGCCGATGCCGCCGGCGCCGACGAGCCCGAGCACCGCGGATTCGCGGACGTTGATGTCGAAGCGGAACAGCGCGATCGACCAGAACGCGGGCTTCACCTGCGGCCAGTAGCCGAAGCTCAGCACCGACAGCCAGGGCGCCCCCGAGGCGCGCAGGGCCTCGATCGGGCCAGGCTGCGTTTCGTCGAGCGCTTCGCCGACCAGTTTTCCCACGAACCCGATCGAGCGGAACGCGATCGCCAGCGTGCCGGCGAGCGGGCCGGGCCCGAAGATGCCGACGAAGATCAACGCCCAGACGAGCGAGTTGACCGACCGCGACGACACGAGGATAAGCCGCGCACACCAGTTGACGAGCGCCGAGGGAACGAGCCGGTTCGCGGCGAGTATGCCGACCGGGGTCGCGAGGAGGAGCGCGAGCAATGTGCCGAGCGACGCGATGTGGATCGTCTCCATCAGCGCCGCGTGGACGCCCTTCGGGTAGTGCTCCCAGGCGATCGGCCACATGCGCGTCACCAGGTCGACGACCTGGTCCGGCGCGTCGTAGAGGAACTCCGGAATGACCTCGATCGTGCGCAGCGACGCGACGATCGCCGCGACGATCGCGACGTAGATCGCGAAGCGGCCCAGGCGCTGCGCCGGCGAGAAGCGGCGCCAGGCGCGCTGGGCGGGGATCGAGGAGGCGACGCTCGCCATCAGTCGTCCTCGAGATGGCTCTCATGCGATGCCGGGGTGCCGCCGCGGAAGAGCTGGCCGAGCGTCGCATGGTCGATGAAGACCCGGCGCACGATCGTCGCGAGCACCTCGCCGGCCATGATCAGCGCGATGATCGAGATCAGGATCGCGCAGACGAAGTCGTAGTCGAAGCGCTGGAACGCGGCGAACAGCGTGCCGCCGATGCCGCCGGCGCCGACGATGCCCACCATCGTCGAGTTGCGCAGGTTCGAATCGAGCTGATACGTCGCGAAGCCGATGAAGCGCGAGAACACCTGCGGCAGCACGCCGAACGCGAGCACCGACGCGAACGGCGCGCCGGTTGCCCGGACGGCTTCGACCTGCTTCAGCGACACCTCCTCGATCGCCTCGGTGAAGAGCTTGCCGATGAAGCCGATCGAGGCGACGGTCAGCGCCAGGATGCCGGCGAGCGCGCCGAAGCCGACCGCCTTGACGAACAGGATCGCGACGACGACCGGATGGAACGAGCGCGCGCATACGATGACGAGCCGCGCCGGCCAGGTGACCCACGCCGGCATCAGGTTGCGGGCGCCGAACAATCCCACCGGTAGCGCGAGCACGATGCCGAGCGCGGATGCGAGCACGGCGATCTGCAGGCTCTCCGCGACACCCTTCCAGAGCAGTTCGGCGCGCTCGAAATTCGGCGGGAACATCCTGCCGAGGAAGCGCGCGGCGTGCGCAGCGCCTTCCTGCACGCGTGCCCACGAGATCTCCATCTGCGTGGCCGCGTAGACGACGTAGAGCGCGAGCAGCACGAATGCGGCCTGCGCCGCCCGGCTGCGCGGGAAGGCGTACGGCGCTTGTGCGGCCTGCGTCGGCGGCGAGCTCAATGCAGCCAGTCCTCGCCGCCGTAGATCTGCTTGAGCATTGCATCGGTCAGCTCGCCGGGCGGACCGTCGAACACGATGCTGCCGTTCTGCATGCCGAGGATGCGGTCGGCGAAGCGCCGCGCGAGCTCGACGTCGTGCATGTTGATCAGCACCGGTATCCGGTGCGAGCGCGCGACGTCGGCGAGAAGCTGCATGATCTCCACCGACGTCTTCGGGTCGAGCGAGGACGTCGGCTCGTCGGCGAGCAGCAGCCGCGGCTGCTGCATCACCGCCCGCGCGATGCCCACCCGCTGCCGCTGACCGCCGGAGAGCGCGTCGGCGCGGCGGTTGGCGAACCCGGCGAGACCCACGGTGTCGAGCAGCGCCTGGGCGCGCGCGATGTCCTCCCGCGGAAACCTGCGCCGCCAGGCGCGCCACGGCGTGACGTAGCCGAGGCGGCCGCACAGCAGGTTCTCCATCACCGTCAGCCGCTCGACCAGGTTGTATTC
Source organism: Casimicrobiaceae bacterium (assembly GCA_036375455.1). Classification (GTDB taxonomy): domain Bacteria; phylum Pseudomonadota; class Gammaproteobacteria; order Burkholderiales; family Casimicrobiaceae; genus VBCG01. Next base: position 14,878 of record DASURV010000204.1, on the reverse strand, counting down.
CTGGAACACCATGCCGATCTGCCGTCGCGCATGGCGTAGCGCGACGCCCGACAGGCGCGCGAGATCGCGCCCGTCGAATACGATCTCGCCCGACGTCGGCTCGACGAGGCGGTTGATGCAGCGGATCAGCGTGCTCTTGCCGGTTCCGGAGGGTCCGATGATCGCGGTGATGCCGCGCGCCGCGATCTCGACGTCGATGTCACGCAGGACCGGCTTGCCCGGTACGTAGGCCTTCGACAGGCGGCGAATCGCGAGCGCTTCGGACATGGACGGTCCGCGCGGTCGGCGCGGTCGATACCGGACGAGCGCGCAAGTGTAGACCACGCGCGCTTGCATGAGGCCCCTGCGGCGTTTGCATGATTCCCCCACGCTTGCGGCTTGCGCCGCTGCGCTGCCCCGAGGGGGCTGATTCGCGCCTCGGGGCCCTTCGGCACTCATGGCGCTCGCTGCAGAAGCGAACGTGCCGCGCACCGGTCGCGGCGCGCGGCACGAAGAAGGAAGCCGGGAGTTCGGGCGGGGGTGAGTCCGCGGGTCAGCCGCCGTGCTTGGCCTTGCCCTGCCCGTTGCCGTTGCCGGCTCCGCCGCCGTTCCCGTTGACCACGCCGCCGCCGGCCCCGGTGGCGCTCACGATGCCGCTCGCCCCGCCGTTGCGATGGAGCGCGCCGTTGGCGGCGCCGGCCCCTCCTCCCGACGCGGTCACGATGCCGCGGCCGAACGCGTTCCCGTTGCCATTGCCGTTCCCGCCCGCCGCGGAAACGACGCCGCTCGAGCCCGCCGCGGCGCCGGACGCGGTCGTGATGCCCTTCGCTCCGTGCGTGCCGGCCGCGGTGCCCGCCGCCGTCGTCAAGCCCTTCGCGCCGTTGCCGGCTGCGGACGAGCCGGCAGCGGTCGTCACGCCGCCCGTCGTGTCCGCGGCGGCTGTGGACCCGTCGCCGCTCACCACACCGGGACGGCGCGCGCCCTTGCTCGTCGATGCCGTCGTGGTCGTTGCGGCCGTCGGCTGCGTCGTGCTCGCCGTCGCGGCCGGCGCGTGCAGGCCCCGGTTGACCGCGCCCATCGTCGTTCCGTAGCTTTTGGCGATCTGCCCCCAGCCCATGCCATCCGCCCGCTGCTGCAGCACGCCGGCCAGCGTGACCGTCGTGCCGTCCGCGGTGGTGACGTCGCCGCCGAGCAGCGCCGCCTGCAGGTCGGCCGCCGTCGGATTCGTGATGCCGGCGCCGGCGAGGGCGAACCGGGCGAGCGCGAGCGAATGCGACACGTTGCCCCAGCCCATCGGTTTCGTCGGCGGCGTGATCGTCGTCGCCGAGGTCACCGTCGCGCCGCTCGCGTCGGTCGACGTGGTCGTCAGCGTCGCATCGGTACCCGTGCGCAGGGCGGTCGCGAGCGACACCGCGTTCTCCGTCGATCCGGCGAACGTCGCGAACGGCCCGGCCACGCGCCCGGCGACCTGGAGCTGTCCGGTCGAAAGGGTCGGCGCGGCGGTGGTCGTCGTCCCGGTGCCCGTCGTCACTGTCGTCGTGGTCGAGCCGCTGGTCGTCTGCGTCGTGGTCGAGCCGCTGGTCGTTTGCGTCGTGGTCGAGCCGCCGGTCGTCTGCGTGGTGGGCAACGGCGAGCCGCTCGTCGTGGCGGTCGAGCCGCTGGTCGTCTGCGTCGTGGTCGAGCCGCTGGTCGTCTGCGTCGTCGTGGAGGACGATCCACTCGTCGTCGGTATCGGCGCCGGCAACGTCGTCTGGGCGGATGCCCCGAACGCCGCGATCAGCGCGGCCGTCAGTGCAGTCTGTTGCAAGGCATAGCGTTTCACTGTCTCGCTCCTCTCGGATTGCGATCTCAGCCTGTCCCGACGAGCTTCTCGGTTTGCAGGATGATTTCGGTCGCCGTCGCCGCGTCGCGGATGATTCCCCCATCCTTGATGGCGGTGACGGATAGGCGGGTCGTATTCGGAGTGAGCGACTCGATCTCGACCTCGATGTCGCGGTCGGCGGCACGCGCCTTGATGACTTCGGTGTCGCCGTCCTGCTTCGACTCGACGATCCTGATCTGCATGCGGCCGAGCGCCGCAACCGTCGAGCGGCGGACCTTGGGCTGGGGCGCGGCAAAGGTCTTGTAGACGATGCCGCCCAGCGTGTGAGACACGCCGGTGGCCATCCCGACGCCGACGGCGGTCAGCGCGACCGCGGCGCAGCCGGGCAGAACGATGAGCGCGGAAGCCGCGAGCAGGGCAACGGGGAATCGGAGCAGGTGAGCACGCATGCACCGATTATGACGGCGGCATGGCCGCCTTCATGCCACCGCCCGTCGGCAACGGGCGGGTAGCCGACGAACGTCACGACCGCATGCAACAGCGGCGCGGTAAGCGTGCGCCCACTGCGGGCCCTGCGTTCGCGGCGGCGGCCGTGGCGCCCGGGCCGGGAAGCGTCCCGGTACCCTCCCCCGGCGGCGCGCGCCTGGTCGCCGCGGGGTGCAAGCGCCGGGCGCTACTTCTTCTTCGCCGCGGCTTCCGCTTCGCGCTTGGTCTCCTTGTCGTAGGCCGCCTTGTCGAAGCCCTGCCCCGAGCCTTTGGCGACCGCGCGCACGACTTCCCAGTGCGTCTGATAGTTGATCGGGAAGAAGCGGTCCGCACCGTCGAACGCCTTTCTCATCTCGGGCGGGAAGCGGTAGTCGTAGAAGCACGTCAGCATCCGGTCGGCGAGCTTCGGCTCGAGGTCGTGCGCATAGGCGAACGACGACGTCGGGAATTTCTGGCTGCGATAGATGACGCGGAAGTCCGCTTCCTTGATCTCGCCGCGCACGCCCATCCGGTGGAACACGTCCGAGGCAACGGCGGCCGCGTCGTAGTCGCCCGAATTGACGCCCAGCACCGATTGATCGTGCTTGCCCGAGAAGATGATCTTGTAGTCCTTGTCGGGCGTCAGGCCTTCCTTCGGAAACAGCGCGAGCGGCGCGAGGTGGCCGGAGTTCGACGAAGGCGACGTATGCGCGACCTTCTTGCCCTTCAGGTCGGAGAGCTTCTGGTAGGGCGAGGTCGCCTTCACGACGACGATCAGGTTGTACCCCTGGAACTCCTTCTCCGTGCCCTTGATGCCGAACGGAATCGCGCCGGCGAGGTTCACGGCGAACGCGGTCGGGCCGGTCGAGAAGCCGCCGACGTGCAGGCGGCCCGAGCGCATCGCCTCGATCTCGGCCGCGTTCGACTGCACCTGGTAGAACACGACCCTCTTGTTCAGGCACTGCGCGAGATACGTGGTGAACGGCTTGAAGATGTCCTCGTAAACGGCGGGGTCCTCGACCGGCGTGTAGGTGAAGACGATCGTCGACGGGTTCTTCCATTTCTTCAGATCGGTCGGCACGTCGGCGACCAGGTCCTTGTTCGCGTCGCAATACATCGTGTCGAGCTCGCCGCGATTGGCGCAGGTGTCCGCGCCCAGGGCGGCCGGCCCATAGGCGGCGCCGAGTGCGAGCACCGCCCATCCCAACAGCTTCCACAAGCCTTGCATGAATTCCTCCTGGTTATCGTTGGCTCGATCGTACGACGCAGTCGGCGCGCGGGCGGCCTCCTCCCGGCGCGCCGCGCGAAGGCCGCAAGACTGTATCACCTGACGCCAGGCAACGCATCGCGCCGCCGATTCACCCGAGCGATCCGACGAGCGAGGGGGGTGGGCCGCGCGGCGCGAGCGGGACGCGCTCGCCCGCTGGCGTATCATCGGCGTCTCTCCGGCGTTCCTCCGTTCGATGGCTTCCCCGCTCGACGTCGTCATCCTCGCCGCCGGCCAAGGCAAGCGAATGCACTCGGCATTGCCCAAGGCGCTGCATCGGCTGGCGGGCCGTCCCCTCGTCGCCCATGTGCTGTCGACCGTGCGCGCGCTTTCGCCGCGCGCCATCGCCGTCGTCACCGGCTACGGCGCGGAGGCCGTCGAGCGCGAGCTCGCGGCGGGCGACGTGATCTTCGTGCGGCAGGACCCGCCGCGCGGCACCGGCGATGCCGCACGCATCGCACTGGGCGCGCTGCCTTCCGACGGCGTGACGCTCGTCGGCCTCGGCGACGTCCCGCTCGTGCCCGCCGAAGCGCTCGCGAGCATCGCCGAGATCGCACAGGACAATCGCGTCGGCCTGTTGTCGGCGCGCGTGCGCAATCCGTTCGGGCTGGGGCGCGTGCTCCGGGACGACGACGGCAACGTGCGAGCGATCGTCGAAGAGCGCGACGCGACGGCGCAGGTACGCGCGGTCGACGAGATCAACACGGGCTTCATCGCCGCGCCGACCGCACTGTTGAAGCTGTGGCTCGAGCGCTTGACGCCGCACAACGCACAGAACGAGTACTACCTGACCGACGTCGTCGCGATGGCGGTCGCCGAGGGCGTGCCGGTCGCCGCGCACGTGGTGACCGACGAGGTGTCGATCCTCGGCGTCAACGATCGCGCGCAGCTCGCGTCGCTCGAGCGGGTCGTCCAGCGGCGCAAGGCGGCGACGCTGATGCTCGCGGGCACGTCGATCGCCGACCCAGGCCGCATCGACATTCGCGGCGAGCTCACCTGCGGCCGCGACGTGACGATCGACGTCGGATGCGTCTTCGAGGGCACCGTCAGGATCGAGGACGGCGTCAGTGTCGGCCCGTATTGCGTGCTGCGGGACGTCACCGTGGGACCGGATACGCGGATCGACGCGTTCTCGCATTTCGACTCCGCGATCATCGGCCGCAACTGCCGCATCGGGCCGTACGCGAGGCTGCGGCCCGGCACGAACCTTGCTGAAGACGTGCATATCGGCAACTTTGTCGAGGTGAAGGCCAGCACGCTCGGCGCCGGATCGAAGGCGAACCACCTCGCGTACGTCGGCGACGCGATCGTCGGCAGCCGCGTGAACTACGGGGCCGGCTCGATCACCGCGAACTACGACGGCGCCAACAAGCACCGCTCGATCATCGGCGACGACGTGCACGTCGGCTCGAATTGCGTGCTGATCGCGCCGATCACGATCGGCGCCGGCGCGACGATCGGCGGCGGGAGCACGATCGTGAAGGAAGCGCCGGCCGGGCAATTGACGCTCGCGCGGGCGCAGCAGGTGTCGATCGCGCGATGGCAGCGGCCGCGCAGGAAACGCCGGACCGAGTGAATCAGGGGTAGATCATGTGCGGCATCGTCGGTGCAACCTCGGATCGCAACGTCGTCCCGATCCTGATCGAGGGCATCCGCCGGCTCGAGTACCGGGGCTACGACTCGACGGGCCTCGCGATCGTCAACGGCGGGGCGAGCCCGATGCTCGAGCGCCTCGTGTCGACGGCGCGGGTCGCGGATCTCGCCGCGCAGGCGGATGCGCTGCATCTGAAGGCCCACACGGGCATCTCGCACACGCGGTGGGCGACGCACGGCGCGCCCACGTCCGACAACGCCCACCCCCATCTGTCCGGCGGCGAGATCGCCGTCGTCCACAACGGCATCATCGAGAACTACGAGGAGCTGCGCGAGCGGCTGAAGGCGCAGGGCTACGCCTTTCGCACGCAGACCGACACCGAGGTGATCGCGCACCTGATCCATGCGTACTGGCACGGTGACGACGGCGGCGATCTCCTCGTCGCGGTGCAGCGCGCGATCGCCGAATTCAAGGGCGCGTACGCGATCGCCGTGATCTCGACGCGGGAGCCGGGGCGCGTCGTCGGCGCGCGGCAGGGCAGCCCGCTGCTCGTCGGCATCGGCGACCACGATCACTTCCTCGCCTCCGACGCCTCGGCGCTGATGCCGGTCACGCGGCGCGTCGCATATCTCGAGGAGGGCGATGTCGCCGACGTGCGGCGCGAGTCCTATGCGATCTTCGACGCGAACGGCGAGCGCGTCGCGCGCGCCGTCATCGAGGTGCAGGGCGGCACCGACGCGGTCGAGCTCGGGCCGTACCAGCACTACATGCAGAAGGAGATCTTCGAGCAGCCGCGCGCCGTCGCCGACACGCTCGAGGACATCGCGACGATCTCGCCGTCGCTCTTCGGCCCGAAGGCCGCGCAGATCCTGCCGCAGGTCGACTCGGTGCTGATCCTGGCGTGCGGCACCAGCTACTACTCGAGCCTCGTCGCGAAGCAATGGATCGAGACGCTCGCGAAGCTTCCGTGCTCGGTCGAGATCGCGAGCGAATACCGCTATCGCGACAGCGTGCCGCACGAGAACGCGCTCGTCGCGGTCGTCTCGCAATCGGGCGAGACCGCCGACACGCTGGCGGCGCTGAAGCACGCGAAGGCGCTCGGACACCGGCACACGCTCGCGATCTGCAACGTCCCGACGAGCTCGATGGTCCGGCAGACCGAGCTCGTGTTCCTCACGCGCGCCGGCACCGAGGTCGGCGTCGCCTCGACGAAGGCGTTCACGACGCAGCTCGCCGCGCAGTTCCTGCTGGCGCTGACACTCGCGAAGCTGCGCGGGCTGCTGCCGCCCGCCGAGGAAGCGAAGTGCCTCGATGCGCTGCGGCACATCCCGGCCGCGATCCGCGGCGCGCTCGCGCTCGAGCCGCACCTGATCGGCTGGGCGCAGCATTTCGCGAAGAAGCAGCACGCGCTTTTCCTCGGCCGCGGCCTGCACTACCCGATCGCCCTCGAAGGCGCGCTGAAGCTCAAGGAGATCTCGTACATCCACGCCGAGGCGTATCCGGCGGGCGAGCTGAAGCACGGGCCCCTCGCGCTCGTCGACGCGCAGATGCCCGTCGTCGCGATCGCGCCGAACGACGCGCTGCTCGAAAAGCTCAAGTCAAACTTGCAGGAGGTGCGGGCGCGCGGCGGCGAGTTGTACGTCGTCGCGGATCTCGACAGCCACCTGACCCCCGGCGACGGCATCCATCTGATCCGCGTCGCCGAGCACCGCGGGCTGCTGTCGCCGATCGTGCACGTCGTGCCGCTGCAGCTCCTCGCCTATCACACGGCGGTGCTGCGGGGGACGGACGTGGACAAGCCGCGCAATCTGGCGAAGAGCGTGACGGTGGAATAGACGCGCGGGACGGTTGAGAATCCCCCCCTTTCCGGCCGAGATTCACATCGGCAGCAGCAATGTCATCGAGTCGAGTTTCGCCACCATCCGGCATCGGACCGATCCTACCCACGGGATACTCGCCATGATCTACAAGCTCGGGCAATCCGCCGAGTGCAATTGGCGACGACTGCGCGGGTTCGAATGGCTCGCGAAACATCGCCGCGCCGATCATCCCGGCAGTGGTCGTCCCGCTGCCGGTCGCGCGGGCGAATGCCACCGATTCGCTCAATCCGGAGCGAACAGAAAGGTACGCATTTGGGGTATGCTGGGCACCAGTCGGAAGGCGTAGCAGCGGAACGAATTTCAGACCTCGATCGCTGCTCGCATCAATGACTCGCGGCGAGCTTGCAGACTTTGGGTAGTCTGTCGAAGCGAGGGAATTTCCGGACTTTGTTCGCGGTTAGTACGCAATCGCCGATCGCGTCCGCCAAGCGAGGGATCGAATGAGAACCTGGGTGGTCATCGGGCTGTCGCTGCTGCTCGCCGCGTGCGCGAGCGCGCCGATACCGGAGCGCCCCGGCGCGCTCTTCGACGACGCGCTGTTCGCGGCGCCATCGCAGCGCATCAGCGCCGCGGACGTGTTCGCGCTGAGCCCCGAGATGAGGCAGTACCTCGCCACCGACATCGCGCGCCTCGTGCGCGCCGACGGCAGCCAGCGCGGGCTGTACGAGGCGCTCTACACCCGCGGCGGGCTCACGCTGGAATACGACGCGGCCATCACGCGCAACGCCTCGCAGGCGTTCGCCGCCCGCACCGGCAACTGCCTGTCGCTCGTCATCATGACCGCCGCCTTCGCGAAGGAAATGGGCATGACGGTGCGCTTCCAGCACGTGTTCACCGACGAGACGATCGGGCGCAGCGGCGACTTCTACCTGTCGATCGGCCACGTCAACGTGGCGCTGAGGAACATGCGGAACAATGCCGGGATCATCCAGTACGACGTGGACTCGATGACGATCGACTTCCTGCCGCCTCCCGACCTCCGTGGCCTGCGCTTCTGGGTGATCGACGAGTCGACGATCGTCGCGATGTACATGAACAACCGTGCGGTGGAGTCCCTCGTGTCCGGCAACGTGAACGACGCGTATTGGTGGGCGCGTGAAGCGATCGTCCAGGACCCGCGCTTCCTGAGCGCCTACAACACGCTCGGCATCGTTTATCAGAGGCACCGCAACCTGCCGCAGGCGCAGCGGGCGCTCGAATACGTCCTCGCGCACGAGCCCGCGAACACGACCGCGATGTCGAACCTGGTCTCCGTGCTGAACGACCGCGGGCAGCTCGTCGCGGCCAGCAAGCTGCGCGACGAGCTCGCGCGGATCGAACCGAATCCGCCGTTCGCGTATTTCAAGCGGGGCCTGGCGGCGATGCAGGAGCGCAACTACAAGCTCGCGAAGGAAATGTTCTCGAAGGAGGTCGATCGCGCGGCCTACTACCACGAGTTCCACTTCTGGCTCGCGATGGCGAACGCGGGCCTCGGCGAGATGGACCAGGCCCGCGCCCAGATGACGATCGCGCTCGAAAACAGCACGACCCGTGCGGACCACGATCTCTACGCAGCGAAGCTCGAGCGCCTGAGGTCGTACACGCCGGTGATCCGCCGCTGACGGCCCGGATTCGCGCCGCCGCCGTGTTCGCCTGGTTCGAGAGCCGCGTCCAACCCTACCCCGACGCGCCGCCGGCGACGCCGCCGCGCGGCTTCTTCGCGTTCCTGTGGGAATGCACGCGCGGCCTGCGCCGCTACATCCTCGCGATGACGCTGCTCACCGCGGTGATCGGGGCCTTCGAGGCGCTGCTGTTCAGCGTGATGGGCCATATCGTCGACTGGCTCGCCGAGGTCGAGCCGGCGCAGATCTGGACGACGCAGCGCGCGACGCTGCTCGCCCTTGCCGCGGTGCTGGCCGGCAGCATCGTGCTCGTATGGCTGCAATCGACGATCAAGCAGCAGAGCCTCGCCGGCAATTTCCCGATGCGACTGCGCTGGAATTTCCACCGGCTGCTGCTCGCTCAGAGCATGGGCTTCTACCAGGACGAATTCGCCGGCCGCATCGCCGCCAAGGTGATGCAGACGGCGCTCGCCGTTCGCGACGTCTGGCTGATCCTCGCCGAGTTGCTGGTGTTCGTGATCATCTACTTCGCGACGATGCTCGCGGTGCTCGGGGGCTTCGATCCGTGGCTGCTCGCCGCGTTCTTCGGCTGGGTCACGCTGTATGTCGTCGCGCTATGGTATTTCGTGCCGCGGCTCGGCCGCGTCGCACGCGAGCAGGCGGACGCGCGCTCGCTGATGACCGGCCGCATCACCGACGCGTACACGAACATCGCGACGGTGAAGCTCTTCTCGCATGCGCGCCGCGAAGCCGGGTATGCGAAGGCGGCGATGCAGGAGTTCCTCGGCACCGTGCACCGGCAGATGCGCCTGGTGACCGGCTTCGAGATCGTCAACCATGCGCTATCGATGGCGCTGATCGCGAGCACCGCCGGCGTCGCGCTCGGGTTGTGGATGCAGGGGAGCGTCGGCATCGGCGCCGTCGCGACGGCGACTGCGATGGCGCTGCGGCTGAACGGCATCTCGCACTGGGTGATGTGGGAAATGGCGACGCTGTTCGAGCACATCGGCACCGTGCAGGACGGCATCAACACGCTGGCGCGCGTCCACACGGTCGTCGACCGGCCGGACGCCGCGCCGCTCGTCGTGTCGCGCGGCGAGATCCGCTTCGAGCGCGTGGGCTTCGCTTACGGCGGCAAGGAGCGCGTGATCGACGACCTGTCGCTCACGATTCGCGCCGGCGAGAAGATCGGCCTCGTCGGTCGCTCCGGCGCCGGCAAGTCGACGATCGTCAACCTGCTGCTGCGCTTCTACGACGCGGAGAGCGGCCGCATCCTGATCGACGGGCAGGACATCGCGCATTGCACGCAGGAAAGCCTGCGCGCGCAGATCGGGATGGTCACGCAGGATACGTCGCTGCTGCACCGCTCGGTGCGCGACAACATCCTGTACGGCCGGCCCGACGCGAGCGATGCCGACATGGAGGCCGCCGCGCGCCGCGCCGAGGCGCACGAGTTCATTGCCGCGCTGGCCGATGTGAAGGGGCGCCACGGCTACGATGCCCACGTCGGCGAGCGCGGCGTCAAGCTCTCCGGCGGCCAGCGCCAGCGCATCGCGATCGCGCGCGTGATGCTGAAGGACGCGCCGATCCTGCTGCTCGACGAAGCGACCAGCGCGCTCGACTCCGAGGTCGAGGCCGCGATCCAGCAAAGCCTCTATCGGCTGATGGAGGGCAAGACGGTGGTGGCGATCGCGCATCGGCTGTCGACGATCGCCGCGATGGACCGGCTGGTCGTGCTCGACCGCGGGCGCATCGTCGAGGCGGGCGAGCATCGCGCGCTGCTCGCGCGAAACGGCCTCTATGCGCGGCTGTGGGCGCACCAGAGCGGCGGTTTCCTCGGCGCGGAGCCCGAGGACGCGACGAGCGAAGGGCTGCTCGCCGCAGCGCAGGCACAGGACGTGACGAAGGCCATCGCGCTGACCGGCGAGGCGAGCAACGACGACCTCGGCGGAGAGGCGCCGCCGCGGCGGCTGGAGCCCGCGCACATCGTCCACGACCGCCTGTCCGGCCTGGATCCGCCGTCGTCCTGACGTTCCGCGGCGCGCCTCCCCGCAGCCGACCGCCCTTCTGCACGGGACAATCGGCGCGGGTCATTGATTCGCTCAGCGGCCGCGCCGGCGGTTGATGCGGCGCTCGAGCATGCGCAGCAGCGCGTCGATCGCGAAGCCGACGATCCCGATCGCGATCATGCCGCTCATCACGATCGACGTGCTGATGTTCGCCTGGCCCTTGACGAGCAGGTACCCGATCCCGCTCGACGCGACGATTAGTTCGGCGCCGACGAGCGATTGCCAGCCGAGGCCGGCGCTGATGCGCAGTCCGGCTACGATCGACGGCACCGAGGCCGGCAGCAGCACCTCGGTGATCATGCGCCAGTGGCTCGCGCCGAGCGTCTGCGCGGCCTCGATGAAGCGCGGCTCGACGTACTTCGCGCCGCGGTAGGCATTGATCACGCATGGCGGAAACGCCCCGCTGAAGATGACCAGTACCGGCCCGCCGATGCCGGTGCCGAACCACAGTGCGGCGAACGGCACCCAGGCGATCGGCGCCACGAAGCGCAGCGCATCGAAGAGCGGCGTGACCACCGCGTCGAGCCAGCGGAACCAGCCCATCAGCAGTCCGAGCGGAACGCCGATCGCGACGGCGAGCCCGAAGCCGAGTGCGAAGCGCCCGAAGCTCGACGCGAGGTGCTGCTGCAGCGTATAGCCGACGAACGGCGAGCGCGTCAGCGCCGCGAACTTCTCGAGCACCGCGAGCGGGGTCGGCAGGAACTGCGGCGGCACGAGCCCGCTCGCCGCCGCCGACCACCAGATCGCGAAGAACGCAACGAAGCCCGCGACCGTCAGCGCGAGCCAGCGCGGGAACGGAAGCGCGCCGGCCGGGCCTAGCGGTGCCACCTGATCGCGCGCCGCTCGATGCGGCCGAGCAGCAACGTCATCGCCGCGCCGGTGATGGCGACCGCGGCCATGCCGGCGACGATCATCGCGGGGAAGATGTCGAGCGACGCCTGATACAGGACGTGGCCGAGGCCCGCGATCGCGCCGATCAGTTCGCCGGCGACGAGCGTGGTCCAGCACGCCTGCAGCGACAGGCGCAGGCCGGTGAAGATCAGCGGCAGCGCGCCGGGGACGAGCACTTCGCGCACGAACATGCTACGCGACACGCCGAGCATCCGCGCCGCCTCGATCAGGTACGGCTCGATCGCGCGCACGCCGCTGTAGCTGTTGATCACCGCCGGCACGAACGCGGCGAACCAGATGATCAGCACCTTCGCGGCGTCGCCCAGCCCGAGCCACACGATCGCGAGCGGTATCCACGCGAGCGGCGGAATCGGCCGGATCAGGAGGAAGGCCGGATTGACGAACGCCTCGAACGCGCGACTCGCACCCATCGCGAGGCCGAGCGGGACGCCGACGAGCACCGCGGCCGCGAATCCGAACAGCACCAGCTTGACGCTGTGCAGCACGTGCTCGTGCAGCCGCGCGTCGGCGTATCCGGTGACGGCGATCTGGCGCAGCGCATCCCACGTTTCCGCCGGCGAGGGAAAGCGGCCGGCGGAGATCGTGTGCGTCAGCGTCGTGAGCGCATACCACGCCGCGAACAGCACGACGAACGTCGCGACGCCCGCCCAGGGACGCCCCCCAAGCTCGCGCCGGCCCGGGCGGAGGCGCGATTCGCGGCTCGGGACGGCCCGCCGCTCATGGGGACCGGCGGTCGGACCGCGTGCCATGGGGCGATCAGTCGGCGCGGTTCGCGAACGCCTTCAGCTTCGGATCGGCGTCGACCATCTTCATGTATTCGTCGGTGATGAACTTGCTCGCCGCCGGCGCCTCGGCGAACGTGCCGTTCGCCTGCATGAACGCGCCGATCTTCGTGAACCAGCCGTCGACCTCCGAGGCTCCGCCCGGGGGCCGATGCATGATCTTCAGTTGCGCGGCGAGATCGTACGTCGGGCGGGTCGTGAATTCCTTCTTCATCGACGCCTCGCTGATCGTGACGCCGCCCTGCTCGTAGAACTTCTTCATCATCGCGATCGCCTCGGGCTGATGCGCGTTCAGCCACTTCCAGGCGCGAAGGTAGACGGCCAGGAACTTCGCGACGTTCTGCGGCTCCGCCTTCGCGTACTCGGCGCGCGCCATCAGCGCGCCGGGCACCGCGGCGCCGGCGTCCTGCCCCGAGCAGATCTGCCTTGCGCCGGTCTTCTCCTCCATCGTGTACGTGTTGGGCGCCCACAATCCGCCGAGGTCGGCGTTGCCGCTCGACATCGCCGAGATGATCTCGGCCTGGCCCATGCTCTTCACCGTGACGTCGGACTTCTTGAGCCCCCACTTCGCGAGACACGATTGCACGGCGTAGTCGCCGGTGGAGTTCGCGGTCAGCACGATCGTCTGCCCCTTGATCGACTGCGGGTTCTTCATGAAGGCGTCCGCGGTCTTCGAAGTGGCGAGCAGCGCGTTGCCGTACGACTCGTCGTTGGTGATGCCGATCGTCAGCAGGTTGTAGCGGACGGCGCCCAGCGTCGCCGGCACGGAGCCCGCGCCGCCGACGTCCCAGGACTTCGACGCCGACGCCGCGATCTGCGGCACGCCGGCCGGGAACGTGCTGAAGACCGGCTTCAATCCGAGCTCCGCGTACCACCCCTTCTCGGCCGCGACGTAGAACGGCAGCGCCCAGTACAGCGCAGGCTGGTAGCTGATCTTGATCTCCGTGAGCTGCTGCGCCTGCGCGCCCGCGGCCGCGAAGCCGAGCGTGACGCCTGCCGCCAGTGCGACGATCTGCCTTCTCATGACGTGATCCCTCCGGTGGTTTGCAGCGCCGCGCTCTGCTCGGGCTGCTGCTCGCCGCGCAGCATCCGCCAGATCCGCGTGCGCAAATGCACGAACGACTCCTGGTCCATCACTTCCTCGGTGCGCTCGTAGCGATCCCAGTTCTGCGCCTTGCGCACCGGCGCGACGTCGACGATCTCGCGGATCCGGCCCGGCCGGCGCGTCATCACGACGACGCGGTCGGCGAGATAGACGGCTTCGTCGACCGCGTGCGTGATGAACAGCACCGTGCGCGGGTTGACGCGCGAGAGCTTGATCAACTCCTCCTGCATCACGACCCGCGTCTGCGCATCGAGCGCGCCGAACGGCTCGTCCATCAGCAGCACGTCCGGATCGAGGACGTAGCTGCGCGCGATCGCGACGCGCTGCTGCATGCCGCCCGAGAGCTGGTGCGGATAGGCGGACTCGTAGCCCTGCAGTCCCATCAGCTCGACCTGGCGGGCGATGCGCTCGCGCCTCGTCGCCTCCGGCAGGCCCTTGCTGCGCAATCCGAAATCGATGTTCTCATGCACGGTCTTCCAGGGGAACAGCGCGAACTGCTGGAACACGACCGCGCGATCGGGACCCGGCCGCGTGACCGGACGGCCGCCGACGCTGACGCTGCCCGACGTGGGGAATTCGAGGCCGGCGGCCATGCGCAGGCACGTCGTCTTGCCGCAGCCCGACGGGCCGACGATCGCGACGAATTCGCGGTCCCGCACGCCGAACGACACCTTGTCGAGCGCGAGGAAGTCCTTGCCCTCGTGCCTGAACACGCGACTGACGGCGTCGAAAGCGATATCGCTCACGGCCTGAGCACGATCTTCGCCGCGGCGCTGCGGCGCTCGTGCAGGTCGCGAAACGCCGCCGCGCCCTGCGCGAGCGGCCGCTCCTCGACCCAGGCCAGGTCGCCGAACGCGCCCTCGTGCAGCGCGTGCACCGCCGCGCGCAGGTCGCAGGTCGAGTAGGTGTAGGTGCCGAGCAACGCGATCTCCGCGAGCGTCAGCCTGCGCATGTCGATCTCGCTCGCCCAATCCATCAGGCCGATATGCATCACCACCCCGCCGGGCTTCACGGCGGCGAGCGCGGCGTTGCGCGTCGTGGCCGCGCCCACGGCGTCGATGACGAGGTCCGCGACGCCGTCGCCGGACGGTGTCGCGGCGGGATCGTAAACCGTGGCGCGGCAGGCGCGGGCGAGCGATACGCGGCGCAGGCCGTTCGTTTCGGCGACCCGGAGGTGACGCACGCCGTAATGCTCGAGCAGCAGCGTCGCCAGCATGCCGATCGCGCCGCCGCCCAGCACCAGCACGCTGCACTCGGGCAGCGGCCGCACCAGCGCGCGCGCGGCCAGATGGATCGCGTGCAGCGCCGTCGCGGCGGGCTCCGTCAGCGCGGCTTCGCGCGCCCCCATCCCGGGCGGAAGCTCGATCACGCTCGCCGCCGCCGTCGTCACCAGCTCGGCGAA
>DASURV010000203.1:0-3749 GCA_036375455.1 Casimicrobiaceae bacterium | reverse complement strand
GCGTAACCGATGTTTTGGGCTGCAGCATTCTTCAATCCATGTGGGAGGGCAGATGTTCACTGCACGAAACAAGTCGTCTCCGGCGCAATTTCGCCGGTGCTGTCTAGCGGCTGCGACCGCCGCTTGCGCTCTGGCGTCGATACCGGCATCGGGGCAGACCAGCTTTGCGTCGGGGACGGAAATCGTCATGCCGCTCGCCGCGAACGTGTCCATCTATCACTCGGAAGTCTTCGTTCGCAATCCGAATGCGTCGCCGATCACGTTGAACGTCCGCTACTATCAGTCGAACGACGCCACCCCGCCTGCGGGCCTGCGCTCATGCTCGCAGGTCGCGCTGCAGGCGAACCAATCCGCGAGCTTCGATCTCGGCACCCAGTGCGGCCTGACGGGAACCGACGACGATTTCGGGATGCTCATTCTCGAGGATGCGGCGCAGACGAATCCGTTCTTCGCCTACTCGCGAACCCAGACGCCGGACGGCATCGGCTTCAGCGTCGAGGGGTTTCCGACCAGCAATTTTTCCGGTGAACCCGCGGATGCGCTAGGACTGCAGGCGCTGGCCTCCGCTCCGAACTACCGCTCGAACTGCTTCGTTGCCTCGCTGGCGCAGGCGGTCAACTGGCACCTGGACCTGTACCAGGGCGGGACGGAGAGTCTGCTCGGATCGACCAGCGGAGCGCTCGGACCGTATCAGACGACGCGGATCCTCGACGTCTTCGCATCGCTCGGCTTGCCGGGTGATTTCTCGGACGTGCGCGCGACGTTCTCGACCAGCGACGACCCGGCACCCTCGTTCATCGGCTTCTGCACGCTCGAGACGTCGGCGAACGGGAGCGCCGATTTCCGCGTCGCGAAGAGCCTCGCGTCACCGCCTGCACCGCCGGCCGAGATCACGACGATACCGTGGTCCGGCCCCATGGGGACGCTGTTCTCGAACACCGTCTCACCCATCTTCGTCGGTCCGACGGCAACGGTGAACCTCGCGGCGCCGGGTAATGTGAGCGCCTACGGCAGCGGCTCGTTCGCGCGCCAGTCCGGCTCGTCCCTGGTCATCACCGTCGGCGTGTGCTACCAGGACCAGAACGGCCCGGGTCCGGTCACGGTGATGGGCTCGGCGACCAACACGACGGTGACGACGAGCGAGGTCGCGTCCGGCGCGGCCGGCTCGGCGTCGCTGCCCGCCGGTACATACAACGTCGGCCTCTGCGCGACGAACAACAACGCCGGTGCCGTCAACAAGAACGGCAACACGAGCGGATTCGTGTTCGTCACGCCGTAGTCGGTTCTCTCCGATGCCGGCGACATTCCGATGTCGCCGGCATCGCCGCGGCGGAACTGTCAAGCGTCCTAAGCGCGTCCAGCCAGCAGTTCCGCGAACGCCCGCGTCGGCTCCGGCGTCTCGAACAGCGCTCCCCGCCCCTCGCGTATCCTCGCGGCGATCGCGCCGCGCCACACGGCGTCCTCGGCGAGGCGCGTCGCGATTCCCACGTAGTCCGCCGGATCGCGCGCGATCAGTTCCGGCACGCCGGCGAGGCGCAGCATCGCCGCGCTCTGCCGGCCGCGCATGAACGCTCCCGGCAGCGTGACGACGGGCAGGCCGCACGCCAGCGCGTCGAGGCTCGTGTTGCCGCCCGACCAGTAGAGCGTGTCGAGCATCGCGTCGCACGCGAGGTTGATGCGCAGGTAATCCTCGTGCGGGAACGCCGGCAGCACGATCATCCGCTCCCGCACCGACACGCCGTGCGCGTCGAACGCCCGGGCGATCCGGCGCATGAAGCGCTCGGTCACCCGAGGCTGCCGGCCGTCGAACATGATGAGCGTCGCGTTCGGATTCGCGGCGAGCACGGCGGCGAAGAGGTCGTCGTTGTCGGGATGCACCTTGAACAGCGACTGCGGACACAGCAGCAGAACGCGCTCCTCCGGCAGTCCGAACCGCGCCCGCGGCGCCGGCTCCGGCAACGCCAGGCGCCGATAGCACGTCCCGATGCCGGGCAGCCGCAGGAGCTGCTCGGCGTAATGCGCGTCACCGTCGGAAGGCTCCATTTCCGCGCAACTCACGAAGGCGTCGATCGTCGCATGTCCGCTCGTCACCGGATGTCCCCATCCCGCGATCTGCCGCGGGGCGAGGCGCAGCGCGGCGAGCACGAACGACGTGTGGTCCATGCCGAGCTCGGGATAGACGAGAACGTCGAGCGCGTCGTCGCGAATGACGGGCGCCACGACCGACGGCCGCGCGCGGCTGCCGCCGAACTCGACGAAGCGGTCCGCACGTCCCTTGATCGCACTCGCGATGTCGTCGAGGCCCGGGTGGAGGTGATAGACGAAGACCTCGAAGCGGT
Source organism: Casimicrobiaceae bacterium (assembly GCA_036375455.1). GTDB lineage: Bacteria > Pseudomonadota > Gammaproteobacteria > Burkholderiales > Casimicrobiaceae > VBCG01. The sequence continues at coordinate 1,410 of DASURV010000203.1, read as the reverse complement.
CGCGATCGAGATCGGTCACCCAGCTTCGGAAATAGCGGCCGGCGGTGCCGACGTGAAAGAAGGCCGACGCGAAGCCGACCCGCAGGCGCCCTCCCTGGACGCGCCGCCGCTGCGCGGGATCGCGCCACCCCGGCGCGCCCAGATCGACCGCCCTGGCGGCGAATGCGGCATATGACACCTGCAGCTCGCGATCGTCGCGCCCCTGGTAGGCGAGGAAGAAGTTGGTCCAGCGCAAGCCGTCGAGGACCTGATCCGGCTTCACTCCCGCGACGAGGCGCTCGACGCTCGCGCCGAGCTCGGCGAGGCCTTCGGCGTAGCGATCGCGCGCGCGCGCGACGTCGGCCGCATCGGCGTAGATCATCGGCAGCGACAGCCGCGAGGCGAGCGCACCGCGCAGGTCCTTCGGGTCGATCGCGAAAGCGCGCCGGTACGCATCGCGGGCGCGCTCCGGCTCGTCACGCTCGGCGAAGACGCGCCCGAGATTGAACCACTCTCCCGCGCCTGCGTCCGGAGCCATCGCGATCGCCTGCCGGTAGAGCGGTTCCGCCTCGTCGAGCGCGCCGCGCTCCCGCAGAAGCCCCGCGAGCAGCACGACCAGTGCGCGCAGCGGTGGCTCTCGCCCGGGGCGCCCGAGCGCGGCCCGGGCGATCCTCTCCGCCTCGAGCAGGTCGCCCCTGTCGCGCAGCATGACGGCGACGTTCGCGATCGCGAGATCGTAGTCGGGCCGCAACGCGACGGCGCGCCGGAACGCGGCGAGCGCCTCGTCCGCGCGCCCGAGCATCCGCAGCGCGTTGCCGAGATTGTTGTAGCCGCGCGCGTTGCGCGGATCGAGCGCGACGACGCGCGCAAACGCCTCGGCCGCGCGCTGCGCGTCGCCGCGCTCGCCGAGCAGGATGCCGAGCCGCTGGTGGGCCGCGACGAAGGCGGGCTGCACTTGGGTCGCGCGTTCGAGGCTCGCGATCGCCGCCTCGACGTCGCCGTCCTGCTCCGCGAGCTCGGCCGCCGCATAATGGGCGAGCGCATTGCCGGGATCGAGGCGCAGCGCGTCCGCGACGTGCTCGCGCGCCGCCACCGGATCGCCGGCACGCTCGGCGCACGCGGAAAGCACGAGGTGCGCGGCCGCGGCGTCCTGCGCATTTCCGGCCTGGAGAACGGAGGTGCATGCGCTGCGCGCGCCGGCGATATCGCCTGCCGCGAGCCGCGCTCTTGCGCGCTCGATGGCCGCTGCCGCCTGGCCGACGCTCAACCGGACGCCCCCACCAACGCCTCGGGCGCGCTCATCTCGAGCGCGCGCACGTACGCGCCCTCGAGATGACGCGTGTGCGCGTCCATGTCGGTCAGCGCCGATTGCGGCAGCGCCGCGCCGATCCGCTCGCGCACCGCACGCATGAAGGCGGCATCGGTCGCGAG
>DASURV010000202.1:0-8492 GCA_036375455.1 Casimicrobiaceae bacterium | reverse complement strand
GCGAGGCACTCCTCTATGCGGCGAAGGCCGGCGCCGATCCGGCCAAGGTGCGCCAGGCGCTGATGGGCGGCTTCGCGTCGTCGCGCATCCTCGAGGTTCACGGCGAGCGAATGGTGAAGCGCACGTTCAATCCGGGCTTCCGGATCGAGTTGCACCAGAAGGACCTCGGCCTCGCCTTGTCCACCGCGCGGGCGCTGGGCGTCGCGCTGCCGAACACCGCGACGTGCCAGGAATTGTTCAACGCGTGCGCCGCGCACGGTGGCCGGACGTGGGACCACTCCGCAATGGTGCGTGCACTCGAGACGCTTGCGAACTTCGAGATCGGCCAGCAGCCCGCCGACCGCTGACGCGGCGGCGCCGACTCCGATGTCCTCGGCCCGCGCCTTGCTGCGGCGCATGTTCGCCGCGGCGATCGCCGCGGCGCAGCCGGCGCACTGCCTGCCGCCGCACCTGCCCTCGCCGCCCAAAGGACGCACGCTCGTCGTCGGTGCGGGCAAGGCGTCGGCTGCGATGGCGCAGGCGTTCGAAGCGCATTGGCCGGGCCCGCTGACAGGACTGGTCGTCACGCGCTACGGCCACGCCGTGCCGACCGCGCGCATCGAGATCGTCGAGGCGGCGCATCCGGTGCCCGACGCGGCGGGGCTCGCCGCGACGCAACGCATGCTCGCGCTCGTGTCGCAGCTTCGTGCGGAAGACCTCGTCGTCTGCCTGATTTCCGGCGGCGGATCGGCGCTGCTGACGCTGCCCGCGGCGCGACTCACGCTCGACGACAAGCAGCGCGTCAACCGGGCGCTCCTCGCGTCCGGCGCGACGATCCGCGACATGAACTGCGTGCGCCGGCATCTGTCGGCGGTGAAGGGCGGCCGGCTCGCGGCCGCGTGCCACCCTGCCGAAGTCGTCACGCTGCTGATGTCGGACGTGCCCGGTGACGATCCGATCGACATTGCGTCCGGCCCGACGGTCGCCGATCCGACGACGTGCGAAGACGCGCTCGACGTCATCCGCCGCTACGCGATCGACGCGCCGGCCGCCGTCATGCAAGTTCTCGAGTCCGGTGCAGGCGAATCGGTCAAGCCCGGCGATCCGCGGCTCGCGCGGTCGCAGGCGCGGCTGATCGCGACGCCGCAGGCCGCCCTCGAAGCCGCGGCCGCCGTTGCGCGTGACGAAGGGTACGCAACCGCGATCCTCGGCGATGCGATCGAGGGCGAGGCGCGCGACGTCGGCAAGGTCGTCGCCGGCATCGCGCAGCAGGTCGCCGTGCACGGACAGCCGATCGCGCCGCCGTGCGTGCTGCTGTCCGGCGGCGAGACGACGGTCACCGTGCGCGGGCACGGTCGCGGAGGCCGCAACGTCGAATTCCTGCTGTCGCTCGCGATCGCGCTCGACGGCCGGCCGGGAATTCACGCCCTCGCCGGCGACACCGATGGCATCGACGGCGAGGAAGAAATCGCCGATGCGATCGTCGCGCCGGACACGCTGGCACGAGCCCGGGCGGAAGGCGTCCGGCCGCGCGATGCGCTCGCGAACAACGACGGCCACGGCTTCTTCACGGCGCTCGGCGATGCGGTCGTGACCGGTCCGACGCGCACGAACGTCAACGACTTCCGCGCGGTGCTCGTCGAACCGAGCGGCGGCGCAGAATGAGCACGCGTGCGTCGCCGCAGCAAGATGGCGGAAGCGTGAACCGCGCGGCGCGAATCGCTGCCGCCGCCTCGGCGCTCGAGCGCGCACATCGAATCCACGCGCCGTTCGACGCACTCGCGGATGCGGCCCCCGCCGATGCGGCCGAGGCTTACGCGATCCAGGACGAGGTCGCGCGACGCCTGCGGCCGCGTGGCGGCGATCGCATATGCGCCTGGAAAACCGGCGGCCCGGACGCGGGCACGACGCCCATCGCCGCACCCATACCGGCGAGCCGCCTGTTCGACAGCGGCGCGATCCTGGACAGCGATGCGTTTCATTTCATCGCGATCGAAGCCGAGCTCGCGTACACGCTCGGGCGCGACCTGCCGCCCCGCGCGATCCCCTATACCGAGGCGGACCTGATGGACGCGATTGTCTCGCTTCACGCCGCCATCGAGATCTGCGACAGCCGGCTCGCGAACCATCGCACGGCGAGTGCATTGTGGAAGCTCGCCGACAACCAGTCGAATCGCGCGCTCGTCGTCGGGCCGCCCTATCGCGACTGGCGGCGCATCCTGCCGGGCGAGCTGACGACGAGCGTCGAGGTCGACGGCGAACCGCTCGCGCAGGCGACCGGCACGCACCCGTACGGCGATCCGCTGCGACTGCTGCCGTGGCTTGCGAATCACTGCGCGACGCGGTGCGGGGGACTGCGCGCGGGTGACGTGATCACCACCGGCGCATGGACGGGCATGCACTTCGTTGCGCCGGGCGCGCGTGTCGTCGTGCGCTTCGCGGAGGTTGGCGAAGCACGCGTCGGCTTCAGCGCCGGGCAGTGACGTCGTCCGCGGCGAGCGGGGGCCATCGTTGTGCGAATGGCGCAGCGCGCTCGTACTGCGCGGCAAGGCGGAACAGCGTGTCGTCCTCGCCGTAGCGCCCGACGAGCTGAAAGCCGATCGGCAGGCCGTTATCGGCCGGCGCACAAGGCAGGCTGATGGCCGGGTGACCGCAGGCATTCACCCAGCCGGTGAAGACCGCGTGACCGCGCGGGCCCACGTCGCGACCCGCGATCGTCCGCGGATACTCGTCGTTCGCCGGCCACGGCAACGCGGCGGCCGACGGCGTCAGGATCGCGTCGAAATCGGCATACGCATCGGTCGCTTCGCGCCGCAGCGCGCGCACGGCTTCGATCCCCGCGAGGTAGCGATGCGCCGGAACCGCGCGGCCGGCGCGGGCCATGGCGACGAACTTGTCGGCGGCAAAGCGCTCGACCTCCGGCTCGCGCTCGAAGACGTGCGCGAGCCCGACCTGCCCGAGCAGCGGCCAGAAGTCCGTGATCGCAGCGATGTCGAACGGCAGCGCGCCCTGCTCGACGCGGTGACCGAGGTTGCGCAGCACCAGCGCGGCCTGCGCGACGCTGTGCGCGATCTGCGGATCGACCGGATGGTCGCCCAGCGCGGACACGAACAGGATGCGGGCGGGCGCGGGCGAGGCGAGCGTCGCCGGCGCCGCGCGCGCCGCGAGCGAATGCCGATCGCGCGGCTCCGGTCCCGCGATCGCGTTGTATAGCAACGCCGTGTCTTCGACCGTGCGCGCGATCGGACCGATCACTTCGAAGTCGAGCAGGATCTGCGGCAGCGTCGGATAGCGCGCAATCGCGCCGATCGACGGCTTGAAACCGACCAGGCCGGTATGCGATGCGGGACGGCGAATCGAACCACCGCCGTCGGTGCCAAGCGCCAGCGGGAACAGTCCTGCCGCGACCCCCGCCACCGAGCCGCCGCTCGAGCCGCCGGGCGTGAGCGCCGTGTCCCATGGATTGCAGGTCGTGCCGAACAGCGGATTGCCCGTGTAGCCCTCGAGCGTGAACTCGGGGACATTGGTCTTGCCGACGATGATCGCGCCCTGCTCGCGCAGCCGCGCGACCGGTCGCTCGTCGACCGCGGCCACGTTGTCGCGCCACGCCCGCGTACCCCACGTCACGGGCATTCCCGCGACCAGGATGTTGTCCTTGACGGCGATCGGCACGCCGTCGAGTGGGCCGCGCGCGCGGCCCGTGCGCCAGCGCTCGGTGCTCGCGGCGGCATCCTCGCGTGCACGCGGATTCAGCGTCACGACTGCGTTGAGCTTCGGATCGAGGCGCTCGATGCGCGCGAGGAGAAGTTCGATGCAATCGACCGGCGTCGCGTCCCGCCGCGCGAAGACCGCGGACAACTGCGCCGCCGGCAGGCGCCATAGCGCGAGCTCGCCCGCATCCGCGGCGGCCCGCATGGCGAGGCCCGCCGTCACATCTTCGCCGGCAGCCACAGCACGAGTTGCGGCAACGCGAGCAGCACCAGCGTGAACGCGATCATGATCAACGCGTACGGCAGCGCGCCCCAGATGACGTCCTGGATGCCACCCTTGTCGGGGCGGATGCCGTGCACGACGAACAGGTTCATGCCCACCGGCGGCGTGATCAGCCCCAGCTCGCACATCAGCACGATGAAGATGCCGTACCAGATGGGATCGACGCCGAGCGCAACGACGATCGGATACGTGATCGGGATCGTCGCGACCTGCATCGACAGCACGTCCATGAACATGCCGAGGATCAGGTAGAACACGATCAGCACCAGGATCATCGTCGTTCCCGACAAGCCGAACTGGCTGACCCACTTGGTCATTGCCTCGGCCACGCCGGTCAGGCTGATCGCCAGGTTCAGGATGAACGCCGCGAGAATGATCAGAAGGATCATCCCGGAGATGCGCGCCGTCTGCAGGAAGCAGTTGCGCAGCAGCTCGAGCGATAGCCGCTTCGTCTGCCACGTGAAAAACAGCGCGATGACCACGCCGAGCGCCGCCGACTCGGTCGTCGTGGCGATGCCGAAATAGAGGCTTCCCATCACGACGCCGAACACCACGGCAGGCGGGATCAGGTTGAGCAGAAGCCGCATCCGCACGGCGAGCGGCGTCAGCGTCTCCTGGCGCGCCGAGCCCCTGATGGTGCTGCTCACGTAGATGTAGACCATGAACGCGAGCGACAGCAGGATCCCCGGAATGATGCCGGCGATGAACAGCTTGCCGATCGACTGGTTGGTGAGCGAGCCGTACACGATCAGGTTGACGCTCGGCGGGATCAGGATGCCGAGCGTACCGCCGGCGGCGATCGACCCCAGCGAATCGCGCATCGAATAATTGCGCGCGCGCAGCGACGGCAGCGCGACGGTGCCGATGGTCGCGGCCGTTGCGACCGACGAGCCCGACGTGGCGGCGAACAGCGCGCAGCAGCCGATGTTCGTATGCAACAGCCCGCCCGGGAGCCGGCCGAGCCACGCCGCGAGCGTCACGTACATCCGGTCCGCGATCCCGCTGCGCAACAGCAGTTCGCCGAGCAGGATGAACAGCGGTATCGCCGTCAGCAGGCTGTCGTTCTGGACGCCCCACGCGACGGAAGCGATCGAATCGATGAACGGCAGCCCGAACGCGAGCATGCCGCCGCCGGCGCCTACCAGGAACATCGCCACCGCGACGGGGATGCCGAGCAGCATCATCCCGATCATCAAACCGAATCCAACCAGCGTGCCGGTGACCATCAGACGTTTCCTCCCTGCGGCACGGGCGCGATGGCGCCGGCGGTCTCGACCGCCTGGCGATGCTCGAGATCGTCGATCTCTTCCTTCAGCTCTTCCTTCGTGCTCTTCGGATGGAACTCGACGTTCAGCTCGTCGACGCGCCCGGTGAAGAGCAAATAGCTCGCCCGCAGCGCATACCCGAGCGCGACCAGCATGAACGCGATGAATCCGGCGTACCACAGGCTTTGCGGGATGATGAGCGGCGTCGCCCACGGCGTCTGCGCGGTGCTGCCGAACTGCATCGTCTCGGCGAGGACGTGAAACGACACGACCACGACGACCGTCGCGAAGAACGCGAGCAGGATCGTCGAGATCCAGTTGAGCCATCCCTGCGCGCGGCGCGGCAGGAGCTCGTGGAGGACGTCGACGCGAATGTGGTTGCGTCCGATGATCGCCAGGCTGAACGCGAGCGTCGAACCGAGCGCCAGCGCGTAGCCGCCGAGTTCATCCGCGCCCTGCAGCGAAAAGTCGAACACCTTGCGCGAAATCGTCTCGACGGCCACGATCACCGACAGAGCGAGAAAGATGATCCCGAACGTGTTGGCGAGAATGCTTTCGAAGCGACGCATCGCACCTCCCAAAGAATTGCGGCCGGACGGCGGCAGCGCCCGCCGTCCGCGCGGCTATTTGAGACCGACGATCGGACCGACGGCCTTCTTCCACTCGACCGAGCAGCCGGGATTGGTCTTGTCGCAGATCTCGGCCCACACCGGCAGCGAAACGTCGCGCACCGCATTGCGTACGATCGCCAGATCGGAGGGCGTAACCGGCACCTCGACCAGCTTGTACTTCTTGCCCGTCGTGCACGGTTCCTTGCCGGCATTGCAGTTCACCGCATCCTTGAACAGGTGCTCCGAGTACGTCCAGACGTCGTCGACGAATGCGTCGTACGCCGCCTGCAGCTTCGCCTGCTGGTCAGGCTTGAGCTTGTTCCAGGTCGCGAGCGTGACCGCGTAGCCGTTCAACGCGATCTGGAAGCCGATCGGCAGCATGTGGGTCGTGACTTCCGGCCAACCGGCGGAGTTCGCCGAGCTCGGGCCGGTGATCGCGCAATCGACGACGCCGAGCGACAGGCTCTGCTGGGTTTCGGCGAAGCTGATCGGCACCGGCGTTCCGCCCAGCGACTCGACAAACTTGGCGAGATTCTGGTCGTACACGCGGACCTTCAGGCCCTTGACGTCGGCGAGCTTGGCGATCGGCGGCTTGCAGAACAGCACCTGCGGCCCGAACGGCCAGATGCCGAGCAGCTTGACCTTGAATTGCTGCTGCAGCCGCTTGTCGACGGCCGCGCCCCACGCCTTCGCCACCTTGCGGCCCGTCGCGTAGTCGGGATTGAGCCCCACCAGGTCGAGCCCGAGGATCGTCGGCTCGTCGCGCGACACCTGCGACATCCGCAGCGACGCCGCCTCGAACAGGCCCGCCTTCATGACCCGCAGTTCGTCGGTGTCCTTCAAGCCAGTCGTATCGACCGGCTTGTACTGGACGTCGAGCGGCAGGCCGGTCTTCTGCGCCAGCGTCTCGAAGAACGGCTGCTCCTTGTTCTTCTGGATCAGGCCGGTCGCGAGCGGCTGGCCGATCACCTTGAACGTGATCTTGTCCTGCGCGAGCGCGGGCGCCGCAGCGATCGACCCGATCAGCGCGGCAGCGACGATTGCGCCCCACGGCGCGCTGTTGCGTTGCTTCATGAGCTTCCTCCTGTGTGCAATTGAGAAACGTTGGTGCTCAGGCGACGCGCTCGGCAGGCGCGGTGACTTCGGGCACGGTGGCCGGGCGCTTCGATGCGAGGTATTGCATCGCGGCCTGCACGCCGCCGACGCGGTGTGGAACGCCGGCCTCGGCGAGTCCCATCTCGACCCCGGCGAGCGTGCCCATCAGCGTCAAGTCGTTGAAATCGCCGAGGTGTCCGATGCGGAACACGCGCCCCTTCAACTTGGTCAGCCCCGCGCCGAGCGACATGTCGAACCTGTCGAGGATGATGCTGCGCAGCCGGTCGGCGTCGTGCCCTTCGGGCATCACCACTGCGGTGAGGGAGTTGCTGTATTCGGCCGGCTCGGCGCAGAGGATCTCGAGTCCCCAGGCACGCACCGCCTTGCGCGTGGCTTCGCCGTGCCGCGCGTGGCGCGCGAAGACGTTGTCGAGACCCTCGTCCTGGAGCATGCGGATCGCTTCGTCGAGGCCGTACAGCAGATTCGTCGCCGGCGTGTAGGGAAAGTACCCGGTGCGGTTGTGCGCGAGCATGTCGTCCCACGCAAAGTACGAGCGCGGCAGCCGCGCCTGGCGCGACGCCGCGAGCGCCTTGGCGCTGATCGAGTTGAACGACAGGCCCGGCGGCAGCATCAGGCCCTTCTGCGAACCGGCGACCGTGACGTCGACACCCCACTCGTCGACGCGATAGTCGATCGAGCCCAGCGAGGAAATCGTATCGACCATCAGCAGCGCGGGATGGCCGGCGCTGTCGATCGCCTCGCGCACCAGCGGAATTCGCGTCGTCGCACCTGTCGACGTTTCGTTGTGGACGACGCACACCGCCTTGATTCGATGCTCACGGTCGTCGGCGAGCCGTGCGCCGATCGCCTCTGCGTCAGCGCCATGTCGCCAATCGCCGGGAAGCATCTCGGCCACGAGTCCGAGGCGCGTCGCCATCTTGTGCCACAGCGTCGCGAAATGCCCGGTTTCGTACATCAGGACGTGGTCGCCGGGCGACAGCGTGTTGACGAGCGCCGCCTCCCACGCGCCGGTCCCCGACGCCGGAAAGATGACGACCGGCTCGCGGGTTTTGAAGATCTCCTGCATGCCCGCGAGCACCCGCTTGCCGAGGTGGCCGAACTCGGGGCCGCGGTGATCGATCGTCGGCCGGTCGATCGCGCGCAGGACGCTGTCGGGAACGTTGGTCGGGCCGGGAATCTGGAGAAAATGCCTGCCGGCGCGGGCGGGGGCCTTGGCGGTCATGGTGGTGTCGTGTCGCGTCGAGATGCAACGTACGATACGCTCGTCGCGCAGGCGTCCCGGCCCGGCGTTTTCGCGAGCAACCCCTGAGGCGAAGCGAATGCTGCCGTGCGCGAACGTCGGCGTATGGTCCCGCGGCCGCGCGAGCGCCGGTCATACCTACGCCCCTGCGCGGACGTTGTTGGTAATATCGAGTCACCGGCCGCTTCGCCGCAGCAGCGCTTCGCGCCCGCCGCGGAAGCGCCGCGCCGACCTTTGCCCCGCTCCTCCGAACCGCCCGACCCGGCATCCTCCGGCGCGCCGAACGCA
>DASURV010000201.1:0-5047 GCA_036375455.1 Casimicrobiaceae bacterium | reverse complement strand
GGGTCGAGGTTGTTCATCAGCATCCGCAGCGCCGCCTCGGTCAGCCACGACCTGGCCGTGCGCGCGCTGCCGCGCGGTGCGCGGATCACGCCGTCTCGGTGGCGCGTCCACTCGCTTCGTGCTCGTTGCAGCATCGTCCGCTCCCAGTCGATGTTCGAAGCGCACGCCGCACCGGCGGCGTCCTGCGGGCGGGTCGCGTCCGACCGCCTCGCGCAGCGCATACGCTACCATTGTGCGATGGCTCGCCCCCGGCGCTCCAGGATCCCGTGTCCGAGTCCTCGTCGACCGCGCTGACGCTCGTCTATCTGAACGCGCCCGACGTCGCCGCGCTGCGACTGACGGACGACGAGATCCTCGACGCGGTCGAAGGTGGCCTGCGCGCACAGGGCGAAGGCCGCACGGTGATCGAGCCGCGCGTCCATCTGGTCCCGCGCCGCGCCGCCGACGGCTCGCCGATCCACGGTCATTTCAACGTGCTGCGCGGTCATGTCGAGCCGCTCGGCTTCGCAGGCGTCAAGGTCGTCGGCGACTATGTCGACAACTATACGCTCGGCCTGCCTTCCGAGATGGGTCTGCTGACGCTCCTCGACCCGCAGACCGGGCGACCGCTGGCGGTCATCGATGCCGCCGGGCTCACCGACATGCGCACGGGTGCGGTGACCGCGATCGGGGCCAAGTACCTGGCGCGTCCGGACAGCCGCGTACTGGCCCACGTCGGTGCGCGCGGCACCGCGTACTGGAACGTGCGCCTGCTCGCGCGGCTGTTTCACTTCGACGAGATCCGCGTGCATTCGCGACGCCCGGAATCGCGCGAGGCGTTTGCGGCACGGCTTGCGCAGGACCTCGGAAAGCCCGTCATCGCGACGCCGGATTGGGAAAGTTGCGTGCGCGGTGCCGACATCGTCGTCGAAGCGTCGCGCCTTGCGCAACCGGCGCCGCTGCTGAAGACGTCCTGGATCAAGCCGTCCGCGTTCGTCGTTCCCTACGGGACGATGAGCGCGGTCGAGCTCACGCTGACCGACATCATGCAGAAGCTCGTCGTCGATGATTGGGGACAATGCCGGAGCGGCCGGTTCGGCGCGCTGCGCGCCCACGTCGATGCCGGCAGGCTGACCGAGCATACGCTTTACGCAGAGCTGGGCGAAATCGTCGCCGGCAGGAAGCGCGGCCGCGAGCACGCGGACGAGACGATCCTCCTCTGGCATCGCGGGCTTTCCCTCTCCGACATCGCGCTGGGTGCTGCGATGCTCGCCAAGGCCGCCCGCGCCGGCGTCGGGCAGACGCTGCGCTATCGATGATCGCCAACGCCAGGATGTACGCGGTCAATGGGCCGGTCGCGGCGCTGTGGGAGCGGCTGTTCGCCTGGATTTCCGCGCGTGCCGACGTGCCGCTCGACGTCGTCGCACATGCCGCGCCACGGCCACTCGCCGATTTGTGGCGGCGCGTCGACCTCGGCTGCACGTTCATGTGCGGGTATCCGTGGAGCACCTGGCGCGACGATGCGGCGGCGCGCCCGCTACTGCTCGGCGCGCCACGTCCGTCGGCCGCGCGTTACGGGGGGCGCGCGGTCTACTGCACCGACATCGTCGTGCGTGCGGATTCGACCCGTGTCGACGTCGATGGCCTGCGCGGCGCGCGCTTCGCATACACGGTCGAAAGCTCGCAGAGCGGCTGGCAGGCGCCGCGGCACCTGTTCGCCGAGGCGGCGATCGCCGCGGGCGGGCGCTTTTTCGGCGCGATCGTCGGACCGCTGCACACGCCGCGCGCGATCGCCGACGCGCTCATCGAGGGTCGGGCCGACGCGGGCCCGCTCGATTCCTATTGGCTCGATCTGCTGCGCCGGCACGAGCCCGCGACGGCGATGCGGCTGCGCACGCTCGGGAGCACGCCGATGACCGCCTCCCCGCCGCTCGTCTGTGCGGCGTCGGCACCGCAGGACATGCGCGAACGCCTGGCGTCGGCACTGCACGCCGTGGCCGATGATCCTTCGCTGGCGGATCTGCGCGGCGCGCTCCTTCTCGACGGCTTCGCCGCAGCCGACGCGGATGGCTACGCGAGCCTCGCGCGCCGGGCGCGGGCCACCGACGCACTCGGCTATCCGCGGCTCCAATAGCGTTGCCCGGTCCCATGGCGTTGCCCGAGCTGCGTTGGCGCCGATTGACCCGCCCCGCCCCTGCCCCGAGAATCCCGCTATCGATAGCCCATCCATCTGCCCGAGGAGCCTTCATGCTTGCCCACCTGCGTCGCTTGCTGGGATTCGCCCTGCTCGTCGCTGTCGCAGCCGCCGGTTCGACGGCGGCGGCGCAGCAGCCGGTGCGTGTCGGATCGAAGAACTTCACCGAGCAATTCGTGCTCGCCGAGCTGTACGCGCAGGCGCTCGAAGCGGCCGGGATCAAGGTCGAGCGCAAGCTCAACCTCGGCGGAACGCTGATCGCGCACAAGGCGCTCGAGGAGAAGCAGATCGACTTCTACCCGGAGTACACGGGAACGATGCTGCTCGCGATCCTGAAGCAGCCGACGATGAGCGATCGCAAGGCCGTCTACGACAAGGTGAAGGCGGAGTACGCGGCGAAGGGACTGACCCTCCTCGACGAGGCGCCCGTCAACAACACGTACAACATGGTCGTGCGACCCGAAACGGCGGCGCAGTACAAGCTCGCGACGCTTTCCGACCTCGCGAAGGTGGCGAACCAGCTGAAGCTCGGTGCCGGCCCCGAGTTCCGCGACCGCGAGGACGGCCTGCCCGGACTCAAGGCGAAGTACGGCATCGTGTTCAAGGAAGACGTGCAGATGGCGATCGGGCTGCGCTACCAGGCGATCGCGAGCAAGCAGATCGACATCGTCAACGGATACTCGACCGACGGCATGATCAGCGCGTTGAAGCTCGTCCGGTTGAAGGACGACAAGAACCTGTGGCCGCCCTACTACGTGGTTCCGGTCGTGCGCAACGACGCGCTGGCGGCCAATCCGAAGATGGCGGACGTATTGAACCGGGTGAGCGCCGCGCTCGACGAATCCGTGATGGCGGAAATGAACTACAAGGTCGACGGCGAGAAGATGGAACCGCGGGACGTCGCGCGCGATTTCCTGAAGGCCAAGGGCATCCTCCGTTGACGCCGATCCGCGTCGGCGATCGGCGCGTCACGCTGACCGATGTCGTCGCCGTCGCCCGCCACGATGCGCAGGTCGAAGTCGCACCCGGCGCGCGCACGCGCGTCGCGGCGGCGCGCGCTGTCGTGCTGCGCCTCGCGCAGGGCGAGCAGCCGATCTACGGCGTCAATTCGGCGCTCGGCGCCAACACGGGACAGCGCCTCGACGCGGCGGACCTCGCCGATTATCAGCGGCGGGCGATCCGGGCACGAGCGGTCGCCGTGGGTGCCGCCAACGATCGCGCATCGGTGCGCGCAATGCTGTTCGCGCGCATTGCGGGGATGTCTGTCGGGGGATCCGGCGTCTCGCCGCAGGTGCTCGACGCGCTGGTGGCGATGCTCAACCGTGGCGTGCATCCGATCGTGCCGCGGCTGGGCTCGATCGGCGTCGCGGACCTGCCGCAGCTGTCGCATCTTGCCCTGCCGCTGATCGGCGAAGGCCATGCGGAGTTCGAAGGCGCGGTCGTCCCCGGCGCGGAAGCGTTGCGACGGGCGGGCCTTGCGGCCGTCGCGCTCGGCCCGAAGGACGGCCTCGCGCTGATCAGCGCCAACGCGGCGACCGTCGGGCGCGCCGCGCTCGTGCTCGCCGACGCGCAGGCGCTGATGGCCGCGTGGCGATCGGCGATTGCGCTGTCGCTCGAAGGTTTCCGCGCCAACCTGTCGCCGCTCGACGAGCGCGCCGTCGCGGCGCGGCCCGCACCCGGACAGGTCGAGGCCGCCGCACAGTTGCGGGCGTTGCTCGAGAACAGTGCGTTGCTCGCCTCCGGCGCGGCGCGCCGCGTGCAGGATCCGCTGAGCTTTCGCGTCGTCGCGCAGGTGCAGGGCTCGGCGCAGGCGGCGCTCACCGCTGCCGGCACCCAGGTCGAGCTCGAGCTCAACAGCGCCGCCGAGAGCCCGCTGGTGCTCGCCGACGCTGGCGTCATGCTCTCGCACGGCAATTTCCACCTGCCCGCGTTCACGCTCGCGTTCGACGCCGCGGCCATCGCGCTGGCGCAGGCGGCCAGTCTGGCGGCCGAGCGCGTGATCCGCTTCATGTCGCCTGCGTTCACCGACCTGCCGCTGCAGCTGACGCGCCATGGCCCCGCCCATTCCGGTTTCGCGACACTGCAGAAGACGCTGACCGCGCTCTGGTCGGAAGTGCGGCACCTGGCCAACCCCGCTTCGCTCGACTTCCTGCCCGTGTCCGAGGGCGTCGAAGACCATGCGCCGATGGCGCCGTGCACCGTCGAAAAGCTCGCCTCGATGCTGGAGCGCCTCCGCTACGTCGTCGCGATCGAGATGCTCGTCGCCGCGCAGGCGATCGACCTGCGCGAACTCGATCCGGGAACGCTCGGCGCCGGGGCGCGGGCCGCGCACGCGCGCGTGCGCGAGACGGTCGCGATGCTCGATGTCGACCGCCCGCTCGGTCCCGACGTGGATGCGATCGCCGCGCGCATCGCCGCGGGCGCCTTCATCGCGCCGGTGCGCGCATCATGACGTGGTTCCTGCGCAATCTCGACCAGGTCGCGCTCGCGCTCGCCCAGCACGTGACGATCGCGCTGACTGCGCTCGCCATCGCGTTCGCGATCGCGCTGCCGGTCGGCATTCTCGCCGCGCGCCACGAGCGTGTCCAGGCGATCGCGATCGCCGTGGCCGGGTTCCTCTACACGATTCCGACGCTCGCCTTCCTGGCGCTGCTGATTCCGCTCGTCGGCCTGGGTCGAACGAACGCGATCATCGCGATGGTCGCGTTCTCGCTGGTCGTGCTGATCCGCAACGTCGCCACCGGCATTCGCGGGGTTGCGCCGGACGTCGTCGACGCGGCGCGCGGCATGGGCATGAGCGCGCGCCAGTTGCTGCTCCGCGTGGAGCTGCCGATCGCGGCACCGGTGATCGTCGCCGGGCTGCGCGTCGCGGCG
>DASURV010000200.1:0-41967 GCA_036375455.1 Casimicrobiaceae bacterium | reverse complement strand
AGCCCCGGTGACGACGCCCGCCGGTCTCGCTTGGACTGGAAGCGCACCTTCAATCGCTGATCGACTACTTCGCGGCGCACCCGCTGCTCGCGCTCGGGCTCGTCTTCGCGGGGTCGTTCCTCGAGTCGCTCGCGGTCGTCGGCACGATCGCCCCCGGCAGCTCGATCGTGTTCGCCGGCGGGGTGCTGGTCGGGCTGGGCGCGCTCGATCCCTGGCAGACCGCGGCGGTGGCGATTGCCGGCGCCATTTTGGGCGACGGATCGAGCTACTGGCTCGGCCGGCACTACCACGACGCGCTTTGCTCGCGGTGGCCGCTGCGCAAGTATCCGGCGCTGCTCGAGCGGGGACGGGTCTATTTCGCCGCGCACGGCGGCAAGAGCGTGTTCCTCGGACGCTTCTTCGGACCCGTCCGGGCCATCGTTCCGATCGTCGCCGGCATGTCGAGCATGCCCGCCGGCCACTTCTACGCGATGAACGTGGCGTCGGCGTTCGCATGGGCCGCGGCACATCTGGTTCCAGGTGCGCTGTTCGGCGCGTCGCTGGAAATCGCGGGCGCGGTGAGCTCGCGGCTCGTCGTGCTGCTCGCCCTGCTTCTCGCCGCGTCCTGGGCGATCGCCGCCATCGTCCGCTTCGCGTTTCGCTGGGGCCTGCCGCGCTTTCGGCGGCTGCGCGAGCGCATCTTCCTGCACGCGGGCGCGGCATCGGGGCCACTGGCGCGCGTCGTGCTGCCGCTGCTCGATCCGGCGCGTCGCGAGCCGATGGCGCTTCTCGTCTCGGCGACGCTGCTCGTCGCCGGCGCTTGGCTGTTTCTCGGCGTCGTCGAGGACGTCGTCACCAGCGACACGCTGGTCGACGTCGACCGCGGCCTGTACGAATGGCTGCAGGCATTGCGCACCGGCTGGGGCGACGACGCGATGGTCACCGTCTCCGGGCTGGGAAGCGCCTACGTGATGATTCCCCTCGTTGCGGTCATCGCGCTCTGGCTCGCGATCACCCGGCGCTGGCAATCGCTGGCCTACTGGGTGAGCGCGGTGGTGTTCGCCGAGCTCTTCGTCGTCGCGCTGAAATACGCGCTGGGCCGTGCGCGGCCCGAGACCCCTTACGCCGCCGTCGACGAGTACTCGTTGCCGAGCGGGCATGCCGCATTGAGCCTCGTCGTCTACGGCTTCCTCGCGTTCCTGCTCGGTCACGGCAAGCCCCGATGGGAGCAGACCGCGCTCGCGTCGGGCGCGGCCGGTGTCGCGCTGCTCATGGGCTTTTCGCGGCTCTACCTGGGCGCACACTGGTTTTCCGACGTGATCGCGAGCTACGGGCTCGGCATCGCCTGGATCGCGCTCCTCAGCATCGCGTACATCCACCACGTTCGCGACCGCCCGATGCGGACGGCGCCGGTGCTGCTGATCGTGGTGGCGACGCTGACGTTCGTCGGCGGTTCCTACGCAGGCAATCACCACGCGCGCGACCTCGCGCGGTATGCGAAGTCGGAAACGATCCGCACGCTGGGCCTCGACGCATGGCAGGGCGGAGGGTGGCGCAGCATCGCCGCGGCCCGTACCGAGATCAGCGGCGAGAGCGAGGAGCCGTTCTCGGTCCAGTGGATGGGCAGCCGGGAATCGATTGCCGGCGCGCTCGCGTCGGCCGGGTGGCAGGCGCCCGCAGGTTGGAAATCCGCCGCCGCGTTGCTGTGGCTCCTTCCTTCGACGCCGATCGGCGAGTTGCCGGTGCTGCCCAAGCTCCATCAGGGGCAGCCGCCGGCGCTCACGCTCATCCGCCCCGCCGATCCGCGCACGCGCGACGTGATCCGGCTATGGCGCGTCGCCGCCGTTGCCGGCGACGGCGAAGCCGCGCCGGCGCTGCCGCTGTGGGCCGGCATGATCACGACCGAGCGGGCGCGCTCCGAGCTCGGGCTGATCGAGACCGCGCGGACGGCGAGCGTTTTCGTTGCGCCGGAGCGGGCGCTGGCCCAGGCGGTCCAGGGTATGCACGTTGCGCTCGTGACCCGGCGCGCGAACGGGCAGAAGGTGTTGCTGGTGTGGTGAGGCGAGCCGGGAGGCGGCGCTTCGCTCGGGTCGCCGCCAGGCAGACAACCGTCGAGGAGGTGCCGCCATGGCCAAGGTCGTTTACGAAAAGCGAAACAGGATCGCGTACGTCACGCTGAACCGTCCGGAAGCGCTCAACGCGCTCGACGACGAGCTGAACGCCGAGCTGTGGGCGGTATGGAGGGATTTCGCGAGCGACGACTCGCTCGACGTCGGTTTGCTCACGGGGGCCGGCAGCGCCTTCTGCTCGGGAGCCGACTTGAAGACGTTCATTCCCAAATGGGAGGACGCGACCATGCTCGATGTCCGGAAGAACATTCCGACCGGCATCGGAGGCGGCATCACGCGCGGGCAGCATAGAATCACCAAGCCGATCATTGCGGCGATCAACGGCCATGCCATCGGCGGCGGCTTCGAGCTGGCGCTGGCATGCGACATCCGCATCGCCTCCGACAAGGCCCGATTCGGCGTGTTCGAGGTCCGCTACGGACTGCACCAGGGCGACGGCGGCATCGTGAGGCTGGTGGCCATCGCCGGGATCGCGACCGCGCTGGAACTGACGCTCACCGGGCGCGAGGTCGACGCCGCGGAAGCGTATCGACTGCGCCTCGTGACCGAGGTCGTGCCGCACGACGACCTGATGACGACGGCGGAGAAATACGCGTCGTCGATCATGCGCAACAGCCAGCGTGCGATTCGATCCGCGAAAGAGACGATTCTCGACGTCGTCGGTCGCTCGCTCGACGACGCGCTCCGCGTCGAGACGATCAACGCCTATTCGAGCCTGGGCGACTTCGCCGAGGCCAGGGAGCGGCTGGCGGGGTTCTACTCGAAGGCGGGTGGCAAGAAGGGGGGCTGACGGCGGTTCGCTTCGTCTTGCGCGTTGCGAAGAAATTGGGGCTCACGCCTTCCCGCGTGAGTCCCGGAGCTACTGGTAGCGAGCGAGGGACTCGAACCCCCGACCAAAGGATTATGATTCCTCTGCTCTAACCAACTGAGCTAGCTCGCCGGAGCCCGCTATTATAGCGACAACCCGCATTGCCGGGCTCGTCGCTGTCGCCCGGCAGCTCCGCTTCGCGATGCGACGTCCCGGAGCATCGTCGCATCCATGCTCTCCCTTTCACTGCCGGACGTCCCGAACCATGTGCTGCTCGTGGCGCCGCTCATCGTGCTCCTCGGGTACACGATCTTCGGCGCGACCGGCTTCGGCTCGTCGATCATTTCCGTTCCGGGGCTCGCGCATTTCTTCCCGCTGACGTTCACGGTCCCGCTGGTCACGACGACCGACGCATTCGCGGCGACGTCGACGGCGGTTCGACTGCGACGGTTCGTGGCATGGCGCGAGTTTGCGCACCTGTTACCGGCGATGCTGATCGGCATCGCGATCGGCGCAACGCTGCTTCTCAACCTGCCGCGTGTGCCGGCGCTGCTCGCGCTCGGAGTCTTCGCGGCGGGCTACGGAGCCTACGTGCTGGCGGGCCCGCGCAGGCTCGCGCGCGCGCCCGGCTGGCTCGCATGGCCGATCGGGGTCGTCGGGGGCGTGTTCTCGGCACTGTTCGGGACCGGAGGCCCGATCTACATCGTCTTCCTCTCGGCGCGGATCCTCGACAAGGCTGCGCTGCGCGCGACGTCGGTCGTCGTCGTCGCGGTCAGTGTCTGGATCCGCGTGGCGTTGTTCGTTGCAACCGGACTGCTGCTCGACGCGAAGCTGCTGACGATGGTGCTCGCGCTGCTGCCGGTGATGGCGGCAGGCCTCTGGCTCGGCAACCGGCTGCACCACGCGTTGTCCGGCCACGGCGTGCTGCGCCTCATCGCCAGCCTGCTGATCGTGAACGGCATCGCGCTGATCGCGCGTGCCGTCGAATCGCTGCGGGGATAGCCCGCGGACCTACCAACGCAACACGCGGCTGCCCACGAGCGCCCCGATCGCGGTCGGGATCAGGATGCCCGCCAGATACCAGAGCGCGATGAACGGGGCGCCGAGTTCCGGGCAGTGCCACGAATAGGCCAGCGCTCCGAGCGCCCCCGCGGCAAACCCCGCGGCGGCGCCCGCGAGCCGCAGGCGGGTCGGCGCGAGACTCCGCAGCGCCCACATGACCGAGATGAACGCGGGTGCCGAGAGCAGTGCGATCAGGAACGGACACTCGTCCCACGTCTGCCCGAGCAGCAGCGCCGCGCGCTCCCCGGGCTGCGCGCGAATGAGCACGAACGCTGCGAGCGCCCACATGGCCAGGATCGTCGTCGCGAGCAGCGCGGGCACCCGAGCGAGCTTCGCGCCGGGGCGAGACAGCCGGTAGACGCCCGCGATGCTCGCCAGCGCGAGGCATGCGGCGAAGGCGAGCTTGACCGAGAACATCGGCAGCATCACGGCGCGCAGGTCGTGACGCACGCCGAGCAGCAGCGCCATCAGCAGCGCCGCGCCGAGCGCGCCCAGTCCAACGGCCAGCGCGAAGCGGCGCGCGGCGGCGCCGGGCTCGACGGCGACTGTCCCGGTCGCGAGCATCTTCACCAGTTCGTCGGTTCGCATCGATGTCCCCGTCACTTCTTCGCGAGCGCCTTCAGCCCCCGGTGCACGCCGACCTTCACGGCGGAAACCGACATGCCGGTGATGCGCGCGGTTTCCGCGACCGACAGTCCTTCCAGCTTCACGTGGATGATCGGCAGGCGTTGCCGGTCCGGCAATGCGTCGAGCAGCTTGCGCAGATCGCGGCGCGCTTCGGCAGCGCCGTTGTCCGCGGAGGCCCATACGTCCATGTCGTCGTCGAGGCGATCGTTCAATCCGTCGCGGCTTGCGCGCCGGCGCAGGAAGTCCACCAGCTTGTAGCGCGCGATCGCATGCACCCAGGGCGTCAGCGGCTGGCCGGTGTCATACGTGTGGCGCTGATTGTGCACGGCCAGTAGCGACTCCTGCACCAGGTCCTCGACGTCGTCCGGCAGCCGATCCAGGCGCTTCCTCAGGAAGCCCCTGAGATAGGCGGTCAACTCGCTCAGGAACGCGTGGTAGGCGCGCGCGTCCCCCGCGACGCCGCGGACCAGGAGATCCCGCAGACGCTGCTCGCTCGCGCGAAAGCGCTCTTCCCTTGCAATTCGTTGCATCGGCTCGACCGGTTACAGCGGCGCGGGGGTGACGTCGAATCGCGAGCCGGAAAGGGCCGAACGCGTCGCGTCGTGTAACCGCTCGCTCCTCTGTCGCGAATTACCGGCCGGAGCTTGCAGATCGCGAGGCATCCGGGTCCGGTCCGGCGCCATTACGCGGGCCCGTCTGCATTTCCTTCACTCACTCAACCACTTATCGAGGAATCACTCATGAATGTCACGACGAGGATCACTGCCACGCTGTTCTCCGCCTGCCTGCTGCTCGCGGGCGGCCACGCCCTGGCGCAGGACGCGATGAAGAAGGACGCGATGGCGCAGGACGGCATGGGAATGAAGAAGGATGCCATGAAGGACGGCATGAAGAAGGACGCGATGGCCAGGGATTGCGTCGGCAAGGACGCGATCGGCAAGGACGCGATGGCCAAGGGCGCGATGGGGAAGGAGGCCATGGCCAAGGACGCCATGGGCAGGACCGCCATGGCCGGCGACGCGATGAAGCACTGTTCCGACGCAGCCGCCATGGCCAAGGACGGCATGAAGCACGACGCGATGGGAAAGGAAGCGATGAAGCATTAGACGCGCGTCGTCGGACTGACGCGCGTCAGAGGGCCTTTTCCGCCTTTTCCGCCAGCAGCCGCTCGATCATCTGCAGGAACTCCCGATCTGCGGGGGTCGTGCGGCTCGCGAATCCCGCAACGGGCTTGCCGTTGCGGTCGACGACGTACTTGTAGAAGTTCCATTGCGGCGCGACGCCGGTCGCCGCGCTCAACTCCGCGAAGAGCGGGTTGGCGGCGACCTTCGTCACGCTCGACTTCTCGAACATCGGGAACTCGACGCCGTAGGTGAGCCGGCAGAACTGCGCGATCTCCTGGTTCGTTCCCGGTTCCTGCCCGCCGAAATCGTTCGAAGGAAAGCCGACGACGACGAGCCCGCGCCCCTTGTACCTGCGATAGAGCGCCTCGAGCCCCTCGTACTGACCGGTGTAGCCGCAATAGCTCGCGGTATTGACGACCAGCAGCACCTTGCCGCGAAACTGGCACAGCGACTGCGATTCGCCGGTCTGCAGCCGGTTGAATCGATGCCGGAGCAGCGGCGGGCAATCGGCCGGCGCATCCGCGGCCTCGACCTGGTCCTTGCGCGAAGCGTCGGCCGGTTGGGGCGCCGCGACGAGGGCCAGCGGGGCGATGGCGGCGGCGAGCAGCGGCCCGGAGCGAAGCTGCTGCACCTCCGATCGCTGCGACGCGAGCGGCGCGTCGAGCGCATCGGGGTGCGCGCCGCCTTGCGCGACCGGCTCGATCGGATCGTCGCGGCGGCACGTGAGCTTCACGAGCGGGCCGATCGCCTCGACGACCCGATCGTCTTCGAGCGGCGCCGGCACCGGCAGGAAGCGCTCGCCATGGTCTTCTCTGGCCGGCGCGTTGCCGCTCGCCTCGTCGCCGCTTTCCCCGGACAGCGTGGCGATGGGTCCCAGGGCATCGGTGACGAATTCGCGGCCGAGCCGGTCGAGCAGCGCCAGCGCGGCCGCAACCAGCGCCACGCCGGCCACGGCGATCGCGAGTGCCCCCAGTGCCGTGCGCTTCCTGCTCATCGGTGTCCCGGACAACGCGTCACGCAGTACGATACCTCTCCGGTAGAGGCCGGACAATCCGGAAAATTCCCGCGATGATCCACGAAGAGGGGAGCGCGCTCGCGCAGAACATCAGCGCGGTCGAGCGCGAGACGGGGCTGTCGAAGGACGTGCTGCGCATGTGGGAGCGGCGCTACGGCTTCCCGAAGCCGGCGCGCGACGACAACGGCGAGCGCCAATACACGCTCGCCGAGACGGCGAAGCTGCGCGCGATCAAGCGCCTGATGGACATCGGCGTGCGCCCGGGCAAGATCATCGCGCTCACGCTCGACGAGCTGAACGCGCTCGCCGACGCCCGCGCGCCGCTGCGTCCCGATGCGGCCGCGCCGCCGCTGGAGCGCGACGTCGTGGCGCTGCTTCGGTCGCACGATGCGGCCATGCTGCAGCAGGCGCTCGCGCAGTGGCTGATGCGCCAGGGGCTGCAGCGCTTCGTCGTCGAGACGCTCGCCCCGCTCAACCGACTGGTCGGCGAGGCGTGGATGCGCGGCGAGTTGCACGTGTTCGAGGAGCACCTCTACACCGAGCAGGTCAAGGTCGCGCTGCGCACGGCGATCAACGCGTTCCCGCGGCTCGTCGGGCACCCCCGGCTGCTGCTGACGACGCTGCCGAACGAGCAGCACGCCATCGGCCTGCTGATGGTCGAGGCGCTGCTCGTTCCCGAAGGCGCGCAGTGCATTTCGCTAGGGACCCAGACGCCCGTCGACGACGTCCGGGCCGCGGCGTCCGCGCATGGCGCGGACATCGTCGCGCTCTCGTTCTCGGCGGCCTTTCCGGTGCGCCAGGCGACCGACGCGCTTGCCCGCCTTCGGCGCCACCTCCCCGCGGGGATCGCGCTCTGGGCCGGCGGCGAAATGACGCGGCGCGTGCGCAAGACGCTGCCGGGGGTGCTTCTGCTGCCGGACCTCGCGGCATCGATCGCTGCGTTGCGCGGATGGCGCAGCCACCGCGCGAGCCTCGCGCGGCCCGAGGAACCCGGCGCATTGCGCTAGCCGGGCAGCCGTTGCCGGCGCGTTACCATCGGCCGCATGTGGTCCGCCGTCACGCTTTGGCTCGTCAATCTGGCGGCGCTGCTCTTCTACGCGGCGCTGGCCGCTCGCGGCGTCGCGGCCGGCGCGTCGCTCGCGCCCTGGCTCCTCGGTGCGCCGCTGCTCTATTTCGCCGTGATCCTGTTCCTCTGCGCGGTGTACTTCGCGCTCGCGTGGATCTGGCGTGCGCCCCGCCCACCCGGCGTTCGCATCGGCTGGCGCGCGACGCTGCGCCTGGCGTGGCGCGAATACGCGACGCTCGCCGGAGCGGCGCCGCGGATGATGCTCTATCGGCTGCTGGTGCGCGAGCAGGCGCCGGCGCACGCCGAAACGCCGGTGCTGCTGCTGCACGGCGTGCTGTGCAATGCCGGGGTCTTCGCGCGGCTCGCCCGCTTCCTGGGGCGAGCGGGCGTGGCGGGCGTCTACAACCTCTCCTACGGGCCGCCGCTCGCGTCGATCGAGCTCTTCGCCGACCAGCTCGCGGGCAAGATCGACGCGATCGTCGCCGCGACCGGAGCGCGCGGCGTCATCGTCGTGTCGCACAGCATGGGCGGCCTCGTCGTTCGCGCCTACCTCCGCCGATACGGCAGCGGCAGGCTCGCGCGCGTGCTGACGCTCGGCGCGCCGCATCACGGCAGCGTGCACGCCTGGCTGTTCCCCGGGACCTCGCTCGCGCAGCTTCGGCCCGGCAACGCCTGGCTCGCGACGCTCGACGAGCAGCGGATCGACCCGGCGCTGCGCTTCGTCTCGCTATGGTCGTGGCACGATTCGATGGTCGCCCCGCAGACGTCGTCCAGGCTGCCGGGCGCGGTCGACGTCGCGCTGACCGGCATCGGTCACAACGCGCTGCTCGGCGACGACGAGGTGTTCGCGCGCGTGCTCACCGAAATCGAAGCGGAGCGCGCGGGTCGCGCGCCGCGCGAGCACGCGCCCGGCGTCCCTACCAGTGGATCCCCTGCGTGAGCTGCGCGAACGCCATCTGCTCGGGCGTGAGCGGAACCCTCTCCCCTTCCTTCTTCCCCTGCGCCGCCGCCGAATCGGGGAACATGTTGTAGGCGGTATTGAGCAGCACCTGCGTGAGCTTCGGCGCGATCGCGTGGCACACGGCGCCGAAGATGCCGAGCCGCGTCGCGATCCGCACCGGCCGGTGCAGGATCGCCTCGACGACGAGCCCCGCCGCCTGCTCCGGCGACAGCGTCGGCACGTTCTCGTACATCCTCGTCGGCGCGATCATCGGCGTGCGCACGAGCGGCATGTTGATCGTCGTGAAGCTGACTCCCCGGTCGAGGAACTCGGATCCGGCGCAGGCCGAGAACGCGTCGAGTGCCGATTTGGACGCGACGTACGCCGAGAAGCGCGGGGCGTTCGACAGCACGCCGATCGACGAGATGTTGATGATGTGGCCGCGCTTCTGCTCGATCATCCGCGGCAGGAAGCCGAAGATCAGCCGGATCGCGCCGAAGTAGTTGAGCTGCATCGTCCGCTCGTAGTCGTGGAAGCGGTCGAACGAGTTGATGATGCCGCGCCGGATCGAGCGCCCGGCGTTGTTGACCAGGAAGTCGCATCCGCCCTGCTCGGCGAGCACGCGCGCCACCAGGGCGTCGCAGGATTTCATGTCCGAGACGTCGGCGGCATACATGACCGCCGTGCCGCCGATCCGGTCGATCTCCTGCTTCGTTTCGAGGAGCTTCTCCTCGCCGCGCGCGACGAGCACGACCCGCGCCCCCGCCTCGGCGAGCTTGAGCGCCGTCGCCTTGCCGATTCCGGACGAGGCGCCGGTCACGACGACGACCTTGTCCTGCACGCGGCCCGCGAGGCTGCGGTCGATGAACAGATCGGGATCGAGATTGCGCTCCCAATAGTCCCAGAGCCTCGCCGCGTAGGTTTCGAGCTGCGGGACGCCGATCCCCGATCCCTTCAGCGCCCGGGTCGCCTCGCGGTTGTCGTAGCGCGTCGGCCAGTTGACGAACTGGAACACGTCGCGCGGAATGCCGAGGTCCGTGAGCACGACCTTCATCGCGCGCTTGACCGGCGCCAGCGAGCCCAGTCCGTACAGGATCGGCGCCGGGATGAAGCCGAACATCTTCGCGTTGATGCGCATCGTCATTTCCGGCGCATGCGCGGCCCGGGCGAAGATGTTCAGCACCTCGCCGACCCGATGCGGCGCCGGGTCGGTCAGGTGGAAGCACTTGCCGTCGAGGCCCTTGCGGTGGGCGATGTGGTCGAGCGCGTCGGCGACGAAGTCGACGGGCACGATGTTGATCCGCCCGCCCTCGATGCCGATCGTCGGCATCCAGGGCGGCAGGATCTCGCGCATCTTCTGGATCGCCTTGAAGAAGTAGTACGGGCCGTCGATCTTGTCGATCCGGCCGGTCTTCGAATCGCCGACGACGAAGCCGGGGCGGTAGATCCGGAACGGCCGGTCGCATTCGCGCCGCACGACGCCCTCGGCATCATGCTTGGTGCGGAAGTACGGATGGTCGAGCTCCTCGGCCTCCTCGAACATGTCTTCGCGGAACATGCCCTCGTAGAGGCCGGCCGCGGCGATCGAGCTCACGTGGTGGAAGCAGCCGGCCTCCACCGCTTCGGCGAATTCGACCGCGTGACGCGTGCCGTCGACGTTCGCCGCCTGCTGCGCCTCCGCCGACGCCTGCAGGTCGTAGATCGCGGCGAGATGGAAGACGTGATCGACCCTGCCCTTCAGCTTCCGGATTTCCGCGGCGGCGACGCCGAGGTTGGGCCTCGCGAGGTCGCCGACGACGGCGATCACGCGCTTGTCGTCCACACCCCACGCTGCGCGCAACTCGCCGAGGCGCTCGAGCGAGCCCTTGCGCACCAGCGCGTAGATCGGCCCGCCGCGCGCCACCAGTTTGGCGACCAGATAGCTGCCGATGAAGCCGGTCGCGCCGGTCACGAAATAAGCCATGGACTCCTCCCGATGCGCACGCGGATGGCGACCGCGCCGCCCGGTCCGCGGGGCGCGCCGCCCGGCGCCGTGCGCGGCGCCGTGCCGGGTCGCCGATTGTACCGTCGCGCGCACCGCGGCCCGCGTTCGCTCTGCCCCGGCGCTTTAGAGTGCACGCTCTACGCTGGACGCCTAGAATCGCCAACGGGAGGTTTCGCCGCCAGGGCGGACTCCGCGGCACGATGCGCCGGCGTCCGGCCGGCATGCCGCTCATCACATCGGGAACGCCATGCTCAAGAAAGCGCGCGAGGCAAGCGACAGCGACGATCGGCCCGACCTGAAGGACCTGTCGAAGGCGGTGCTCGAATCGCCGCGTCAGATCTGGCTCGCCGGGCTCGGCGCGCTTTCGCGCGCGCCGGCGGAAGGGATGAAGATGTTCGACGCGCTGGTGAAGCAGGGCGAGTCGGTCGAGACGAAGACGCGCCATGCCGCCAGCAGCAAGGCGGCGGCGGCGCGCCACGCCGCGCAGGCGAAGGCGAAGGAGATGCAGCAGATGGCGGGCGGCACGTGGGACAAGCTGGAAAAGGTGTTCGAGGACCGCGTGGCGCGGGCATTGTCACGGCTGGGCGTCCACACGCAGAGCGACGTCGATCGTCTGGCCGCGCGCGTCGATGCGCTGTCCGACGCAGTCAATCGGCTGATCAAGCAGAGCGGCAGAGCGCCGGTGCGCAAGTCCGCCCGCACGACGAAGAAGGCGGCGCGGGCTGCGCCGAAGTGACGCCGTCCGCGGCGCGGGCGAGTTTCAGTCGCGGTTCAGGCGCTCGACCTGCTTGATGTAGTTCGTCATCGCGTCGTCGGCGCTCATTCCCTTGAGCTTCGCCCAGGCGTCGTGCTTGGCGCCGCCGACGAAATCGAACCCGCCGGGGCGCTCGCCCTTCGCGTCGCCTTCGGTGGCCTGCTTGTAGTACGAATAGAGCTTGAGCAGCGTCGCGTTGTCCGGACGCTTCTTCGTCTGCTTGGCGGCGGCGGCAGCCGCCTCGAAACGCTTCCTCAGATCGTCCTTCTTGGGCGCTGCGGCCATGCGTGCGCTCCCGGGTCGGCGGTGGGTGGACGCGACTTTCATGCTACTTTAGCGTGAACGCGAACGCGCGCGCAACGAACGCGCGGCGCCTCCTCCACAGCGTCCCGTTCCGATGCCCGCGAGCAAGAGCGAGAAGATGTCGGCGGTCGACACCGCGTGGCTGCGGATGGACCGGCCCGCCAACCTGATGATGATCTGCGGCGTGCTGATGCTCGGCGGGCGCCTGTCGATCGCGCGGTTGCGGCGCATCGTCGAGGAGCGCTTCCTGATCTTCAGGCGCTTCCGCGACTGCGCGGTGGAGACGGCGACGGGGTCGTATTGGCGCGCCGATTCCCGCTTCGACATCCGCGCGCATGTCGCCTCGATCCGCCTCGCGGGGGACGCGGGCGACCGCGAGCTGCAGGCGCTCGTCTCGAAGCTGCTGGCGACGCCGCTCGCGCGCGAGCGTCCGATGTGGCAGTTCCATCTGGTCGGCAATTTCCGCGGCGGCTCGGCGGTGATCGTGCGTATCCACCATTGCTACGCGGATGGCATCGCGCTCGTGCGCGTCATGCTGTCGATGATGGATGCCGGGGCCGCAGGGCCGCCGGCGATGCCCTTCGAATCGCGCGAGCGGCGCGCGCGCGTGACGCACGACGATGCGCTCGCGCAGTTGATCGCGCCGCTCACCGGCGTCCTGCAGTCGGCGCGCAGGATCGGCGGCATCCTGATCGAGAAGGGCGTGGACATCTGGCGCGACCCGGCGCAGGCCGTCACGCTCGCGGACCAGGGGGGAGCGCTGACGGCGGAGATCGCGAAGCTCGCGTTGATGGGCGAGGATTCGCCAACGCGATTCAAGGGCTCGCCGGGCGTCGCCAAGCAGGTCGCCTGGGCCGACCCGCTGCCGCTCGACGACGTGAAGACGGTGGGCCACGCGCTGGGTGCGTCGATCAACGACCTGCTGCTGGCCTGCGTGGCGGGCGCACTGCGCGGCTACCTGATCGAGCAGGGGGATCGCGTCGGCGACGTCACGATCCGCGCGCTCGTTCCCGTCAACCTGCGCCCGCTGGAGAAGGCGTACCAGCTCGGCAACCGGTTCGGGCTCGTCTTCCTCGACCTGCCGATCGGCATCGAGAATCCGATCGAGCGGCTCTACGCGGTGCGCGCGAACATGAGCGCGCTCAAGGGCTCCTATCAGCCGGTGCTCGCGCTCGGCCTGCTCGCGGCGATGGGTGCCGGGCCGAAGATCCTGCAGGAGACGCTGCTCACGATCCTCGCGCGGAACGCGACGGCGGTGATGACGAACGTGCCGGGCCCGCAGAGGCCGCTGTGGCTCGCCGGCGCGCGGCTGGACGGGCTGATGTTCTGGGTGCCGCAATCGGGCGACATCGGCCTCGGCGTGTCGATACTCTCCTACGACGGCACCGTGCGCTTCGGGGTGGCGGCGGATCGCGGGCTGTGTCCCGACCCCGAGCGGGTGAGCGCGCGCTTCGCCGGCGAATTCGAAACGCTGGTGCTGGCGACGCTGATGAGCCCGTGGCCGCGCGACGGCGACCTCGATCCGGCGCTCGCGGCGCGCGCCGTTGGCGCCGCTTGATCAGGGCCACGCCGGATAGATGTTCGGGAGGGCGAACGCTTCCTTCAGGTACTGGTTCATCGGGACGGTCAGCTCCTTCGTCGCGAACCAGCGCGCATAGATGCGGCGCGCTTCGCCGCTCTGGAACATCTCGTTCAGCGCCCGATCGACGAGCCGCTCGACCGCGGGCTCGTCCCTGCGCAGCATGATCGCGTACGGCTCGACCGACAGATACTTGCCGACCACCGCGAACTCGTCCGGCCTGGCCGCCTTCGAAATGAGCCCGTAGAGCAGCACGTCGTCCATCGGGAACGCGACGGCCCGCCCGTCGGCGACGGCGGCGAAGGACTCGTCGTGGTCCTTCGTCTCGAGGATGTCGAGCTTCAGGACGCGATCCTCGTTCAACTGCTTCAGCATCTTCTCGCTCGTCGTGCCCTTCGTCACGACGACCGTCTTGCCCCGCAGGTCCTCGATGTCGTCGATCCCGGACGACTTGCGCGCGAGCATCTTGATGCCGGCAACGAACGTCGTGTACGCGAACGCGACCTCCTTCTGCCGGTCGCGGGTGTTGGTCGTCGAGCCACATTCGAGATCGACCTTGCCGCCGTTCACCATCGCGATGCGGTTCGCCGACGTCACCGGCAGGAAGCGCACGTCGAGCCGCGGGAGCTTCAGCTCGCTCTTGATCGCATCGGCGACGCGCAGGCAGAGGTCGATCGAATAGCCCTGCGGCTGCTTCTGCGCGTCGATGTAGGAGAATGGGATGCTCGCTTCGCGCACGCCGATCGTCAGGGTGCCGGTATCGTGAATGCGCTTCAGCGTGTCGATGCGCTCGGTCGGCGCGCTGTCGGCCGCGGCCTGGCCAAACGCCACGGCCGGGATGACGAGACCCGCGGCGAGCATCAGCACGGCACGGCGGCGTCGGCAGAGGTTCACGGGCGAGGCCGAAGCAAGATTGGCGCCAACCATGCCGGCCGACGGATCCGTGCCGCTCGATTCGATGACCGAACCGAAAACCGAATCCGATCCGCGTCCGGTCCCTCCGGTGCGGCCGGGCAACGACGAATGTTGCGGCGGCGGCTGCAATCGCTGCGTATTCGACGTGTACGACGAGGCGCTGCAGCGCTATCACGCCGCGCTTGCCGCGTGGCGCGAGCGCCATCCGGAAGGCTCGCGCGGGAACGGCTCCTTGGGAGCCTCCGCGTCATCGACGCGGCGCGCGTCTCGCGCGAGATGCCTTACGCGAGCTCTTCCTTCGCGTGCTCGACGTCGAGCCGCTCCATCGCGTCCTGCGGCTTCGCGGCGGCCGCCGCCTCGTAGAGCCTGGTCGCGTCGTCGAGACGGCTCTTGCCGAAGAGCAGGATCAGGCCGTTCGCATACTCGATGCGCACGATCGGCGATTCGGGGAAAAGCTTCATCGCCTGCTCGAAATAGCCGAGCGCCGATTCCTTCTTCGCGCCATACGTGAGGCCGGCGACCAGCGCGCCGACCTTGTCGATCACTTCGCACTGGTATGCGCCGAACGCGACCGCCGCCTCGGCGTGCTTCGCGTCGAGCTCGAGCGCGGTCGCGAGCGCGTCTCTGATCCTGCCGCCGAAACCCTGCGCGAGCGCCTTCACGACCGAGAGGCCCTGCCCGTATCGACCGAGCGCGTATGCATGGAGGTAATGCGCGTTCGACTCCTTCGCTGCTTCAGCGCGCCGCTGCTCCGCCCATCGCGCGGCCTCCTCGAACAGCGCGATGCGCGTCTTCGCATCGCGCTCGAGGTAATGGGCATAGACGCATTGCGCCTTCACGGCGGCACCGATGCCGGCTCCGCGGGCCGCGAGCCCGGTTTCGACCGCCTGCGCGAATGCGCCGGCGTGAAAGTGCCGCCACGCGTCGGCAACTGCCGCGTCCCTCGGATAGGGCTCGCGATCGCCCTTGTGCAGGCGCGCCCATGCGCCCTTGAGCGCGGCGCCGGCATACTCGAAGGACTTGTCGGCATGCGGAAATTTTGCCCACTTCCTGGCCACGGTCATTCCCTTCGCGTGATGGCGGATCGATCGTCGGCAGCGGAGGCGCCGTCGCGGTAGTCGGCGCCGAGGCGCTCGACGAGCGCGCGATCGGGTCCGTGCAGATAGGGTGCGAGCAACGCGAGCACTTGCGCGGCGGCATGCTCGAAACGCATCTCGGCCGGATCCTCGGGGCTCGAGGCGACGGCGCGTGACAGGCGTTGAAACGACATCCAGTACGTGGTGATCATGACGACGCTCGTCGACAGCGCCCCGATCTCGTGGTCCGACGCATCCATCGCGCCCGCCGCACGCAATCCGCGGCACAACTCTATCACGGCGGCGCGGCTGCGCCGCGTCAGATCGGCGAAGCGCGCGGCGAGCCGCGCGTTGCGCGACGTGATCTCGTCCAGATCGCGGTAGAAGAAGCGGTACTGCCACATCCGCTCGAACATCAGGTGCAGGAACAGCCAGAGGTCCTCGACGTTCGCCGCTCGTGCCGACGGGCCGGCGAGGAGCGGCGCGACGGCGGCGTCGAGCGCCGCGTACAGCTCGCCGATGATCTCGTCCTTGTTGCGGAAGTGGTAGTACAGGTTGCCCGGGCTGATGTTCATTTCGTCGGCGATGTCGGCCGTCGTCACGTTCGGCTCGCCGGAACGATTGAACAGCGCAAGCGCCGTCGCGAGGATCCTCTCGCGCGTGCGGCGCGGCGGCTTGCGCGGCATGGGTGCTCCGGGCCGGAATGTCAGATGCGCTCTTCCGCCGCGTCGTGCGGCGCCGAACTCGCTCAGCGGGCGACGCGCAATGCCGCGAGCTGCCGCTCGAGGTGCCCGAGCGCGTGCTCGAGATCGCGCTTCGTCGAGCGGATCGTGCAGCGCGCCGTGCCGGCGTGCAACGGTCGCGGATCGTTCAGCGCGTCGGCGATCCTGCGCCCCGGATCGCCGACGCGGTCCTCGCGCAACCGCAACGCGTGGCGCCGCAACGAGGGTGCGAGGGCCGCCGCGTTGCGCGCGAGGTAATCACGCGTCGAGTCGAACGCGAGCGTGCAGAGCCGGCGCCGTTGCGCGTAGCTGAAGATGCGCGCGAAGAACATCTCGACGTCCTCGCGTGCCGGCTCGAACAGCAGGATGTCGGCGTGCGGGTACTGCGTCGCGTATTTTTCCATCCCCACCTTCATCCGCGAGTAGATGATGGCGCGAAACGTCTGCGACAGGACGACGGGCAGGCCGCCGCGGGCGAGCTTCTGCACGGTGAGCCGGCCGCGCCGGTGCGCCGATTGCGCGTCGAACGGCACGAGCGGGTTGACGCAGAACAGCAGGTCGACTCCCTGGTCGAGCGCGAGCGACGCGTGGAGCGTCTTGTTGAGCGCGCCGTCGACGTAGTGCTGGCCGTCGATCTCGACGGGCGGAAAGAGTCCCGGCAGCGCGCTCGATGCCTGGATCGCCCGCGAGAT
Source organism: Casimicrobiaceae bacterium (assembly GCA_036375455.1). Lineage (GTDB taxonomy): Bacteria > Pseudomonadota > Gammaproteobacteria > Burkholderiales > Casimicrobiaceae > VBCG01. The sequence continues at coordinate 25,192 of DASURV010000200.1, read as the reverse complement.
CGGCACATGGTCGAGCCCCGGCGCGCCGAACACGACCGAGTGCCCGGTGTCGAGGTTGGTCGCCACGAGATAGAGCCGCGATTCGAGGCGGCGGAAATCGTTCCTGCGGCCGGGCGCCGCGAACAGGCGCTTCAGGAAGTCGTCGATCGCCCGGTTGTCGAACATTCCCGTCGGCACCGCACGCGACAGCGTGGCGAACGACTCCATCACGCCCCTGTGCAACGGATCCCGCAGGTACTGGAGCGCCGCATGAAGCGCGAGCGACGGCAACCCGGCGAGGCGGCGCGCGAACTCGGAGAGCGCCGGCTTCAGGAACACTTCGGGCTTGAGGGCCGCGTCGCGGCCGTCGTCGATGAACAGCCGGTACATCTGCGCGGGCGAGATGCCGTTCGCGAGCGCCGCCGCGACGAAGCCCCCCGACGATACGCCGACGTAGACGTCGAGCGCGTTGAAGTCGAGGTGCTCGATCGAGTCCGCGAGCGCGAGGAGCGTGCCGATCTCGTAGATTCCGCCGAGCGGGCCCCCGCCGGCGAGCGCGAGTCCGGTCTTCGGTCGCGCGGATCGCCGGCGCGCCAGCGCGTCGACGCGCGCAGAGTCGCGGCCTGTCATCATCCTCCCCATTGCTTCCGACCCGCGGGGTCGATGGCCCGCCGCGGGCTTTGCGGCTCCCGCATCGCCGCAGCGACGCGGGAGCTCCGTGGCCGCAATGGTAGCGAATTACCTCGCCGCGATCGACTTCGCGCGGCGTCGCGACGAGCCCTTCACGGCCTTGCGCTTCGCGGCGCGCTTGCGCGGAGCCGCGGCGCTCTCGACCTTGATGCTCGCCCGCATCGCCGGCAGCCTGGCGCGCACGAGCGTCGTCGCGAAGTCGGCGAGCGACGCCGCGGAAGCCGTGACGCCGCTGCGCGCGCTGCGGGCGAGCCGGCTGGCGCGCCGCACGGACGCGTCGACGCCCGCGCTCACGCGGCGAATCGCCGTCGATTCGACGGCGGCGCCTTCCTTCACCAGCGTGCGGAACATCGTCGCCGCCTCCTTCTGCGCCCAGTGGCGGGTGACGGCGGCGGCGCCGAGCGTGGCGAGCCACGCCTGGCGCGGAGCGGCCAGCACGAGCTCGCCGGCCTGCGGGATGTTGAGACGCATCGTGTTCGACATGCGGTTTCTCCTGGTTGCCAAGTCTCGCGGGCGGCGAGCCTTCGGATGCGCCTACGTTACCGGCGAACGACTAGAGCGGTCACACTAAAGGCAGCGGCTAGGGGCTGGGGGCGAGGGGCTCGGCGCCGGGGCTGTTCGCTCGAGCGTCAAGTGCGCAGCCGCCGCGCGATCCCGCTCGCGAGCCTTGCGCCGATCGCGTAGATCGTGAGCTGCGGATTCGCGCCGATCGAAGTCGGGAACAGCGAGCCGTCCACGACGTGCAGGTTCTCGACGTGGTGGTGACGCCCGGTCGAATCGACGACCGAGGACCGAGGATCCGGGCCGAGCGTGCAGCCTCCCATGACGTGGGCCGACACGACGGTGGTTGCATGCGGGCGCAGGTCGAACGCGGCGATCGCCGCCTGCGCCGCCGCGAGGCTCGCATAGCCGTCGCCCTCGTCGTGCACGGGCATCACGCTCGTCGCACCCGCGGCGAACTGGATCTCGGCCATCGCGGACATCGCCCGACGCACGCCCTCGAACACATAGGGCGTGAGCGGGTAGTCGAGAATCGGCGTCCCGTCGCCTGCGAGGCGCACGCGCCCGCCCTGGCTCTGCTCGTGGAAGCCGTCGCGCAGCAATGCGATCAGCACCTGCATGTTCGGCAGCCGGCGCATCCACGCCGCGTGCGCGGCGCCGTGGCCCGGGAGCGTGATCGCGGCGAGCACCGGGTGTATCGGCGGGGCTTCGACCTTGAACCCGATGGGGCCGCCGGCCGGCGTGTCCATGAAGTGATCCGAATAGACCGTTTGCGGCGCTCCGGCGTAGCCTTCGACCGGCGTCGTCATCAGCGCGGCCGAAACGACGGTCGGATGCAGGAACGTGCGTATGCCGACTGTCGCATACGGGTCCGGAAGGCGGCTGCGCAGCAGCAGCGCGGGCGTGCCGATCGCGCCCGCGGCGCTCACGAACATGCGCGCGCGCACGTGGATCCGGCGCGCGGTCGGCGCCGTGCCCTGCGCGTTCATGGCCGCGCATTCGAGCGCCTCGACGCGCTCGCCCTTCGGCACGAGCCGCAGCGCCCGCGCGCGCGTCACGAGTGACGCGCCCTGCGCGAGCGCGCGCGGGATCGTCGTGACCAGCATCGACTGCTTGGCGTTCGTCGGACACCCCATGCCGCAGTAGCCGAGGTTCCAGCAGCCCTTCACGTTGCGACGAATCGCCCCCCAGCCGATGCCGAGCTTCGCCGCGCCGCGGGCGAGCGCGGCATTGTTCGCGTTCGGCGCGATCGTCCACGGCGCGACGCCGAGGCGCGACTCGACGCGCTCGAACCACGGCGCGAGATCGTCGGCGCCGAACCCCGCCACGCCATGCGCCGAGGCCCAATGCGCGAGCGTCGCGGCCGGCGTGCGGAACGAGCTGGTCCAGTTGACCGTCGTGCCGCCGCCCACGCAGCGTCCCTGCAGGATGTTGATCGCCTTGTCCGCGGTCTTGCGCGCGGCGGATTCCTGATAGAGATCGCGATACGCGTCCGCTTCGCGCATCCGGAAATCGGCCGACGAGCGCAGCGGTCCCTCCTCGACCAGCACGACGCGCAGCCCCGCGTCGGACAGCGTCTCGGCGGCAATGCCGCCACCCGCCCCGGTACCGACGATCGCGACATCGGCCTCGAGCGTCACGTCGCGCGCGAGGCCCGACGCGTCGATGACGTTCCAGCCGCCCGCGATGCCTTCGCGAACCGGATCGCTGAACCGTGTGGCGCTCATCGCTCTCTCGTCCTCGCGTGCGATGCGACCGCCCGTCGTCAGAGGTCCGGCGGTCCCGGATAGCCGGTGGCCGGCCAGGCGCGCGGACTTGCGTACCATGCGGCGAACGTGAGCTGGTGCAGCGCGTCGTAGGCGGCGCGCTTCTGCGACCAGCGGCTCCTGCGCAACTGCTCGAGGAAGGCGTCGGCCGCCGCAACGCTCGCCTCGCGCCAGCCGCTGTCGACGCCGGCGACCACGATGCGCACCGGCGCGAAAGCGAGCAGCGCGAACAGCGCGCGCAGCTCCTGTTGCGTCGCCGGAGGGAGCCCCTCGATCGCGACCGCGACCGCGCGGACCGTGTCTTCGATGGCCGTGCCTCGTTCGTCCGGTGCGGCCGGAAGCGCGCCGTCGAGGAATGCGGGCACGAGCGCGCGCATCACGTCGGCGCCGTCGGCCGACAGCCCGGGCGTGTGCGCGGGAGCCCGTGGCGAGACCCCGGGCTGCAACCAGCGCGCGACGGCGAGGGCAGCGAGTCCGGCGGCTCCCGCGAAGATGACGCGGCGCCGCCACGGATTCGGCGGCGCGGAAGAGTGCGTGGCGGAGCTCGCGGGGTGCATGGATGCAATTGTGGGCCCCACGATAGATCCGCGCCGTAGAGCAATCAACCTAAACCCGGCGCGAGGGCGTGCGCCGCCACGGGGTAGACTGCGGCGCGTGGCTTTCGTCGATCCCGACGCGTGATGGGGCGGCCGGCAATCGACGCCGCGGCGGCCTCGTTGCTGAGCGAGCTGTCCCGCGTGCAGAGAAGCCATGCCGAGCGGGCGGGCAATCCCGAGCTCGCGCAAGCGCTCGCCTGGATCGGCGACTGGCAGATGCGGCGGCTGCGAAAGACGTATGCCGACCTCGAAGCGTCGCCGCGCTACGCGCCGGCAATGGAGTTCTTCGAGGCGGACCTCTACGGCGGCGCGGACTTCGCACGGCGCGACGACGACCTGATCCGCATCGTCCCCGCGATGAGGCGCCTTTTGCCGGCCAACGTCCTCGAGACGGTCGCCAATGCCGTCGAGCTGAACGCGCTGTCGCAGGAGCTCGACCGCGCGATGGTCGACGCGCTGCGTCCGCTCGGGACGCGCTTCGGCGTTGCCGACTACTGCGTCGCATACCGCAGGACGGGCCGGTACGACCGGCGGCAGCGGCAGATCCGGCTGATCGGCGACGTCGGCGTGTCGCTCGACCGCTACGTCGCCAAGCCGATGCTCCGCGCCGCGCTTCGGATGATGCGCAAGCCCGCGCGGATGGCGCGGCTCGCGGCGTTGCAGGATTTTCTCGAGCGCGGCTTCGACGCATTCGCGCGGATGGGCGGCGCCGTCGAGTTCCTCGCGACGATCGAAAGCCGCGAGACGGCGATTCACGAGGCGATCGCCGGCGGCTCGAGCGCGCCGTTTCCCGACCCGATGGCGTAGACGAAGCGTCGCCATGACCGCGCTCGACGCGGTTCATGCAGAGGCTCCCGCAGCCGCTACGCGGTGTGCCTGCCCCCGACCAGCTTGTCGAGCTGGGCGTGGATTTCCCTTTCGATCGACGGCTTCAACGGGATCAGCAGCAGGCCGAGCTTCACGTCGAGCGTGATCTTCGTCTTGCCGACGTGCATGCTCCCCGATACGCCCGGCCGTTCGAAATGCACGTGCTCGCCCTCCCAGCTCCAGGCGAGGTCGAAGCGCTTCTCGAGGTCCTTCGCGAGCCGCTCGGCGACCTCCTTCGCCTTGCGGTGCGAGAGGTGATGCGTCTTGCCGATCGATATCCGCGCCATGCCAGTCCCCGGTCGATTGGCTCGACGAGCGAGCGCAGCGCCGTTGTACCACGCGCGGGCGGCTCGCGCGTTGCCGTTGACTTCCGGATCAAGCGAACATATGATTCAAACGAACGTTTAATCGAACTCGTTGTCGAACCGCGATTGGAACAAAGGGCAACGCATGCGTGACGGGCATCGCAGCGGCAAGGTCGTGTCGATCCTCGAAGGGCGCACGTCGAATGCGACGAAGGAGCGCATCCTCGACGCCGCCGAGGCGCTCTTCATGGAGCACGGCTACGAGGCGACGAGCCTGCGCTCGATCACGGCCGCCGCCGGCGTGAATCTCGCCGCGGTCAACTATCACTTCGGCTCGAAAGAGGAGCTGTTCCAGGCGGTGCTCACGCGCCGGCTCGACCCGATGAACCAGGCGCGCCTCGAGATGCTGACGCGCTTCGAGGCGAAGGTGGCGCCCGCGCCGCTCCCCTGCGAGCGGATCCTGCTCGCCTTGCTGTTCCCGGCGCTCGAGCTCGCGCGCGACCGCAGGCGTGGCGGCAAGGATTTCCTGCGCCTGCTCGGCCGCGCCTACGCCGACCCGGCGCCGTTCATCCGCCGCTTCCTCTCCGAGCGGTACGCGGTGATGATCTCGCGCTTCAAGACCGCCTTCGGCCGCGCGCTGCCGCATCTGCCGCGCAAGGAGCTGTCGTGGCGGCTGCACTTCATCATGGGCGCCCTGTCGTACACGCTTGCCGGAACCGACGCGCTGAAGCTGATCGCCGAGCTCAATCCGCAGGAGACGACGAACGACGAGCTCCTGCTGCGCCGCCTCGCCCCGTTCCTGCTGGCCGGGCTCACGGCACCGCTGCCGTCCGTGAGCGCGGTCACGCGCGAGCTCGACGACGAGCTCGCGCTGCGTCGCTGAAGCACCTGCTTCGATCCGGAGATCCCGATGAGCCTCTTCCTGACCTGGCTGGCCGCGCTGCTCGCCCTCCTCGCCGCTCTCGTCGTGCCGTTCGTCGTGCCGCCGCTGCGCCGCGCGCTGGTGGCGAGGCCGCTGCTCGCCGGCTTCCGCAAGGTGATGCCGCCGATGTCGCAGACCGAGCGCGAGGCGCTCGAGGCCGGCACCGTCGGCTGGGACGGCGAGCTCTTCTCGGGGCGTCCCGCCTGGGAGCGGCTGCTCGCGATCCCGAAGACGAAGCTCACGCCCGAGGAGCAGCATTTTCTCGACCACGAGGTCGAGACGCTGTGCGCGATGGTCGACGACTGGCAGACGACGCACGTGCAAAAGGACCTGTCGCCCGAGGTGTGGCGGTACATCAAGGAGCAGGGCTTCCTCGGGATGATCATTCCGAAGGCGTACGGCGGGCTCGGCTTCTCCGCGTACGCGCATTCGCAGGTCGTCACGAAGCTTTCGACGCGAAGCGGCACGGCCGCCGTCACCGTGCTGGTGCCGAACTCGCTCGGGCCGGGCGAGCTGCTGCTGCATTACGGCACCGAGGAGCAGAAGCGCCATTACCTGCCGCGGCTCGCGCGCGGCGAGGAGATTCCGTGCTTCGCGCTCACCAGCCCGCAGGCCGGATCGGATGCGGCAGCCATTCCCGACTGGGGCGTCGTCTGCTGGGGCGAGCACGAGGGCCGCCGCGTGCTCGGCCTGCGCGTCACGTGGGATAAGCGCTACATCACGCTCGGTCCGGTCGCCACGCTGCTCGGGCTCGCGTTTCGCGCCTACGATCCCGACCACCTGGTGGGCGAGCGCGAGGACCTCGGCATCACGTGCGCGCTGATTCCGACGTCGCATCCGGGCGTCGTCATCGGCCGGCGTCACATGCCGCTCAATTGCGTGTTCCAGAACGGTCCGAACTGGGGGCGCGACGTCTTCATTCCGCTCGACTGGGTGATCGGCGGGACGCCGATGCTCGGCAAGGGATGGCGGATGCTGATGGAGTGCCTCGCGGCGGGACGCGGCATTTCCCTGCCGTCGTCGAACACCGGGATGGCCAAGCTTACCGTGCGCACGACCGGCGCCTATGCCCGCGTGCGCAACCAGTTCAAGATGCCGATCGGCCGCTTCGAGGGGATCGAGGAGCCGCTCACGCGCATGGGCGGCAATCTCTACCTGATGGACGCGGCGCGCACGCTGACGGCGTCGATCGTCGATCGCGGCGAGAAGCCCGCCGTGCTGTCCGGCATCGCGAAGCTGCACATCACCGAGCGCGGCCGCGAGGTGATCAACGACGCGATGGACATCGCCGGCGGCAAGGGGATCTGCTTGGGTCCGTCGAATTTCCTCGGCACCGCCTACATGCAGATGCCGGTGTCGATCACCGTCGAGGGCGCCAACATCCTGACGCGCAGCCTGATCGTGTTCGGCCAGGGGGCGATCCGCTGCCACCCGTTCGTGCTGCGCGAAATGGCGGCGACGCACGAGCGCGATCGGCGCAAGGCGCTGCGCGATTTCGACGCGGCGCTGTTCGGGCACCTGCGCTTCGCCGCGCGCAACGTCGTGCGCGCGCTGATCCTCGGTCTCACCGGCTCGCACTTCGTGCGCGTGCCGCGCGACGTGGCGCCCGAGACGCGCCGCTATTACCAGCAGCTCACGCGCTTCTCGTCGTCGCTCGCGCTGCTCGCCGACGTCGCGATGGGAACGCTCGGCGGCGCGCTGAAGCGCAAGGAGAAGCTGTCGGCGCGCCTGGGCGACGTGCTGTCGCAACTGTACCTGTGCTCGGCGACGCTGTGGCGCTACGAGCAGGAGGGCCGGCAGGCCGCGGACGCGCCGCTGATGCACTGGGCGATCTGGGATGCGATGTTCAAGGCGCAGAACGCCATCGAAGGCGTGCTCGCCAATTTCCCGAACCCGCTGCTCGGCGTGCTGATGCAGCGCCTCGTGTTCCCGCTCGGGCGTCCGTACGTCGTGCCGTCGGACGAGCTCGGTCACGAGGTCGCGCGTCTCTTGATCGAGCCGTCGGCGGTCCGCGATCGCCTGACGGCGGGCATGTTCATCGGCGATCCGGAAGAGCCGGTGGGTCTGCTCGAGCGCGCGCTCGGCGTGACCGTCGCGGCCGAGCCGATCGAGCGCAAGCTGAAGGACGCGCTTCGCTTCGGCAAGCTCGAAGCGAGGCTCGCCCCCGGCGAGGGCGCGGCCGAGATCGCGGCGCGCGCCGTGGCGGCCGGCGTGCTCTCGGAGTCCGAGGCGGGCGTGCTCGCGTCGCAGCGCGACCTCGCGGCGCGGGTCGTGCGCGTCGACGACTTCGACCCGGATCTCGGTGCGGCGGCGCTCGCGCCGGCCGAGCAGGATCAGCGATCGGTGCCCGCGGCATGGACGCCGAAGCCGCCCGCGGCGAAGCGCGCAGTGGCATGAGCGACCCGAGCACCCCGGTCTACGTCGTCGACGGCGCGCGCTCGCCGTTTCTCAAGTCGCGCAATCGGCCGGGGCCGTTCGCGGCATCCGATCTCGCGACCGACGCCGGCCGCGCGCTGCTGCTGCGCCACCCGATCGCGCCGACCGATCTCTCGGAGGTGATCCTCGGCTGCGCCGCGCCCGCCCCCGACGAGGTGAACATCGGCCGCGTCGTCGCGCTGCGGATGGGCTGCGGCCACAAGGTGCCGGGCTGGACGGTCATGCGCAATTGCGCGTCCGGCATGCAGGCGCTCGACTCGGCGATCGATTCGATGCGCGTCGGCCGCTCGAGCCTGGTGCTCGCCGGCGGGGTCGATGCGCTGTCGCGCGCGCCGCTGCTGTTTTCCGATGCGATGGTCGCGTGGCTCGCGAACTGGTACGCGGCGAAGACGCTCGGCCGCCGCGCCGCGCTGGTGGCGCAGTTCCGGCTCGGCTATCTCGCGCCGGTCATCGGCCTGATGAAGGGCCTGACCGATCCGGTCGTCGGCCTGCTGATGGGGCAGACGGCGGAGAACCTCGCGTTCCGCTTCGGGATCACGCGCAGCGAGATGGACGAGTTCGCGGCGCGCAGCCACCAGCGCGTGCTCGCCGCGCAGCGCGCCGGTCGTTTCGACCGGGAGATCGTCGCACTCTACGATCGGGCGGGCAACGTCTACGCGGCGGACGACGGCGTGCGGGAGGATTCGACGCCGGAGAACCTCGCGCGTCTCAAGCCGTTCTTCGATCGCAAGTACGGCAACGTCACGGCCGGCAACAGCTCGCAGGTCACCGACGGCGCCGCCTGGCTGCTGCTCGCGACGGAGGAGGCGGTGCGGCGCTTCGACCTGAAGCCGCGCGCGCGTATCGTCGATTCGCAATGGGCGGCGCTCGATCCGGCGCAGATGGGTCTTGGACCGGTGTATGCGGCGACGCCGCTGCTGCAGCGCAATCGGCTCGCACTCGCCGACGTCGACGGCTGGGAGATCAACGAGGCGTTCGCCGCGCAGGTGCTCGCGTGCCTGCGCGCTTGGCGGGACGACGCGTTCTGCCGTGACGAGCTCGGGCTGCCGGCGGCGCTGGGCGCGCTCGACCCGGAGAAGCTCAATGTCGACGGCGGCGCGATCGCGCTCGGCCATCCGGTCGGCGCGTCGGGCGCGCGGATCGTGCTGCACCTCACCGACGTGCTCGAGCGCACCGGCGGGCGCCGCGGCATCGCGTCGATCTGCATCGGCGGCGGGCAGGGCGGCGCGATGCTGGTCGAGCGCGTGTAGGGGTCGGGATGGAGCACTGGACACTCGCGCGCGACGACGACGGGCTCGCATGGCTCGCGCTCGACAAGGCGGGCGCGACGACGAACACGCTGTCGAAGGCGGTGCTCGCCGAGTTGAACGAAGCGCTCGACGAGCTGCAGGCGCAGCCGCCGACGGGCCTCGTCATCCGCTCGGGCAAGCCGAACGGATTCGTCGCCGGTGCCGACGTCGACGAGTTCGGCGACATTCGTGACGCCGAGCGCGCGCGTGCGCTCGTCGAGCGCGGCGCGAAGACGTTCGACCGTCTCGCTCGGCTCGCCTTTCCGACGCTCGCGCTGATCCGCGGCTTCTGCCTGGGCGGCGGCCTCGAGCTCGCGCTCGCGTGCCGCTATCGCGTCGTCGTCGACGAGCCCTCGACGCGTCTCGGGCTCCCGGAGGTGATGCTCGGCATCGTCCCCGGCTGGGGCGGCATCAAGCGGCTGCCCAGGCTCGTCGGTGCGCCGGCCGCGCTCGACCTGCTGCTGACCGGCAAGACGATCGACGCACGCAAGGCGAGGCGCCTCGGGCTCGCCGACGAGTGCGTGCCGCCGCGCATCATGGAGAACACCGCGCGCGGCGTGCTGCGCGCAATGCCGCCGCCGCGCCGCCTGCCATTTCCGCTGTCGCTCACGCTGTCGCCGCTCGCGCGCCGCTTCATCGCGGCCAGCGCGCGCAAGCGGGTCGCGAAGCGCGCGCGGCGCGAGCACTATCCGGCGCCCTATGCGATCCTCGACCTGTGGGAGCGCTTCGACGGCGACGCGCTCGCGCCCGCGCCGGGCGATCCGGCATCGATCGGCGCGCTCCTCGCAACGCCCACGGCCGCGAACCTGATCCGCGTGTTCCATCTGCAGGAGCGGCTGAAGGCACTGGGCAAGACGCCGGCGTCCGGGATCGCGCGCGTGCACGTCGTCGGCGGCGGAACGATGGGCGGCGACATCGCCGCGTGGTGCGCGCTGCGTGGCCTCACCGTCACGCTGCAGGACCAGGATGCGCAGCGGCTCGCGCCGGCGATGAAGCGCGCGAGCGTGCTCTTCGCCGAGCGCCTCAAGGACGCCCGGCGGGTGCGCGACGCGCGCGACCGGCTGATTCCGGACGTCGCCGGCGCCGGCATCGCGCACGCCGACGTCGTGATCGAGGCGATCTTCGAGAACGTCGAGGCGAAGCGCAAGCTATTCGCCGACGTCGAGGCGCGCGCGCGTCCCGATGCGATCCTCGCGACGAATACGTCGTCGATCCCGCTCGAGGACATCGCGAGCGCGCTCGCCGAGCCGTCGCGGCTGATCGGGCTGCATTTCTTCAACCCGGTCGCGCGGATGATGCTCGTCGAAGTCGTCGCCGGCCGCGCCAGCGATCCGGCGCTGATCGCGCGCGGCGCGGCATTCGTCCGCGCGATCGACAAGCTGCCGTTGCCGGTGAAGAGCGCGCCGGGGTTCCTCGTCAACCGGGTGCTCGCCCCGTACCTGATGACGGCGATGCGCTGCGTCGACGAAGGGATCGCCCCGGAAGCGGTCGACGAAGCGGCGGTCGCCTTCGGGATGCCGATGGGGCCGATCGAACTCGCCGACACCGTCGGCCTCGACATCTGCCTCGCCGTGGGTCGCATGCTCGGCCACGACGGCGAGCCGCCGAGGAAGCTCGCCGAGCATGTGAATGCGGGCGAGCTCGGCAAGAAGAGCGGCAAAGGCTTCTACGCCTGGGTCGACGGTCGCCCGCAGAAGGCCGCCGCCGCTGCGGTGCCGTCGGGGCTCGGCCGGAAGCTCGTCGACCCGCTCGTCGCCGAAGCGAAATCCGCGTTGACCGAAGGCATCGTCGCCGATGCCGACCTGGTCGATGCCGGCGCCATCTTCGGGGCGGGATTCGCCCCGTTCCGCGGCGGCCCGCTGCAATACGCGCGATCGGCGGCGAGCGCGGGTTAGTGCTGGTCGGTCGCCTCGATTGGCGCCCGGGCGGCCACCCGTTCGCGTTCGCGCCCCTGGCTTTGGCAGCCCCTGGGCTGGTGTAGGATCGCCGCACGTTCGGCGCCGGGAGCACCGCCGAAGCGCCGGCGCGCGGTCGCGCCGGCACGCGGTGAACGCGTCGAGCCAATGCGAGCGAACGGAGGGACTCGTGGAACGAATCTGGCTCAACAGCTACCCGCGCGGCGTGCCCGCCGACGTCGACGTCAACGAATACGCGTCGGTGCGCGAGGTCTTCGAGGAGAGCTGCCGCACCTACGCGACGCGACCGGCGTTCTCGTGCATGGGGCGCACGATCACGTTCGCGGATCTCGACGCACTTTCGGCGACGTTCGGCGCATGGCTGCAGCACATCGGCTGCGCGCGGGGGGCGCGCATCGCGCTGATGATGCCGAACATCCTGCAATACCCGGTGTGCGTGTTCGGCACGCTGCGCGCCGGCTGCACGGTCGTCAACGTCAATCCGCTGTATACGCCGCGCGAGCTCGAGCACCAGCTCACCGACTCGGGCGCCGAGGTGATCGTCGTCGTCGAGAATTTCGCGCACACGCTGCAGCAGGTCGTCGCGCGGACCCAGGTGCGCCAGGTCGTGGTGACGTCGATCGGCGAGATGCTCGCAGTCAAGGGGCGCATCGTCGACCTGGTGCTGCGGCGCGTCAAGCACGCGATCCCCGACTGGTCGCTGCCCGGCGCGATCCGCTTCTCCGACGCGATGAAGCAGGGGCGCAAGCTCTCGCTGCAGCGCATTCCGCTCGGCCACGACGACCTCGCGTTCCTGCAGTACACCGGCGGCACGACCGGCATCGCGAAGGGCGCGATGCTCACGCATCGGAACATCGTCGCGAACATGCTGCAGGCGCGCGCCTGGGTGCGGCCGATCCTCGACGAGAACCGGCGCGAGGTGATCCTGACGCCGCTGCCGCTCTACCACATCTTCTCGCTGACGGCGAACTGCCTGGTGTTCATGTCGGTCGGCGGCGAGAACGTGCTGATCCCCAACCCGCGCGACATACCGGGCTTCGTCAAGGAGATGCGCCGCTACCGGTTCACGGCGATGACCGGCGTCAACACGCTGTTCAACGCGCTGCTGAACAACCCCAAGTTCGCGCACGTCAATTTCAAGTCGCTCCGACTGTGCCTCGGCGGCGGGATGGCCGTGCAGGAGGCCGTCGCGAAGCGCTGGAAGGAAGTGACGGGCGTGACGCTGGTCGAGGCCTACGGGCTCACCGAAACCTCGCCCGCCGCGACGATGAACCCGCTCGACGCCACCGAGTACAGCGGCGCGATCGGGCTGCCGATTCCGTCGACCTACGCGGCGATTCGCGACGACGCCGGGAACGACGTGCCGCTGGGGCAGCCGGGCGAGCTCTGCATCAAGGGACCGCAGGTGATGGCCGGGTACTGGCACCGGCCCGACGAGACGGCAAAGGTGATGACGCCCGACGGGTTCCTGATGACCGGCGACATCGGCGTCATGGACGAGCGGGGCTACATCAGGATCGTCGACCGCAAGAAGGACATGATCCTGGTCTCGGGCTTCAACGTCTATCCGAACGAGATCGAGAGCGTCGTCGTGGCGCTCGGCAGCGTGCTCGAGTGCGCCGCGGTCGGCGTGCCGGACGCGAAGTCGGGCGAAGCGGTCAAGCTCTACGTCGTGCGCAAGGACGACACGCTGACCGCCGAGCAGGTGATCACGTATTGCCGCGACCACTTGACCGGCTACAAGTGCCCGCGCGACGTCGAGTTCCGCCGCGAGCTGCCGAAGTCGAACGTCGGCAAGATCCTGCGGCGCGAGTTGCGCGACGAGGCGAGGCGCGTCGCGTGATCGGGACCTGTCGATCGCGGGACCCTGCGGCCGCATGCATGCCTCCAGGGGCGTATCGTTTGCAACTTTCCTGCATGGAGGCCGCCAATGTGCTCACCGAAGGTCAAGCTGCCCCCGGGCGTGCCGGCGCTGCGCGTGACGCCGATGCCCGCCGATGCGAACTTCCACGGCGACATATTCGGCGGCTGGATCATGTCGCAGGTCGACATCGCGGGATCGGTCCCGGCGTCGCGCCGCGCGCGGGGTCGCATCGCGACGGTGGCCGTCAATTCGTTCGTGTTCAAACAGCCGGTGCTGATCGGCGACCTGGTTTCCTTCTACGCGACGATCGAGAAGGTGGGGCGCACGTCGATCACCGTTGCCGTCGAGGTCTACGCGCAGCGCAACCCCGACGAGGAGGTCACCGTCAAGGTCACCGAGGCGAGCCTCACCTACGTCGCCGTCGGGCCGGATCGCAGGCCGCGCGAGCTGCCGCCCGAAGTCACCTGCGCGTAGGCAGGCACGCACGCGCCGCGGGGCTGTAGTCGCCGCGCCACAGTGCGCGTTTGCAACACCCCGCGGCGCCTTGCGACGCGTTTTTTGCGCTGGGTCAACGTGTATAGTTGACCGGACGGCCCACAATCTGCCAGCCGGAGCGCGGACGAGGCGCCTCGCCCGGCACTTCAGCGCAGCATCGCGCACCCTGGGAGGGCAACAACATGCCAGCAGGATTCGACAAGCGCACGCGCGTCGCCGCAGCGGTCGCCGGCGCGCTCTTCGCCCTTGCCGCGGGGCACGCGTTCGGCGCGGCGTTCTCGTTGCAGGAGAATTCCGGGAGCGGCCTCGGCAACGCGTTCGCCGGCGGCGCGGCGGCGGCCGAGGATGCCAGCACGCTGTGGGCGAACCCGGCGGGCATGGCGCGTCTCGTCGCACCGGAGGTGGCCGCCGCCGTGCACTTCGTCACGCCTTCGTTCAAGTTCCGCGACGAGGGCTCGCTGCCCGCCTTCTCCCAGACGCTCGGCGGCACGGGCGGCGATGCGGGCAGCCTCAACATCATCCCCAATCTGTACGCCGTCGTGCCGATCGATCGGCAATGGAGCGTCGGCGTCGGCGTCAATGCGCCGTTCGGCCTGGTGACCGAATACGACGACACGTGGCTCGGCCGCTTCCAGGCCGTCAAGTCGGAGATCATGACGATCAACGTCAATCCCTCGCTGTCCTGGCGCGTCAACGACGCCTTCGCGGTCGGCGTGGGCGTCAACTGGCAGCGCGTCGACGCGGAGCTGACGAGCAAGATCAACTACAGCGCGGCCCTGGCGCAGGCGGCCGGCCAGGCGGCGGCCGGCGGATTGATCCCGCCGGGCGTCGCTGCGACGATCGTCGGGCTCACGCCCGGCCTCGAATCGAAGGCGAAGGTCGAGGGCGACGACAGCGCGTGGGGATGGAACATCGGGTTCCTCTGGAACGTGACGCCGCAGACTCGCATCGGCGGGTCGTACCGCTCGACGATCAAGTATCACGTGTCCGGCACTGCGAGCTTCGATTTCCCGGCCCTGCCCACGGTGCCGCCGGCGCTCGCGCCAGTCCTCGGGGTGCTCGCGGGCGGCGTCAACAGCTCGATATGCACGGGCAGCGTTTCACCGCCCGCCCCGGATTGCAGGTCGATCGGCGTCACGGCGGACATCAAGCTGCCCGACCTCGCGAACCTGTCGGTGTTCCACCGGCTGAACGACCGCTGGGACCTGATGGCGGATGTGCAATACACCGGGTGGTCGACGTTCAAGGAGCTCAAGTTCGTTCGCTCGACGGGCACGGTGCTCTCGACGACGCCCGAGAATTTCGACGACGTGTGGCGCGTCTCGGCCGGCGCGACGTATCACCACAGCGACGCATGGAGCTTCCGCGGCGGGCTCGCGTGGGACCAGACGCCGGCGAGCACGGCGGACCGCACGCCGCGGCTGCCCGACGAGAGCCGTCTGTGGCTGTCCGCCGGCGCGCAGTACCGGTTCAGCAAGAACCTCAAGCTCGACGGCGGGTTCACCTACATCATCGTCGACGACGCCGACCTCAACCAGAACGAAGGCTCCACCGCCGCCAGCGGACTGATCAAGGGTCATTACGATTCGAACGTGACGATCTTCTCGGCGCAGCTCACGTACACTTTCTGATCGTCCGCGGCGAATCCGCGCCGCGGCGAGCGGCGCGGGAGGCGCGGGGCGGTGCCCGACTACTGGCGCAGTTGCGGATACCGGCTGCTCGCGCGCGGGCCGCAAGGGACGCTCCGTTTGACCGACGAGTTCCTGCGCAGCTTTCTCGCGCGGCCCGAGCTCGCGCCCGTTGCCGAATCCGGGGCGGCCGAGTTGCGGCTGCACGATGCGCTGCTGGCCGCGCCGCGCAGCGAGATCGCCGGGGCGGCCCTCGGCGCGATCGACGATGCGGACGCCCGCGAGAATTACCGGATCTGGCTGCGCTTTCGCGACCGGCTCGCCGCCGCCGATTCCGTCGAGGCCGCGTATGTCGGGCTCTTCCGCGGCGAAGGCGTCGACGTGCCGCCGCCGTTCGTCGCGCAGCTCACGCAGATCCTGCTGCGGCACATTCTCGGCGACGACGCGGACCCGTTGGCGGTGCGTGCGGCCGAAATGCTGTTCCGGACCCAGAGGATCGCGGTGACCGCCGACGGTGCGGTCATGGCCGCCGACGAGACGACGGTCGAGCTGTACGCCGAGAGCGGCGGCTTCGGCTCGCTCGGCGAGCTGCTCGCGCGGAACCGCGCGCCGCCGCGCACGATCGACCTGGACGTGCTCGACGCGGACAACGCGGCCGTGTACTGGGAGCGCGACGAGCGCCACGATCTGTCGGTGAGCCTCAATCGCGGACGCCCCGTCCTCGCGGCGTTGCTGCGGGTGCTGGAGGCGTGGATCGCGCATTTCCTGGGCGTCAGGGTGGCGATGCGCGCCGAGCGCGAAATCGACGATGCGCACTGGGTGTGGCATGTCGGGCTCGATGCGCAGGCGAGCGCGATCCTGAACGATCTCTATAATCGGCAGCCTGTCGACGAGGCGAGGATGGGCCGGCTGCTGTGCCTGTTCCGGCTCGATTTCGACGACCCCGCCGACATGCGCGCGGCCCTCGCCGGACGCCCGGTATGGCTCGCGATGGCGATGGACGAGCACAATCGGCTGAAGCTCAAGCCACAGAATCTGCTGATGAACCTCCCGCTCGCGCAGCCGCAATGAGACGTGCACGTTCCCGCTGGATCGCCGCGGCGAGCGCCGTCGTCGCAATCCTGATCGTGTCCATGGCCGCCTCGGCGCAAGCGCAGGTACCGGCAGGTCCGCAGCCCGCCGCCGAGCCCGCCACGGCCGTACCGCGGTCCGCACCGTCGGCGACCGGGCAGCCGGCGACCGAAGCGGGAGCCGCTGCGGAGCGCCCGCCTGGCGTCTCCGACGCGGGCCCGCTCGCGTCGCTCGCATGGCTCGAGGGTTGCTGGCAGGGCACGGTGAATCAGCGCGAATTCCGCGAGCAGTGGCTCCCGCTGCGCGGCGGCATGCTGATCGGCGCGGGGCAGCAGGTCCTGCGCGGTCGCCTGCAGGACTACGAGTTCCTGCGCCTCGACGCGCGCGTCGACGGCGTCTACTTCACGCAGTTCTCCGGCGATCGCAAGGAGATGTCGTTCCGCCTCGCCGGGACGACGACCGACGACAAGGACACGATCTTCACGTTCGCGAATACCGCGGACGCGTTTCCGGCGCGCCTCGTTTATCGCCGTGGGACCGACGGCTGGCTGTACGAGACGATCGAGGGTACGCTCGACGGCAGCGACCGCAAGGTCATCTATCCGCTGCGCCGCATCGATTGCGAAAGCGGCGAGCTGATCCTGAAATAGGGCGAACGATGTCGGATGACGCGCCTTCCGCGCCCAAACCGCCGGCGAAGAGCGCGGCGCTCGTCAATTTCGAGCGCATGCTGGCCTCGGGCAAGGATAGCGCGCTGCTGCGCTACTCGATCGGCAACGAGCACCTGAAGGCGGGCGACTGGGCCACGGCGGTCGATGCGTTCGCGAACGCCGTGGCGCTCGATCCGACGTACACCGCCGCGTGGAAGCTCTACGCGAAGGCGCTCGAGCAGGCGGGCCGTCCGGAGCAGGCGCTCGACACCTACCGCCATGGCATCGTGGTGGCGAGGCAGAAAGGCGACCGGCAGGCGGAAAAGGAAATGACGGTGTTCGCGCGGCGGATCGAGCGTGCGCTCGCGGCGGGGAACGGGTAGCGGGTGCGCGCGATCCCAGGCAGCGGATGCGCCAGGAGCTCTTGACGCCCGGTGGCGCATGCCGCGCTCCGGCGCGATATGGCCGATTCCTCATCCCGAGGCGAGCTCCGCCACGCCGCGGTTCGCGAGCGCGTCGGCCCGATGGTTGCCCGGCGTATCCGCGTGGCCGCGCACCCAGTGCCAGCGGATGCGGTGCAGCGCCCGCAGCGCGTCGAGCTCGCGCCACAGCTCCGCATTCTTCACCGGCTTGCGATCGCTCGTGCGCCAGCCGTTTCTCTTCCAGCCGTGAATCCACGTCTCGATGCCGTGCTTCACGTATTGCGAATCGAGGTAGAGCTCGACGTCGCTGCCGCGCGTGAGCGCTTCGAGCGCACGGATCACCGCCGTGAGCTCCATCCGGTTGTTCGTCGTGCGCGGCTCGCCGCCGTAGAGCTCCTTCTCGCGCCCGTCGCAGACCAGGAGCGCGCCCCAGCCGCCCGGACCCGGGTTGCCCTTGCACGCGCCGTCGGTGTAGATGACGACCGGCTTCAATGCGTCGGCAGGCTTTCGCGTGCGCCGCTCGCCGGCGCGAGCGCCTTCGTGCGCCGCTCGCGGCGCTGCCATGCCGGCGCGAGCACCCGCATGCCGAGCACCTTCTTCGTTGCGCGCAGGTAGTAGACGCCGCCGGTGATCGGCCACCAGCGGTCGCCGGTCTTCTCGAAGAAGGACAGGCGGCGCAGCCACTTGTCCTGCGTGAACGGCGGGACATAGCAGTCGAAGCGCCCGCCCACGACGTCGAAGCCGAGCAGCGACAGCCAGTCCTTCAGGCGGTACAGCGCGATGAAGTTGCCGTTCCACGGCGGCGTCGCGCCGCGGCCGAAATAGCGCCGGGTGCCGAACAGCGAGAACGGATTGAAGCCGGCGATGACGATCTGGCCTTCCGGGCGGATCACCCGGTACGCCTCGCGCAGCATCAGGTGCGGATCGTCGGTGAACTCGAGCGCGTGCGGCATCACGATCAGGTCGATCGTGCTCTCGGCGAACGGCAGCCCGTGGGGGTCGGCGATGATGTCCGCCGGCGGATCGTAGTCGAGGCTCCATTTCGATACGATGCGGCTTTGCGCGAGAAACGGGCACTCGGGCAGGCCGATCTGCAGCGCATGGAAACCGAAGATATCGGCCACGGTCTCATCGAAGTACGCCTGCTCCCGTTCCTTGAGATACTCGCCGAGCGGTGTCGCAAGCCACGCCGCGAACGACATCGGAAGGACGACCGCGGCCATCGAGGGCTGATCCATGACGACGATTATCCCCATCCCCGCATTCAGGGACAACTACATATGGGCGGTGCGCAACGCCGGCGCCGCCGCGGTCGTCGATCCCGGCGATGCCGCGCCGGTGCTTGCATGGCTCGCGGGCAACGACGTGCGGCTCACCGCGATCATCGCGACGCACCACCACGCCGATCACGTCGGCGGCGTCGCCGCGCTGCGCGCCCGCTTCGACGTGCCGGTGTTCGGGCCGGCGCACGAGACGATCCCCGCGCGCACGCATGCGCTCGCCGAGAACGACCGCATCGACGTGCCGGGTCTCGACCTCGCGCTTTCGATCTTCGACATTCCCGGCCACACCGCGGGCCACATCGCGTATTACACGACGGGCGCCGAGCCGCTGCTGTTCTGCGGCGACACGCTGTTCGCGGCGGGATGCGGGCGCCTGTTCGAGGGAACGGCGCAACAGATGTGGACGTCGCTGTCGAAGCTCGCCGCGCTCGCGCCCGCGACCCGCATCTACTGCGGGCACGAGTACACGCTCGCGAATCTGCGCTTTGCCGCCGTCGTGGAGCCGGACAATGCCGACGTGCACGCGCGCACGGCGCGCGAGCGCGGCAAGCGCGAGCGCGGCCTGCCGACGCTGCCGTCGACGATCGGCGAGGAGCGCGCGACCAATCCGTTCCTGCGCGCGGCGCTGCCCGCCGTGAAGGCCCGCGCGGCGGAGCGCGCCGGACGCCCGCTGGCGGGCGCGGTCGAGTCGTTCGCCACGCTGCGCGAGTGGAAGGACGGCTTCCAGTGACCGCGCGGCCGCCTCGCGCGCCGCTCGTCGATCGGCGCCGGCTCGGGTTGACGCTCGCAGCCACGCGGCCTACCATCGCCGGAATTTTGCGGCGACCCGGAAGGGTCCGGGTCCTGACCCCAATTGCGCTATCGACGATCCCTGATCCTGCCGGTGGTCCTCGCGCTCGCAGCGTGCGCGACGCCCGCTCCTCCACCGGCTGACTCACCGCCCGTCGGTTCGACGCCGCCGGCGATCGAGTTCCTCCCTCCCCCGCAGAAGATCGTCCTCGTCAGTCCGTTTGACGGCGAGGCCGCCGATCTCGAGCCGCTGCCGCTTTCGACCGGCGACCTGTGGGACCGCATCGTCAGGGGTTACGCGATCCCGGATATCGACGGCCCCCTCGTCGAGAAATGGGAGCAGTGGTACGCCGAGCGACCCGACTACGTCGCGCGCACGGTCGAGCGCAGCCGCCGCTACCTCTACCACATCGTCGCCGAGGTGGAGGCGCGCGGCATGCCGCTCGAGATCGCGCTGCTGCCGATCGTCGAGAGCGCCTTCAATCCGAATGCATTGTCGGTGAGCCGCGCATCGGGCATCTGGCAGTTCATGCCCGCGACCGGCAAGACGTACGGGCTCAAGCAGAACTGGTGGTTCGATTCGCGCCGCGACGTGATCGCCGCGACGGCCTCCGCGCTCGATTACCTGCAGACGCTCAACGCCGAGTTCAACGACTGGCAATTGTCGCTCGCCGCGTACAACTGGGGCGAGGGCAACGTCCGGCGCGCGGTCGCGCGCAACCGCGCGCGGGGCCTGCCGGCCGATTTCGACCACTTGCAGAACATCGCCGTCGAAACGCGCAACTACGTGCCGAAGCTGCAGGCGATCAAGAACATCGTCGCCGACCCGCAGAAATACGGGCTCGTGATGGCCGACGTGCCGAACGCGCCGTACTTCACCGTCGTGCGCACGACCGTGCGCATGGACGTCAAGCGGGCGGCCGAGCTGGCGGAGCTCGACGTCGACGAGTTCCTGGCGCTCAATCCGCAGCACAACCGTCCGGTCATCTCCGGCGCGGACGAATACGCGATCCTGCTGCCGATCGACAAGGCCGAGATCTTCGCCGCGAAGCTCAACCTGATCGACCAGCCGCTCGTGTCCTGGCAGGCGCACCGGATGAAGCCGGGCGAGACGCTCGCCCAGGTGGCGATGCGCTACGGCATGTCGATCGAGACGCTGCGCTCGGTCAACGGCATCGGGCCGCGCCAGACGGTGCCGAGCGGCTACGCGCTGCTCGTGCCGATGCAGCGGCCGACGAAGGACGGCGCCGAATCGCTCGCGAATGCCGTGTTCACCACGGTGCCCGCGGGCCGCACGTTCTTCTACACCGTGCATCGCGGCGATACGCTGAGCTCGATCGCGGCCCGCTACGGCGTGACGACGCAGGACCTCGCCCGCTGGAACAATCTCTCCCGCGACGGCGTGCGGACGGGCCAAAAGCTGCGCGTGACGAGCGACGTCGGCCCGTCGCGAGCGGCCCGCTCCGGCGCCCGCCCCGCGCATGCGGCGAAGGCCAAGGGGAAGAACGGGCACCGCCGTCGCGCGGTGGCGGCCGACAATCCTTCGGGGGGCGGCGGCGGCCGCACCACGGGGAAGGCGTCGTCGATGACCACCTCGGCCGCGCGCGCCGGCACCAGCAGTCGCTGACAACGCCCGGGCGACGCGGGCAATCGCCTCGCGCCCGGACGGACCTCGCCCCCGCTCCAGGAATGAAAACGGGCGACGCTCGGCGCCGCCCGTTTTTCGTCCGTCACACGTCTGCGACGGCTGATCGAAGAAGTTACTTCTTCTTCGCGGCTCGCCTCTTGGTCGCCCGCTTTTTCGGGGCGGCGCGTTTCTTCGCAGCCTTGCGCTTCGTCGACTTCTTGGCCGCCCGCTTCTTCGGGGCGGCGCGCTTCTTCGTCGCCTTCTTGGCGGCGCGCTTCTTCGTCGCCTTGCGCTTGGTCGCCTTCTTCTTGGCGGCCTTCTTCGGCGCTGCCTTGCGTTTCTTCGCCTTCTTCTTCGGCGCCGCGGCCGGGGCCGAAGGCGTCATCATCGACATCATGTCAGCCATCATCGTTGCTTCTCCTGTCTGAGTTCGTGTAACTGTTATGGAACATCAGTCGCAGGTGTCGCCGGGAAGGGGGAGCAAGCACTCTGATGCGACAATTTCGAGCCTACCCCCTTGACAAATCCATTGGCACCTGCTGCCTGCATTTTAGCCACGTTTCGGGCTTTTGCAAGATTTGGGCCGCCGTTCGATCCGACCGAAACGGCACTGTTGCGTATTCGCACACCGGTTTCACACCGGTTTTTCGCGTGTTCGGACGCTATTTCGCGCGCGCGTTCGAGCGCTCGCGCGGCGGCAATCGCGTCTCCTGCGCGCAAAGCTCGGCGAGCGTTTCGCGGCGACGAACGACGTGCGCGACGTCGCCGTCGACCAGCACTTCGCAGGCGCGCGGCCGCGCGTTGTAGTTCGAGCTCATCGACATCGCGTACGCGCCGGCCGTGCGCACCGCGAGCAGGTCGCCCTCCGCGAGCACGAGGCGCCGATCGTGCGCCAGGAAGTCGCCGCTTTCGCAGACCGGCCCGACGATGTCGAAGCGCTGCGCCTCGCCCGTTCGCGGCTGCACCGGATCGACCGCGTGCCACGCGTCGTACAGCGACGGGCGCAGCAGATCGTTCATCGCGGCGTCGACGATCGCGAATTGGCGCCCGGCTCCGGGCTTCAGGACGCGCACGCGCGTGAGCAGGATTCCCGCCTCGCCCACCAGCCGGCGTCCGGGCTCGAACAGCAGCCGCTCGCGGCGGCCGCGCGTCAGGCCGCGCACCATCGCCGCATAGTCGGCGAGCGCGACCGGGGTCTCGTCGCGGTAGCGGATGCCCAGCCCGCCGCCGAAGTCGATGTGCTCGAGCGCGATGCCGTCGGCGGCCAGCGCGTCGGCGAGCGCAAGCATCCGGGTGGCCGCCTCGCGATACGGCGCGAGATCGGTGATCTGCGAGCCGATGTGGATGTCGATCCCCCGCACGGCGATGGACGGCATGCGAGCCGCACGGCGGTACAGCGCAGGCGCGTCGCCGAATGCGACGCCGAACTTGCTCTCCTTGAGCCCGGTCGCGATGTAGGGATGCGTCTGCGGATCGACGTCGGGGTTGACGCGAAAGCTGATCGGCGCGCGCCTGCCCATGCGGGCCGCGACGGCGGCGAGGTGGTCGAGCTCGCTCGCGGACTCGACGTTGAAGCAGAGGATGTCGGCGGCGAGCGCGGCCTCCATTTCGGCGTCGGCCTTCCCGACGCCGGAGAAGACGACCGTGGCGGCGTCGCCGCCGGCCGCGAGAACGCGCGCCAGCTCGCCGCCGGACACGATGTCGAAGCCGCTGCCGAGCTGCGCGAACAGGTCGAGGATCGCGAGCGACGGGTTCGCCTTGACCGCATAGCAGACGAGATGCGGCGTTCCCGCGAACGCGCCGTCGAACTCCTCGAACGCCCGCGTGAGCATCGCGCGCGAGTAGACATAGCACGGCGTACCGTGGCGTTGCGCCACTGCGGCGAGCGGCACGCCTTCGGCGCACAGCTCACCGCCGACGTAGCCGAATCCGCTCGCATGATCGCCCGGGGGCGGCGCGACGACGCTCACGGCCGGCGTTCGGAGGATCCGGAAGGCGGAGGCAGCGCGGGTGACGTCGTCGCCGGCGGGGTGGCCGGATTGTCGATCGGCGGCGGTGCGGCGGTGGCGGGCGCGCTCTTCGGCGCCGGCCGCAGCGGCCCCTTGATCCCGCATCCCGCGAGGCTCGCCGCCAGCGCGACGAGCACGAGGACCGCAAGCACGCGGAGGCGATCGGATTGACGTAACATCGTCGTGAATCCTAGCATGATGCGATGGACGAATCCGCCTTCATCGCCGCGACCGACGCAACGCTCGGCAAGATCGGGCTTGCGCTCGACGCAGCGCTCGAGACGAGCGACGCCGACCTCGACTGGGACCTGAAGGACGGCGTGCTGACGATCGAGTGCGAGGACGGAAGCCGCATCATCGTCAACCGGCACGTGCCCAACCGGGAGATCTGGGTCGCCGCGAAGAGCGGCGGCTTCCATTTCGGCGCCGCGGACGGCCGCTGGCGCGACGCGCGCGGGAAGGAGGAGCTCGCGGCGGCGCTCGCGCGGCTCCTGAAGGCGCAGGCGCGCGTCAGCGTGCGGATGCCCGAGCTCACGGCGCCCCGCGACGGCTGACCCGGATCGGTTCGACTTGCGGACAGGGCGCGAGCCCGCCCGGTCAGGCCGTCAGCAGCGCGGTCCAGTCGTCGAGCTCGCGGCGCAACGCCGCATGGCCCGGCAGCAGCGCTTCGACCACGGCCCAGAAGCGCGCCGAATGATTGAGCTCGACGATGTGCGCGACTTCGTGCGCAACCACGTACTCGGCGAGCAGCGGCGGAAGCTGGACGAGCCGCCAGTTGAGCCGGATCTCGCCCTTCGCGTTGCAGCTCCCCCATTCGCTGCGCGCGTTCGACAGACGAACCGACGGCGGGCGCGCGCTGACGCGGCGCACGTAATGGGCGACGCGCGCGGCGACGAGCGTCCACGCCTGGTCGCGCAGCCAGTCGCCGACGCATTCGGCGATGCGGTGCTCGTCGTGGGCGTGCGGATGGCGCACCGTGACGTGGAACAGGTCGGCCGCGACCGACGCGCGCTGCGACGGGTAGATCGCGAGCGCGAGCTCCGCGCCGCGGAACACGATCGGCGCGCCGGATTTCCATTGGCGCGGCATCACGTCGCGCCGGCGCGCGCGCCATTCGGCGAGCGAGCGCAGTATCCATGCGCTGCGCTCGACGAGCGCGGCCTCGATGTCGCGCAGCGTCACCCAGCGCGGCGCGCGCACGCTGAGGCCCTCGAAGTGCACTTCCATCCCGATCGAGCGACGCCGCGCGCGGATCAGCCGGTAGGCGACCACCTGCCCGGCCAGCACGACCTGCCGCGCCTGGCCGTCGCCGGTGCGCAAGAACCGGCGATCGGTCGGCGCGCCGATCATGGCCGCCCGACGCGCGCGACCTCGTCCTCGATCCACGACTCGACCGCGTGCATCAGCTGCGCCGCGTCCATCGTGCCGGGCTCGATCGGCTTGCCGATCGACAGCGTGATCGTTCCGGGCCGCTTGCCCAGCACGCCCTTTGGCCACAGCCAGCCGGCGTTGTGCGCGATCGGCAGGATCGGCGTCTGCATCGCGATGGCGAGCCGGGCCGCCCCGGTCTTGTAGCGTACGCGTCGCGTAACCGGTATCCGCGTGCCTTCCGGATAGAGGACGATCCAGAAGCCCTGCGCGAAGCGCTCGCGCCCCTGGTTCGCGACCTGCTTCATCGCGTTCTGGCCCGTCGACCGATCGATGGTGATCGGCGATGCGAGGCGGAATGCCCAGCCGAAAAAGGGTACCGACAGGAGCTCCTTTTTCGCGACGTACGAAAGCGGCGGGAGCAGGCGCGACAGGAACAGCGTCTCCCAGGTCGAGCTGTGCTTGCAGGCGACGATCTTGGGGCTCGTGCCGACGTTTTCCATGCCGACGACGCGGTGCCGGATGCCGCAGATCCAGCGCGCCGCCCACAGGTTCAATGCGCACCAGGTAGTGATGAAGCGGTAGCGCGGGACCGCCGGCAGCCAGAACAATGCGACGACCAGCAGCGCGAACGGCGGCGTCAGCAGCGACTGGAACAAGGCGAACGCGAGCGAGCGCAGCGCCGAGGTCGACGATTCCCGCCCTAGCGGCGACCCGGC